>NZ_CAKTYH010000053.1 GCF_934632265.1 uncultured Senegalimassilia sp.
GCCGAAGACCTTCCAGCTGGCGGCGTCGCCCTTCTTGCGGGCCATCACGCAGCACACGAGCGGCACGACCGCGCCCACGATCACCGCGCCCAGCCACAGAAGCGGGGCCTGGGCGGCGATGGTCGCGGCGGCGTCGGCCACGGCCTTGGTCGGGTGCGTCGGGTCGAAGTAGTAGCCCACCTCGGTGAACGCGCCGGCGCTCAGCTGGATGAAGGCCGCGTAGGCGGCGGTGCACGCCGCGCCGACGGCCGATCCGGCCACGGCGGGCAGGCCGCACTCGCCGGTCTCCTCGCCCTTGGCCGCCAGCACCACCGCGCAGGTGGCGGGGCCGAGCAGGCAGGCGGCGCCCACGATGGAGAGCACCTCGAGCACGCTGTCCCACGCCGGACGGGCCGGCATCATGTAGGAGTGCGCGCACACCGCGGCCAGCATGACCGAGATGGCGACGGCCACCCAGGCCATCCACTTCGGCAGCGTGCCGCCGTCGTCGGATTTGCGAGCGAGCACGAAGTACGCCACGGCGACCACCACGAACACCACGATCGCGATCAGCTCCTGCGTGATGCCGGAGGTGATGTGGCCGAAGCCGTTGAAGATGCGCTCCCAGTGCTGCAGGTGGAAGAACACGGCGATGCCGCCCAGCGCCAGAAGCACGCAGGACACGATCGCCAGCAGCTGCTGGGACTTCCTGCCCGCGCCCTTGAGCGCCAGCACGCCGGCGCCGCCGAGCACGCCGCAGCCCCACGCGGTAAGGGTGGTGAAAAGGATCAGAGGCCATTGCAGTTCCATTACTCTTCTCCCTTCCACTCATGGTTGCGCAGGATGTAGCGGAACGAGGGATGGTTCCCCACATCGGGCAGATGATGCACGTCGGAGTCCTTGAACGGCTTGATCGGATAGTTGCCGTCCTCGCCGGTCAGCTCGCCAAGCGTCTTGTCGTAGGGGCCGCGGAAGCTCTCGATGCCCTCATCCAAGTCGCCGAAGAAGCGCGCGAAACCGCCGCACTGCGTGACGCACTGGGGAAGCTCGCCCTGCGCGGTCTTCTGCTCGCACAAGGTGCACTTCTCGACGACGCGCTCCTCCTCGTTGAGGTAACGCACGCCGTAAGGGCAGCTCATGGCGCAGAACTGGCAGCCGATGCACTTCGACTTGTCGATCTGCACGGTGCCGTCCTCGGCGATGTGACTTGCCTCGGTCGGGCACACCTTCACGCACTCCGGGTCGGCGCAGTGCTGGCACTGCACGGTCAGGAAGTACGTGTACACGTCCGGGAAGTGGCCAGAGCCCTCCGCCGTCGGATAGGGGCCGATACGCAGCGTCTTGTTCCAGAAGCTGCCGATCGGCACGCCGTTGAACGCCTTGCACGCTACGCTGCATGCCAGGCAACCGACGCATTTGTTCAGGTCGGTTACGATTGCCGGATGGCTCATGCCTGCGTCCTCCCCTCGTAATCAGGCGCCCACGCCTTCAGACGCGGATCGCTGGAATCATGGATGATCTCGGTGCCGTCGTCGCCGCAGGGCACGGGATTGCCGAACGGGGAGTTGTCCGCCGTGGCCTTGTACACCTTCACGCCGTAGGCGCGCAGGTTCGACGTGCCGATGAACGGGTCCTGAGCATCCTTGTCCAACAGGCAGTTCACGCCGCACAGCGCGAAGCCCTTGTCGGCCTGCTTCAGCTCGGGGAACCACCACTGGTGCTCCAGGTTCACCACGCCGGGCGCGATGCCGTGGTACAGGTCCACGACCTCGCGGATCTTGTGCTCCTTCGTCTCGATCCACACCCAGTCGCCCTGCTCGACGCCGATGCGCTCGGCATCCTCGGGGTTCATCTCGATGCGCGGCACCGGCCACAGCTCGCGGCACCAGGGCAGCTGGCGATGCTCGTTGTGGAAGTACACGGGGATGCGGCGTCCGGTGGTTGCCAGGAACGAGTTGTCGTCCGTGAACAGGTCCGGATCGGCGACCGGGCCGTGCGGAGCCTCGCGGAACGTCGGAATGGCCTGGTCGTCATCGGGATAGTAGTTGTCGATGACCGTTGACCAGATCTCCTGCTTGCCGGTGGACGTGTCCCAGCCCTGCGGATGGTCCATGACCGCCTGCACCGCCGCCGGGGAGTCGGACGTGGTTGCCCAACCGGTTTCGTAACGACGATACGTGCCCCATGCCTCGGGCTTCTCGATCTTGGAGTCCCACGGGCCGTTCTCCTGGAAGGCCTTCTTGTAGTCCTGCCACTCGGGAATCCGGAAGCCGGCGAGCGCGATGTTGTTGCACACGTCCTCGGCGTTGTCGATAGGCCACTTCTCGTCATCGGTGGTGCCGTCGCAATACGGCTGACCCATGGCCTTGAAGATGCGCATGACGATCTTCAGGTCGGGCTCGGCCTCCGCCGGGGGCTCCACTGCCTTGCACGTGGCGCCGAACGAACCGGAAGAGCCCTGCGACTTGCGGATGCAGTCGAGCTCCATCCAGTGCGCCGCCGGCAGCACGATGTCGGCGATGCCCACGGTAGGCGTCTCCCACAGGTCGATGGACACCCAGAAGTCCAGCTTCTTGAGCTGCTCGTAGGCATACAGGCTGTTCGACTGATTCATATGGTCGCCGGTCTGGCCGATACCGCAGGACAGCTTGTAGGGCTGGCCCGTCTCGATGGTCTTATAGATGCTGGTGGCATCCGCCCAGCTGGGGTTGCACTTCGGGTCGGCCAGCATGGGGAACTTGTCGCCACCGATGATCTTCGACTGGTCGGGCGAACCCTTCACGGAGGCCGCGGAGGGCAGCGTCATAGCCAGGTCGAAGAACGGCCAGCCGGCGGTGGAACCGCGCATGCCGCCCGGGATGTCCATGTTGCCGGTGATGCCGCACAGGATGTCCATGGTGCGGTTGGTCTGCAGCGAGTTGCAGCTATGCTCGAGCGGGAGCATGTACTGGATGCCGCCGTTGCCGTAGCCGGTGGAAGGATCCAGGCGCGTGGCGTAGATGGTGGCTGCGCGCTCGATGTCCTCGGCCTTGCAGCCGGTGATCTCGGCGACCTTCTCGGGCGTGTACTCGGCCACGCGGTCGCACAGATGCTCCCAAACGGTGCGGCAGCGCACCTTCCTGCCGTCCTTCAGCTCGACCTCAAGGCCGCCTTCGGGCGTGTACAGCGCGGGGTACAGGCCGTCGATGAACGGGGTGGCGTCGATGACGAAGCCCTGGCTTTGGCCCGTCAGGTCCAAACCGTGGATCTGGGCCTCGCGGCCGGCGGTCGCGGGCTTCCAATCCTCGCCCTCCCAGTGAGGGAGCTGGCCCGACGAAGAGCCGGACAGATCAAGGCTCGCGGCCGAAGTCGCGGTAACGGACTGGGCAACGGACTTGCCGTTCGCCTCGTAATACGTAAGCTCGCCGTTCACCTCGTTGAGCACCATGAACGCGGTGTTCGAGCCGCCTTCCTTGATGTCGGACTGCTTGAGCAGGCGGTTCTTCTTCGAACCGTGCGTGGACTGCGAATCGGAGACGGAAGGCTCCCAATCCTCGTCCTCCACCACCAGCATGGGGGCGTTCATCCATTTGCGCACGTACAGGTCGTCGTAGAGGCCCTTGTTGATGACGACGTTGATCCAGCCGAGGCCCATGGCGGCGTCGGTGCCGGGGCGCAGCGGCAGCCAGATGTCGGCCTCCTTGCCCAGGTTCGTCTGGCGCGGGTCCACCAGGATATGGTAATCCGCGCGCGTGGCCACGTCGACTGTGGTGCGGCACGAGTCGTCATAGTTCGATAGCTCCGAAGCGCCGCCCCACTGCACGTACACGCGCGGACGGCCGACCGTCTCCATCCAGCTGTAGGCGTTGTAGTCGTTGAGCTTCGTGGCGTAGAAACGCGGGCCCTTGCAGATCTCGTTGGCCTGGATGGCGTTCGGGCTGACGAAGCACTGCTTCAACGCGCTATAAGGCCCCATGGACCAGATGCGGCTGGTGCCCGCCATGCTGAAGTACGTCTCGTTGCCGTACTTGGACTGCAGCTCGCTGAACTTCTCGCCGATGGTATCCATGGCCTCGTCCCAGGTGATACGCTGCCAACCCGGATCGTTGGAGTCCTTCGGGTTCGTGCGCTTCATGGGGTACTTCAGACGATCGGGGTGATACGCGGCCTGCAGCGAAGCCTGGCCCTTGGAACAATGGTTGCCCATGGACTGGAAGGCGGCCTCGTCGCCCTCGCTGCGGATGACCTTCCCATCCTGCACATACACCCACACGCCGCATTCCATCTTGCCGCAGCCGCGGCAGGTGGAACGAATGCGCTTGACCTCGCCGACGCTTGCGGAGCCGGTCTTGGTCTCGGCCAGCGCCGAGCTTGCCGGGGCCGCGATGCCGACGGCGGCGGCCGTCGCCGCAGCCATCTTCGCGAACGTGCGGCGCGTCATCGTGAGCTTGCCCATGCATCCTCCTTTCCTTCGGCGCCTCGAAGGGCGCCATCTCCTCTGTGGTCGTACGGCATCGCAGCCCTCGTCTTCGGCTGCCTGCCGCCCCTCTTCTCAGGTTCCCGGGGCTTGCCGAGATCCTGCGGAACATCACCGCGCCCGGGGCTTGCTTGGGGTTTGGGGCCGAGCACGCGGTGCGTTCGTCTTGTTGACGATACGATGCGCGAAGCGGGCGGCGAATCCAGCCGGCAGCATGGTTGAGGGCGTGTTTTCGAAATCATGCTAGCGACATGATGCTGTTGACCTGGGATGATACCCAAAGTGAGTGTTCTCCCTGGCTTACTTGATGATGCGGGTTTAGACATGCGGAAGGGGTGTACTATAATCACCCCAGACGAGGGAGAGGATTTTTCTTGGGGGAGAAAAGGACCACGGGCGCCGCGAAAACCGAGAGCCCGCGCATGGCGCAAGCTCCGGTCGGCGCGTCGGATAACGAAGGGGCGCGCAGCACGGTCGGCGCCTGCGGCAAACCCAAGCAAGGCGCCGGCGATGACTCGAAGAGCCGCAAAGGGCTCTCGCAGGCGCTGGCAAGCAAAGGGGAGCAGGCACGTGAATCGCTTGGACGCACCGAAGCGTTGACGGGCGTGGCACTCGGCTGCTTCCTGGCATGGGTTCCCATGACGTTCCAAAGCCTGAACATCGTGGGCGACGAAGGCGAACCCGTGCTCGACACGGTGTACCTGATATCCATCTGCACGCTACTGCTCACACAGGTCCTCATCGGTATCGAGCACAAGCGATGCGCCGTTTGGCTGGCGAAGACGCCCGCGCGCGCAGGAGCCGCCATCGCCATGGCCGCTTCCACGCTGCTGCTGCCGCTTGCCGCCGGCTGGGCTGGAGGAGAACCGGCAGCGGGAATGTTCGCCGCCGGTATCGCCCTCACCACCGCGTCGGGCATCGTCTCGGGCATCTCATCAGGCATCTTCCTGGCACAGTTCGGCATCCTTGTGAGCAAATTCTCGGCGAAGGCCACCGCGGCCATAGCCGCCGTAGGCTATCTGTGCATGTCGGCGTTGTTCTGCCTGTTCTCGTTCTTCGGGCCGTTCGAATCGTGCCTGTTCGCCGCCAGCATGCCCGCGATCAGCTCCTTCCTGCGCGACACGGGCGCTTCCACGCAGAAAAGCAAGCAAGCCATCAGCGACAAGCCCCTGCCTTCGCAAGCCGAGCCCGCCAGCCCGGAGAACCGGCGCCAGCTGCGTCACCTTACGCTGGCCCTGATGTTGTGCTGCGCGCTTATAGGCTGCGCGAACGAGCTTGCGCGCACGCTGTACATCCAGATGGGCATAGCGGGCATGGGCGGGCAGCATTACGCCTTTATCCAGGCGGGCGCGGCGCTTATCGTCGGGCTGGGCGCCACGATCATCACATTGGCCCTGGTCAGCATGAAAACCCCGCGGGCACCCGAGTACTGCTATCGCATCCTTATGCTGTTCCTGGCGCTCGGCGCGCTGCTGCTGCCCGCGCCGCTGCTCTACCCTGTCGACGCCGTGGCGCCTTATGCGCTCAACTCGGCGGCGTTCCAGTGCTACGGCATCCTGGCATGGGTGCTCATCTGCGGCACGTGCCACCAATATCCCGCAACCAGCGTGCGCGTGTTCCAGTTCGTTCGCGCGGGATGGACGTTCGGCCCTTTGGTCGGCATGCTCATCGGACGCTACGTGGTGCATTTCACGCCGTTCGGGCTTGCCCAGGTGTTCCCGTGCGCCGTGCTGGGAGCTTTGCTCGTCATGATGACCACGATGGCGTTCACCGAACGCGACCTGGCCTTCGCCGTGAACCTGCTCCCCACGGACAGGAAGCGGCGCTTCACCGACAAGTGTCTAGCGGTCGCCGCGCGCTGCGGCCTGTCCGAGCGCGAGACCGAGATCATGACGCTGTTCGCCAAAGGCCGCAACCTCGCTTACATCCAAGATCAGCTGTGCCTGTCGAAGAGCACCGTGAGCACCCACCGCCAGCACATCTACCAGAAGCTCGGCGTGCACTCAAGCCAAGAGATGATCGACCTGATCCAAGAGGAGAAGGCGTAGAGGCAGCGGCAGCTGCCCTGTACACTTTGGGGACGTAGCGCTATGTGTCCGGGCTTCTTGCCGCTTGGGCGCCATGGCTCCAAGGACAAGCAAGGCGGTCTATAATCGTTCTCCTGAAAACGGCTTTTCAAGTTTGCGTGACTTCAAGACGCATAGAGCACGTGCGTTTTCCATCTGAGTGGTCCTTAATCTGTTCAGTGTACTGAACAGATTGCTATATAATCTGTTCAGTACACTGAACAGATTGGACATTGAATGAATCACGAAGTCCTGAAAAGCGTTATCTTCGATCAACGCGAAATCATCCAAAACGCGAGAATCGTGCCACGTCGTTACACATTCGACCCGCAAGCGAACTATGTGGTCACAGGCTTGCGCCGCGCTGGCAAATCCACCCTGCTCTACAGGATCGTCCGCGATTTGGTGGAATCAGGCGCGGACTGGAATCGGATCATCTACATCAACTTCGAAGACGAGCGCTTGGCCGAGTTCGGCATCGCCGATTTCAACGACATCCTGTCGGTGCACAGCGAGCTCAGCACGCAACCTGGTTATTACTTCTTCGACGAAATCCAGAACATCAACGGTTGGGAAAAGTTCGCCCGCCGCCTAGCCGATGCTGGTGAACGTGTGTGGATAACCGGCAGCAACGCGAAAATGCTCAGCAGTCAGATAGCCACCACGCTCGGAGGGCGCTACCTTGTCAAGCATGTGACGCCCTACCGCTTCGATGAATACCTGGATGCGTCCGGAATAGCCCATGACAGCAACGCTCTTTATTCAACGAAAGCAAAGGGCGCAATCGCAGGTGCGTTCGACGCGTTCTATCAATACGGCGGTTTCCCGGAATCACTTCGCTACGATTCGCCGCGCGAGTACGTGGAAAGCGTCTATCAGAAAGTTCTGTTGGGGGATATGGCCGCGCGCAACAACGTTCGCAACCCCGGCACCCTGCGTGTGCTCATGAAAAAAGTTGCTGAAACCGTTTGCAACGAGACATCTGCCACGGCGCTGCATGGCACGTTGAATGCGCTTGGCTACAAAATCAGCAAGGCAACACTACTCGATTATCTGGCCATGGCGCGCGAGTCGTACCTGTTGTTCGAGGTGAAAAACGCGGTGGCGAAATTCGTGGAACGCGAGGGAAACCCTAAACGCTACTTTAGCGACAACGGACTGCTCAACCTGTTCTTGATCGGAAAAGAGCCGGCGCTGCTCGAAAACGAAATAGCTGTCGCAATGCTCGACGCGTTCGGCGAGGAGCTTCACTATCTAAAGTCACCAAAAAACGGCATCGACGTGGACTTCTACGTGCCCGAGCAGGGTCTTGCCGTGCAGGTCGCCTACTCGCTCTCCGACAGCGCAAAGCCCCGCGAAGTGGGTAACCTAGTGAAGCTGGCGAACATCAGTGATTCAGCATTGCGTCTGCTTATCATCACGAAAGAGGAAGAACGCGTCATCGAGGAGGACGGCAAACGCATCGAGGTCAAACCCGCCTGGAAGTTCCTGCTGCAAGATCTGGGATAGCATCCCCCGCCGCGAGCGACGACATCTCGGGGACGACATCTCGGGGACGTAGCACTATCTGTCCGGGTTTTGTCGTGAAAGCCTCGCCGCCGCCAAAGGGCAGCAGGAGTGAGCCCGAGTCGCACTTCCATCGCAACCGCAATTCGGACAGATAGCGCTACGTCCCCCAAGCGTCTTCCAAGTGCCCCGGCGGGGTGGCGAACTTGCGCGAGGAGCACCTCCCCGTGATTGCAATCCGGACAGATAGCGCTACGTCCCCGAAGCGTCCGACGGCGGGTCATTGCGGTCCGTGGCGCCTTAGAATCCCGGCGATGCGTTATGCTGGTGGGCAAAACGTGAAAGGGGGCCTTATGCGGGCTTTGGTGCAGCGCGTGACGCATGCGCAGGTTGATATCGATGGCGAAACGGCGGGCTCGTGCGAGCGCGGGTACCTGATCTTGCTGGGCGTGGGCGCGGACGACGGCCCCGAGCAGATCGAGCGGCTGTGGAGCAAGATCTTCAAGCTGCGCATCTTCGAGGACGAGAACGGCAAGACGAACCGCTCGTTGGCCGACGTAGATGGCCAGGTGCTCATCGTGTCGCAGTTCACGCTGTACGCCAACTGCAAGAAGGGCAACCGGCCCTCGTTCACCGGCGCCGGCGCACCCGACCAGGCCGAACAGCTTTACGAGCAGTTCGTCGAACGCGCCCGCCAAGACGTGCCGCACGTGGAAACCGGCCGTTTCGGCGCCATGATGCAGGTCAGCCTAGTCAACGACGGCCCCTTCACCATCTGGCTGGACACCGATCAGCTGTAAGGCTTGCGGAGCCGACCTCGGCGCGCAGGACGATCGGGCGGCTCGGGGGCATGCCTGCGGAAGCGCCCCCAAACGCTTCCGCAGCGTACCGCCCTCCAACTTCTCCCCTCCAACCCAAAACGCAAAAAGGAAGCCGCCCGCGGGCGGCTTCCTTCGCATTTCGGTTGAACCCCGTTTGCTAGCAGTAGAACAGGATGTCGTTGTACGTGGGGACGGGCCACAAGTCGTGAGCGACCACGATCTCCATGGCGTCGACACCCGCACGCAGGCGTTCCATCATCGGAGCGATCTCGTGCGCGTACTTGTTGGCCTTCTCCTGCTCGTCGGTCAGGTCGCGAATGGCCAGGTGCGCGGCATGCAGCTCGTTCAAAGCATCGTTGATCTCCTTGATGCCGTCGACCACCGTGTTGAGCAGCTGGTCCTGCACCGAAGTGTCGATGCCGGCGCAAGCGGCCTTCATCTCGTTGATCTCGTTGGCAACCAGCGTGGCGTACTTGTTGATGGCCGGCAGGTACGTACGGCGCGTCATGCGCTTCATGGTACGGACCTCGATGTTCATGAGCTTCGTGTACTTCTCCAGCTTCACCTCGTAGCGGCTGCGAGCCTCTACCTCGGTGAGCACGTTGAACTCCTCGAACAGCTTGATGCTCTTCTCCGCAACGTAGGCCGGCAGCGCGTCGGCGGTGGTGCGGTTGTTGGCCAGGCCGCGGCGCTCTGCCTCGGCGGGCCACTCGTCGGAATAGCCGTTGCCGTTGAAGATGATGCGCTGGTGCTTCTTCAGCGTCTCCTTGATGTAGGCGATGGCGGCGGACTCGAACTCCTCGCCGGACTTGCCTTCCATGGCGTCGGCGAAGTCCTTCAGCGACTTGGCCATGGCGGTGTTGAGCACCATGTTGCAGTCGGCCAAGTTCACCGCGGAGCCGGGCATGCGGAACTCGAACTTGTTGCCGGTGAAGGCAAAGGGACTGGTGCGGTTACGGTCGGTGTTGTCCTTCAGGAAGTTCGGCAGCACCGAAACGCCCAGGTCAACGGCAACCTTTTCCGCGGAGGTATACTCATGGTCGTCCACCAGCGCGTCCACGATGGCGCCCAGCTCGTCGCCCAGGAAGATGGACACGATAGCCGGCGGGGCCTCGTTGGCGCCCAGACGATGGTCGTTGCCGCAGGAGGCCACGGTCATGCGCAGCAGCTCCTGATAGTCGTCGACGGCCTGGATAACGCCGGTGAGGAACACCAGGAAGCGCAGGTTGTCCATGGGGGTCTCACCGGGATCGAGGAAGTTGGTCTTACCGGCGGAAATGGACCAGTTGTTGTGCTTGCCGGAGCCGTTGATGCCCTCGAACGGCTTCTCGTGCTGCAGGCACACCAGGCCGTAATGGCTTGCCAGCAGGCGCATCTTCTCCATGGTCAGGAGGTTCTCGTCGATGGCGCGGTTGCCGTTGGTGTAGAGCGGAGCCAGCTCATGCTGCGCAGGGGCGACCTCGTTGTGCTTGGTCTTGGCCGACACGCCCAGCTTCCACAGCTCGCTGTCCAGCTCCTTCATGAACTCGTTGACCGTGGGGCGGATGGCGCCGAAGTAATGCTCCTCAAGCTCCTGGCCCTTCAGCGGGGAGTAGCCGAACAGCGTGCGGCCCGTCATGATGAGGTCGGAGCGCTTTGCGTAATCCTTCTCGCTGATCAGGAAGTACTCCTGCTCGGCGCCGACGGTGGTGACCACGCGGTCTGCGGTCTCGCCGAACAGCGCCAGCACGCGCTTGGCCTGCTCGTCGATGGCGCTCATGGAGCGCAGCAGCGGGGTCTTCTTGTCAAGCGCCTCGCCGGTGTAGCTGCAGAACGCGGTGGGGATGCACAGCACCTCGTCCTTGATGAACGCGTAGCTGGTGGGGTCCCACGCCGTGTAGCCGCGTGCCTCGAACGTGGCGCGCAGGCCGCCGGACGGGAAGCTGGAGGCGTCGGGCTCGCCCTGGATAAGCTCTTTGCCGGAGAAGCTCATGATGGCGCGGCCGTCGCCGGTGGGATCGAGGAAGCTGTCGTGCTTCTCGGAGGTGATGCCGGAAAGGGGCTGGAACCAATGCGTGTAGTGCGTGGCGCCCTTTTCGATGGCCCATTCCTTCATGGCATGGGCGACGACGTTGGCGACCTCAAGGTTCAAAGGCTCGCCCTTCTTGATGGTCCTCATCAAGTCCTTGTACGTTGCAGATGGCAGTCGCTCCTGCATCGTGTGCTCGTTGAACACCATCGAGCCGTAGATCTCAGGAATTTTCGACATAGGCGTGAGCTCCTTCATAGTTACCTTTCAGACGCGCGCTTCCCTTACCACTGCATGCTACAGGTTAGCGAGTTTGTCAACTCTCGTAGCTTAGCATCTCGAACCGGCAAGCAGCACGTCAACTTGCTGTAACTTACGGTACCGGCGCTATGTTTCCGGCAGTTTTCCGCATATGGAACGTTTCGTTACGGAAGGGGCGAACGCACCGGCGGCTTTTGCGCCAGCAATGATGCCGCGCATCGGAGGGACGCGGCCTTTCACGGCGTAGGAGGCCGGTGACGCGGCTGCAGCAAAAACCCCGATAACGCGACCGGAGGCCCCGCATCCGGGCCCGCAGCTAACTCCCCGACAACGGGACATCCGCATCCGAGCCCAAACTCCCCCGACAACGCGGAAAGCCCGCCCCGCTTTCGCGGAACGGGCTTTCCAGGCTTGCACGGCCGCGCGAGGCGCAGCCAAAGGAAACAAACCTTAGCGCTTGCTGAACTGCGGGCGCTTGCGGGCCTTCTTCAGACCGTACTTCTTGCGCTCGACCATACGAGCGTCGCGCGTCAGGAAGCCAGCCTTCTTCAACTCGGCGCGGTAGTCGCCAGCTGCCAGCAGGGCACGGGAGATGCCGTGACGCAGAGCGCCGGCCTGACCCGAGATGCCGCCGCCGTCGATGCGGGCGAGCACGTCGAAGTGATCCAGGGTATCCGTGACCTTGAACGGGGTCTTGGCATAGTCGAGCAGAGCCTCGCGGCCGAAGTACTCCTTGCCATCGCGACCGTTGACGGTCACCTTGCCAGTGCCGGGAACGAGACGCACGCGAGCGACAGCGTTCTTACGACGACCGGTGCCGTAGTACAATGCTTCATTCGCCATGGTTTAGCCCTCCATCTTGATCTCGGTCGGCTTCTGAGCCATATGCGGGTGCTCGGCACCAGCGTAAACCTTCAGCTTCATGCCCTGCTTGCGGCCCAGCGTGTTCTTCGGCAGCATGCCCTTGACGGCATGCTCGATGACGCGCTCGGGATGCTTGGCCATGGCCTCGGCGAAGGTCTCAGACTTCAGTCCGCCCGGATGACCGGTGTGGTGGTAGTAGACCTTGTTCAGCTCCTTCGTGCCGGTGACGCGAACCTTGTCCGCGTTGATGATGATCACGAAGTCGCCGGTGTCCACGTGCGGCGTGTACTGCGGCTTGTGCTTGCCCTTCAGAAGGGTAGCGGCCTTGGTGGCAACACGGCCGAGGACCTGATCCTCAGCGTCGATGATGTACCATTTGCGCTCAACTTCATGAGGCTTAGCGTGATACGTCTTCACTGTTTTTCCTCCATGTCCTTCCTGTTACGCTGTGCGACCACAGCGCACAGGGTGTCGTTTTTCAAAAGTGCAAGTCTGTCTGCTGCCGGTTTCCTACGCCGGCGCGCTTCGTCGGGTCTGGACTTCCCTTCTTGGCGCTGCCTCCACCTTGCGTTTACGGGGCTTTTGAAAGCGAACTTTTATAGTCTACGGTTTCAGCCGCTTCGAAGTCAATGGGGCATGTGTGCCCATCTGGGGTTACTGCGCGATTTTCACACGGACTGCACGATTACGGCGAGCAATCCGCCCGCGCACCGGGCCCGCCGCGCCGCGTCATCGATCCCCTGCGCCGGGCCGCCACGCGCCGAACGGCGGGTCCCCCATGGCGATCCGCCGCGCCGATTCGCTGCCGACGAC
>NZ_CAKTYH010000054.1 GCF_934632265.1 uncultured Senegalimassilia sp.
GCTCTATGGTGGTACCGCGCCCGGTCGGCGCGGTCATCGACGTCGACCACACGGTGCGCTGCTGCCCGGTCGACACCATGGACTTCATCGACGTGCTGCAGCGCGCGCTGTACGGGTCGAACAAGTTCGATCGCACGGGCACCATGTGCGGGCAGTGCAAGCGCAACGGCACCGACTGCTTCTTCGACCAGGGCCAGCTGTGCCTGGGCCTGGTGACGGTTGCCGGATGCGGTGCGAAGTGCGTGAACCTCGGGCGGGCGTGCAACGGCTGCCGCGGGCTTTCCCCCGACGCCAACCTTGACGCCGCGCGCGCCGCGTGCGAGCGCGCGGGCGTGGACCCGGACGATTTCGACGAGGCGCTGGCGCTGTTCAACCAGGTTGAACGCGTGCAGTCGGCGCGCGAATAGGAGACGAATCGATATGACGAGGACCGCCATTTCGGTAGACCATATCGCCCGCGTTGAGGGCCATGGCAACGTGCATCTGTCCATCAAAGACGGTGCGGTGGAAACCTGCGAGATGAACGTGGTGGAGCCGGCGCGCCTATTCGAGTCCATGGTGGTGGGCCGCAAGTTCGCAGACGTGCCGTATATCGCCAGCCGCGTGTGCGGCATCTGCTCGGCAAGTCACGTGATCACCGATATCCTGGCCATTGAGCGCATCTTCGGCGTGGAGGTCACCGACCGCACGCGCGCGCTGCGCGAGCTTCTGGTGTACGGCAGCTATCTGCAAAACCACGCGTCGCACCTGTTCGTGTTCGCCGCGCCCGACTTCCTGGACATGGCTAGCGTGTTTCCGCTGGCCAAGGCCAACCCCGAGCTGTTCGACCAGGCGCTTGGCCTGAAGTCGTTGGGCAACCAGCTGTGCAACCTGGTGGGCGGCCGCTCCATCCACCCGATCACCGCGGTGGTGGGCGGCTTCACCCATGAGCCTACGCGCGACGAGTACCTGGCCATGGCCGACAAGCTGGACGCCGAGCGCGAGTTCGCCCGCGCGGTGGTCGACCTGTTCAACGGTTTCGCCGTTCCCGACATCGCCACCCAGGGCGACATGATGGCCATGGTGGCCGAAGGCCGCTACCCGGTGGCCGACAGCCGCTGGGCGCGTTTCTTGGACGCGGGCGTCACGTTCGACGCCGATAGGGCCTGCGAGCAGGTCGAGGAGTACGAGGTATCGCATTCCGCGGCGCTGTTCGCCCGCTGCAGGCAGACGGGAAAGACCTACTTCACCGGCGCGCTGGCGCGCATCAACGCATCGTGGGGCGCGCTTTCGCAGGAGGCGAAGGTTGCGGCCGCAAAGGCCGGCCTGCGCCCGCCCGAGCGCAACCCGTTCCTGAACAACGTCGCCCAGGCGGTCGAGGTGCTCGACGCGCTGGGACGTTGCGCCGATCTGTGCCGCAAGCTCGCCGAGCCCGACGGGCCGTTCGAGGGCGACAGCGCCCCGGTGCCGTTCGAGGTGCGCGCAGGCGTGGGCACGGGCTTCACCGAGGCGCCGCGAGGCACGGTGTTCCATCAGCTCGAGCTCGACGATTCCGGCCGCGTGGTGCATGCCACCATCATGACCCCCACGGCGCAGAACTGCGCGAACCTGGAGGCCGACATGCGCGTGCTGGCCGAGAAGCTCATCGCCGACGGCGCGGAGGCGCCGGAGGTGAGCGCCGAGGTCGAGAAGCTCGTGCGAGCCTACGACCCCTGCTTCAGCTGCAGCGTGCACTAGGGAACCGAATAGCAGAAACGAAGGCGGCCCGCGAAATGCGGGCCGCTTCTTGATGCTGGCGATCGGGTGCGCCTCGTTGGCGCAATGGGGAAGGGGCTTATGGAGTGCTGCGAACGGTTCGCTCGGTGCTTGCCTGTTTGGACTTGATGCTCGGTATGGGGCCGGGGTTTTCCTCGTCGCCCCTAATGCGTACCCCTGATGGATTTCCATGCGCAGGGAAACCGGGTGAAATCGCCTGTGCTAGAATCTGGTTTCACTAGAAACGTAGCACAAGGGGTTTGCCTACATGTCATTCTTGGATTTCTTCTCGGGTCTTACTGGCCAGATGTCGTGCGACATGGCCATCGACCTCGGCACCGCGAATACCCTGGTCGCCATTCCCGGCGAAGGCATCGTCGTCAACGAGCCTTCCGTCGTCGCAATCGAGAAAAGCACCCATCGCGTCCTGGCCGTCGGCCACGAGGCGAAGAACATGATCAACCATACGCCCGACGCGTTCTCGGCCGAGCACCCGCTGCATGATGGCGTGGTGGCCGATTACGATGTCACCGAGGCGATGATCAGCGCGTTCATCAACAAGGCCGCGCCGCGCAAGTACCCGTGGCAGGCCAAGCCCCGCATCGTCATCTGCATCCCTTGCGGCGCCACCTCCGTTGAGAAGCGCGCCGTGTTCGAGGCCGCCGTGCAGGCGGGTGCCCGCCAGGCGTACCTGATCGAGGAGCCCATGGCCGCTGCCATGGGCGCCGACCTGCCCGTCACCGAGCCCACCGGCTCCATGGTCGTCGACATCGGCGGCGGTACCACCGAGGTGGCCGTCATCTCCCTGGGCGGCATCGTCACGTCCTCCAGCCTGCGCTTGGCCGGCAACCGCATGGACGAGGCCATCGCCATGCACCTGCGCGACCTTCTGGGCATCAAGATCGGCGAGCGTACCGCCGAGATCATCAAGATCAAGATCGGCTCCATCCTGCCGTTTGAAGACGGCCGTGAGCGCGACATGATCATCTCCGGCCAGGACGTCATCACCGAGCAGCCTAAGGAAGTCACCATCCAGTCCGAGGATGTCCGCCCGGCCCTTATCGCCCCGTGCGAGGAGATGGTGGTGCACATCAAGGAGACGTTCAAGAAGACCAACCCCGACCTGGCGTCGGACATCATCCAGAACGGCATCCTGCTCACCGGCGGCGGCGGCCTGCTTTCCGGCTTGGACCGCTACCTTACCGACAAGCTGGAAATCCCCGTGTGGGTGAGCGAGACGGCTTTGACGAACGTGGTCATGGGTTGCCTGAAGGTTCTCGAAACCCCGCAGGCGCTCAAGCAGACGCTCATGCGATCGAAATAGGACAGCCTCAACGTTATGGCTCTGAATTTTCAACAACAAAGCTCGGCGCTTATGCGCCGAGCGCTGCTTATAGGCTTGATTGCGGTCAGCATCATCATGGTCACGGCTTACGGACGCGAGGGCTCGGCCGGTCCGCTGCACACGCTGCAGTCGGCCGTGTCGGGCGCCGTCAGCCCCCTGCGCATCGTGGGCGGCTCGGTGGAGGCGGCAACCTCCACGGTGGGCGACACCATGGAGAACATCACCGCCGACCAGAGCACCTTGACCGGTTTGCGCGAGTACAACAGCCAGCTTGAGCAGCAGTATGCCCAGATGGAGGAGTACAAGCAGGAGGCCCAGCGCCTTCAGAAGCTGCTCGATTTGAAGGACAACTACCAGATCGAGGGCACGGGCGCGCGCGTCATCGGCCGAAGCTCCGAGGCATGGAGCCAGACGGTCATCATCAACAAGGGCGCTAACGAGGGCATCTCGACCGGCCAGACGGTCATCGGAACCTCCGGCGTGGTGGGCCAGGTGGTATCGGCAAGCGGCAGCACCGCGACGGTGCGTTTGCTCACCGACCCGCAATCCGGCGCCGCGGCCATGGTGCAGTCCAGCCGAGCCGAGGGCATCTTGCGCGGCAGCCTGGTGGGCCTTTTGTACCTTGAGGACTTGGACGCCGACGCCGAGGTGAACGTCGGCGACGTCATCGTCACCTCGGGTTTGGGCGGAAGCTATGCGCGTGGCCTTATCATCGGCACGGTGGTGAAGGTGGACGCCCAGCAGGGCGACACCAGCCGACGCATCTTGGTTTCCCCGAACGATTCCATCGACACGCTCGAGGACGTGCTGGTGGTTTCCAGCGTGGGCGCATCCGATGACGACGATTCGGATTCCGCGGCCTCCAGCAGCTCGACTTCCACAAGCGGCTCCAATAGCTCCAGCGGATCCAACACGGGAAGCTCGAGCAGCTCCTCGTCGAGCTCCAACGGCTCCAACAACTCCGGCAACGGCAATTCATCCAACGAAGGGGGGCGCTAGCCATGGGCGAGAAGAACAACCTGGTGCTGGTGGTGGGCGCCATCGTGGCGTTCGTGCTGCAGATCGCGCTGGCCCCGGCAGTGGCGCTGTTCTCGGCGCAGCCGAACTTCCTGCTGGCCTATGCGCTGGTCGTGGCCATCGTCATCCCCACGGAGGCCGGCCCGGTGCTGCCCTTCGTCATGGGCCTTCTATACGACCTTACGGGTACGGGCCCGGTTGGCGGCATGGCGCTTTTGCTGGTCATCGCGTGCTTCTTGGCTTCCCGCGTGTTCTCGCTGGTGGATAACGATACGCTGTTCATGCCGCTGGCAATCTTCACGGCCTGCGCGCTTCTGGCCGAGCTTTGCTACGGCATGCTGCTCATGGCATGCGGGCTTGCCGCCAACCCCCTGGAGGCGCTGTTCACCCGCGCCCTCCCGTGCGCGCTGTACGACTGTGCCGTGGGCCTGGTGGTCTACTTCGTCATGGCGCGGCTGCTTGCCGGCGGCGCTCAGGACCGCGGTTTGCGCACGCCGAAACTGCGATAGGGGGCGCGCATGTTCGCAGCTATCGTAGCCGGCTTCGTGGCCCTGTTGGTGGTCGCCGCCATCCTGGTGGCGGTCTACGCGGTGCTTCGCAGCCGGAAAACCGAGAACGTCAGCGTCAAGCGCGACGTTCGCTCCATCCAGTCGGTGGGCGTGAGCAGCTCGCTTCCCGATTCCCATCGCGTGCCGGCGGGCGGCGTCGCCCGCGGCGGCACGCCGGCGCAGCCGGTGGCAAACCCCGGCGATAACCTGAAGAGCCGCTTCACCGCCATGGGCGTTGTGGCCGGCCTGATCTTCGGCACCCTTGCCACGAAGCTGTGGAGCATGCAGGTGCTTGCCGGCGAATCGTTCAAGAAGGAATCCGAGGACAACCAATACACCACGGTGTACACGCCTGCGCCTCGCGGCTATATCCTGGACGCCGACGGCAACGTCATCGTGAAGAACCGCACGTCGCTGACGGTGCTCGCCGAGCCAGATGTCGCCAACGACCATGATGTGGTCGCGCGCCTGTCCACGGTGTTGGGCGTACCGACGGGCATCGTGCGCAAGCGCATCGCCGACTCGACCAGCGGCGCGCAAAGCCAGCGCGTGGTGGCAAGCGACGCCAGCATGCGCAACGTCGCCTTCATCGCCGAGCACGCCGATGCGTTCCCCGGCATCACCGTGCAAACCCGCACGGTGCGCGATTACCCCCATGGCGCCCTTGCGGCGCATGCGGTGGGTTACACCGGCAGCGTGACCAGCGACGATATCGCAAGCGTGGCCGAAGGCCGCGATCTTGAGCTGGGCGATTCAGTTGGCCGCAGCGGCATCGAGCAGATGTACGACAACCTGCTCGCCGGCGACCACGGCGAGCGCAAGGTCATGGCCGACGCGCAGGGCAACGTGGTGGAAGTGGTCAGCGAAACGCAGCCCGTCAAGGGCTCGGACGTGCATACCACCCTGAAGTCGCACGTGCAGTACGTGGCGGACAAGGCGCTTGCCGATATGATCTGCCCCGATGGCGGCGCCATCGGCTCGGGCAAGGGCACGGGCGGTGCGGTGGTGGTCATGGACGTCACCGACGGAAGCATTGTGGCGCTTTCCAGCTATCCCACGTTCACTCCCTCCACGTTCGTGGGCGGCATCACGCAAGACGAACTTGACCTGCTGCAATCCTCGGCCGCGTTCAGTCCGCTGCTCAACCGCGTCATCCAGGGCACCTATCCGGCCGCATCCACGTACAAGACCTTCACAGGTTTGGCCGCGTTGGAAAACGGCATGGCCACGGCAACCGAGACCTGGGACTGCACCGGCAGCTGGGACGGCTTCGGCTCGGGCGACGTGCAGAAGTGCTGGAAGAAGCAGGGCCATGGCACGCTCGACTTCCGCGGGGGCATCGTGAACTCGTGCGACACCGTGTATTACGACATCGGCTACAAGTTCTGGGACGCCGCGGCGAACAAGGGCAAGTCGGCAACGCTGCTGCAGGACTTCCTCAAGCGCTACCGCTTGGACCAGACCACCGGCATCGACCTTAATGGCGAAACCTCGGGCCGCATTCCCACGCCCGAGTGGAAGCAGGAGTACTTCCGCGATACTCCCGAGGATGCCCAGTGGAAGGGCGGCGACTACACGAACATGTGCATCGGCCAGGGCTACGTGCTGGTCACGCCCATGGAGATCGCAGTGGCTTATGGCGCCATCGCGTCCGGCAACATCGTCAAGCCGCATCTGCTCAAAGAGGTGCGAAACGCCGGCGGCGATGTGGCGCTTACGTATCAGCCGCAGGTTCTGGACACGCCTGACGTTTCCATGGCCGACCTTGCCGTGGTGCGCAACGCGCTTCGAGGCGTGACCACCGACAACGAAGAAATCGCCAAGCTGTTCAACGATCAAGGTATCGACCCGGATACGGTTGCGTGTAAAACCGGTACGGCCGAATACACTGATATGGAGGACACGGCATGGTTCGCCTGCTATGCCCCCTATGACGACCCGAAGTACGTGCTCGCCTGCGTCGTCGAGCACGGCGGCGGCGGCTCTTCGGTGGCGGCCCCGATCGGCGCTCAGGTCATGGCCGCGGCGCTTTCGTCGACCAACGCCTCTGATGGGGAAGTCGGCGACATCGCCGGTTCATCGGGCAAGTCGGAAGCCGGCGCCGGCAAGGGCTCGTCGAGCGGACGTTCGGACTAACGGGAAGGAGGGCGCTATGGCGCAGTTACCGCAAATCGATTCGCTTCGCCGCCCCAATGCGGCGGCATCGGCTGCATCCAAGCCGCGCCGTTTCCCGTGGCTGAACCTGCCGCTAGCTGTCGTGGTCACGTTGCTGGTGGGATACGGCCTGATCATCGTGTATTCCGCCGTCCGCACGGACGGCGATTACCAGTACAGCCGCCAGCTTGGCGGCGTTGCCGTGGGCTTGGTGTTTATGATCTTGGTGTGGCGCTTCGATTACCGGCGCCTGTCGGATTACACCACGCTGTTCCTTATCATCAACGTGGTGCTCATCATGTCGCCGCACATACCGGGCCTTGGCACCGATGCCGGCATGGGCGCGAAAAGCTGGATCAAGCTGGGCATGCAGATCCAGCCCGGCGAGTTCGCGAAGATCACGGTCATCCTCATGGATGCCGCGGTCATGGCGCGTTACGGCGGCAACTTGGACGACCCGCGCGAGTACGTGAAGGCCCTTGGCATCATGATGGTGCCGTTTGCGTGCATCATGACGCAGCCAGACCTGGGTACCGGCCTGGTGTATCTGTGCATTGCGGCGTTCGCCCTGGTCATGGGCGGCGCCAATCCGAAGTACCTGCTGATAACGTTCGGGTTGTTCGTGGCCGCCGTCGTGGCGGTGTTCGCCATAGACGAGGTGATCAAATCCTCCACGGGCGAGTACAAGCTGCTCAAGCAGTATCAGCGCAACCGCCTGCTCGTGTTCATGGACCAGTCGGGAACGGCAACCACCGATGAGGGCTACAACCTGCAGCAGGCCAAGGTGGCCATCGGCTCGGGCGGCCTGTTCGGCAAGGGCCTGTTCCAGGGCACGCAGCATTCGTTGGGCCTTCTTCCCGAAGCGCCCACCGACTTCATCTTCTGCGTGCTTGCCGAGGAGCTGGGATTTTTGGGCGCCCTCGTCCTGCTCGGTTTGTACGCGGCGCTGGTTTTGATAAGCTTCCGTATAGCCCGCAGCTCCGGTGACCTGTTCGGCATGGTCATCGTGATGTGCGTCGTGGGCATGTGGCTGTTCCAGATTTTGGAGAACATCGGCATGGACTGCGGCTTGATGCCCATCACGGGCATCCCGTTGCCGTTCATGAGCTATGGATCGTCGTTTATGGTGGTGAACTTCGTCATGCTGGGCATGATCGGCTCCGTGTGGTCCCACAATGCGACGCTCAAGCAGCATTAAGCGAAAGGATGCCCTATGCAGCTTCCTGTTGATATCGGCGCGCTGTTGGAAGAGGCCGTCAACGTAGAGGCCGCCCGTGCCACGCCGCTTTCGGTGAGCGTGTATGTGGACGAAACGGCGCCGGGCGACGTTGCCGCCCATGTGCGCCAGGCGTTCGCTAGCGCTTCGGACACGGCGCGGGTGTCGCTCATCTACCTGGACGGGCGCGAGTTCGCGCCCAGCTCCGGCGACGATATGGCCTGCATCGTGGCGGGCCTGAACGAGAACGTGGGCGCCTATGCCCGCGCCTGTCGTAAGGCCGGCGTGCCCGCCATGGTGGTCACCACGCTCCCGCAGCTTGTGGCGGCTATCGCCAAGGCCGCGGGTTGCGCTATTCCCGAGGCCGACATCGTGGCGCCCAAGCTCACGGCGAAGGTGTACGAGCACGTGTCCACCGCCGCGGGGCAGGGGCCTGCCATCACGGCTTCGTGGGGCGTGCCCAAGCCGCCGGAAAACGGCGATGTCGGCATCTACGAGCCCATCGAGCTCATCGACGATGCGCGGGCCACGCTCGATGCGCGCATGGGTCAATGGGTGTGCGCGGCTTGCCGCGCCAAGCGCCTTGCCTTCGCGCAGGCCTTCCCGTTCGTGCGCCGTCCGCTGGCGCTGGAAACGGTCAATGCCACGGCCGTGCAGAACGCTGGCGTGGGGCTGCTGTTCCTCATCCCGGGCGCCGACCTTCCCGTCATGACGCTCAACCAGGCCAAGATGCTGCTTCGGATCGCGGCGGCCTACGGGCAGTCCATCGATGCCGGGCGCGTGCGCGAGCTTGCCGCCCTGGTGGGCGGCGCGTTCGCATGCCGTGCGGTCGCGCGACAGCTTGCCGCCGCCGTGCCGGTGCTTGGTTGGGCGGTGAAGGCCGCGGTGGGCTATTCGGGCACGCTCGCCATGGGCCGTGCCGCCGTGGAGTTCTACGAAGGCGGGCCGACGGTGGCGAAGTTCGCCGAGTACGTTTCGGCCGCGCGCGATAAGGTCATCGCCGCTGCCGCGAAGCAGGCTGCAGGCGCCGCCGCCGACAACGGCGCGGCAGCCGTGGAAGCCGTTCGCCAGAAGGCAACCGATGCCGCCGCGGGTCTGCGGGCCCGCATTTCCCGACGTTAATCTTGTTACCAATAGGGGGTATCAGTGACAGATCTGTGGCCGCGGCTCGAGCCGCTGCTTGCGAGCGCCGAGAGACCGGCGCGCTACCTGAACCATGAGTTCGGGTGCGTGTACAAGCCCGAGGCGGACTTCCGCTTCTGCATGATGTATCCGGATACCTACGAGCTGGGGCAGGCCAATCAAGCCCTGCGCATCCTGGTGAACGTGGTGAACGCCGTGGACGGCATGGTGGCCGAGCGCGCCTTCCTGCCGGCGGCGGAGTTCTGCGACACCATGCGCGCCGAGGGCCTGCCGCTGTTCTCCATCGAAAGCTGCGCGCCTGTGGCCGAGTTCGACGCGCTCGGCGTCACGCTGTCGCACGAGCTGGTGGCCACGAACGTGCTCGAGGCGCTTGACCTGGCGGGGATCCCGTTGCATGCGGAAGATCGCGGCGAGGACGACCTGTTCGTCATCGGCGGTGGCCCGTGCTCGTTCAACCCCGAGCCCTATGCGCCGTTCTTCGACATCTTCAACATCGGCGAAGGCGAGGAGGCGCTGCCCGAGTGCCTGCAGGCCATTCGGCGTCTGCGCGCCGAGGGGGCGTGCCGCGCCGATATCCTGCGCGCCATCGCGCGCATGGACGGCTTCTACGTGCCCAGCCTGTACCGTTGGCGCGAGGAGGAGCAGGCGCAGCAGGTTGGCAGCTGGATCGAGCCTCTCGAGGAGGGCCTGCCCACGCACATCCAGAAGCGCGTGTTCGAGGGCTTTGCGGAAAGCCCCGGCTGGGAGCCGTGCATCGTGCCGTTCACCGAGGTGGTGCAGGATCGCCTGAACGTTGAGGTGCTGCGCGGGTGCGCCCGCGGCTGCCGTTTCTGCCAGGCGGGCATGATGTACCGCCCGGTGCGTGAGCGCTCCGCCGACAACATCGTGAACTCGGTGGTGTGCGGCCTGGCGCAAACCGGCTACGACGAGGTCAGCCTGACGTCGCTTTCCTCCACCGATCACTCGCAGATCGCCGATATCCTCACGCGCCTGAACAAGCAGTTCCAGGGCAAGGGCGTGCGCATCTCCGTGCCCTCGCAGCGCCTTGACAGCTTCGGCGTGGACATGGCGGGTTTGGTGGCCGGCCAGAAGAAGGGCGGCCTGACGTTCGCCCCCGAGGCCGGCACGCAGCGTTTGCGCGACGTCATCAACAAGCAGGTCACTGAAGACGACCTGTTCGGTGCCGTGGACGCGGCCTTCGGCGCCGGTTGGCGCCGTTGCAAGCTGTACTTCATGATCGGCCTGCCCACCGAAACCGACGACGACATCAAGGGCATCGCCAGCCTGGTGCAGCGCGCCTACGACAGGGCGAAGAAGGCCGTTCCGGTCGAGCAGCGCGGCAACATCCGCATGTCGGTGTCGTGCGCGCTGTTCGTGCCGAAGGCCCAGACGCCGTTCCAGTGGGACGGCCAGATCGCCCCGGAAGAGGCCCTGCGCCGTGTGTCGCTTCTGCGCCGCAGCGTGAAGTACCGCGCCATCGACGTGCACTGGCACGACCCGTCCACCAGCTTCGTCGAGGCCGTCATGAGCCGCGGCGGGCGCGCTGCCGCCGCTTGGGTGGAGTCGGCGTGGCGCCACGGCGCGCGCTTCGATGCGTGGACCGAGCATTTCAACGAGCAGGCATGGCGCGACGCGGCTGTCGAGGTGGGTCTTGACCCGGCCGCCGTTGCGCAGACGTCCTACGACACTTGCTACGTTATGCCCTGGGAGCATATCTCCACGGGCGTTTCCACGCGCTTCCTGGCGCACGAGCGCAAGAAGGCCGCGGCGGAGAAGACCACGCCGGACTGCACCTTCGAGCGCTGCGCCGCATGCGGTGCGTGCCCGGGCTTGGGCATCGACAACCAGCTTGCCCAGCCGCGCATCGCCGGCGGATCGAACGCCCGCCCGCAGCAGGCTGGCGAAGAGGGTGTGGCCGCGGCCGCAGTCGCCGAGCATGCGGCAAGCGGTCAGTCCACCGCCAGCCCGCAGACCGCCGAGGAAGGGGAGTAGCATGGCCGAGCAGCAGACGTTCCGCATGCGCATCACGTTCGCCAAGCAGGGTCGCCTGGCGTTGCTGTCGCACCTTGAGGTGACGCGCGCCATCGAGCGCGCCGTGCGCCGCGCCCAGCTTCCCTTCGCCGTGTCGCAGGGCTTCAGCCCGCATATGAAGATCGCGTTCGGCGCCGCGCTGCCCGTGGGCGTGGGCGGCACGCACGAGATGGTCGACCTGCAGCTTCTGCGTTACGTGCGCCCCGAAGAGGCCCTGCTCGCCTTGCAGAAGGAGAGCGTCCCCGACCTTATGGTGAAGGAGTGCGTCTACATCGAGCCGAAGGCCCCTGCAGCTTCGGCGGCGTTCCCGCTCAGCACGTATCGCGCGCTTTTGTCGGCCGCGCCGGCGCAGCTGCCGGTTCCCGTGCAGGTGCACATCATCCGCAAGAAGAAGGAGAAGGTGCTCGATGTGGCCGATTTCCTTGTGGGGGAGATGCTGCTTGAGGGGGCGTCGCTGACGTTCACGTTGGAGCAGAAGCCCACGGGCAGCCTTCGCCCCGACAAGCTGCTGGCCGCGTGCCTGGAGCAGGTGAACGTGCCCGATGATCAGGAGCAGGAGGTTCCGCTGGCGTTTCTGGTGGACAATGCGTGGACGCAGTCCATCGAGCCGCCCGCCGACGACCAGCCGCTGCGCGTGCTGTCCATGACGCGTATCAACCAGCGTGCGAAATAGGTTGAACGAATCGCCACCGTTCTTCGAGTCGCCTCCCATTCTTTGCATTTAAGATGGGAGGCGTTTCTGCGCATATCGCCCTGATCGGGATCGGGCACGGCGTCGATGCTAGGGTGGTCGACGCTAGGGCAGTAGCCGGGGGATGATCGACGTCGCTAGTACAGCTGCCGCTCGGGCGGGCGCCGGGAGGTTGCTCGATCTTCGGTCTGAGTTCGGCTTCCCTGCGCGGGCCCGAATCCGTCACGACGTGTCGTTCCGGGTTGAAAATCGCCGGACTCCCAAATTTTTGAAAATAGTACTTGCATCGGATCGCTAACTGCTGTATTGTACTTTCTCGCAGCTGAACGGGGTGTTAGCTCAGTTGGTTAGAGCGCCGGCCTGTCACGTCGGAGGTCGCGAGTTCAAGTCTCGTACATCCCGCCATTTTTTTCAGCAGCACAGTGCACCAGTGGGGTGTTAGCTCAGTTGGTTAGAGCGCCGGCCTGTCACGTCGGAGGTCGCGAGTTCAAGTCTCGTACATCCCGCCA
>NZ_CAKTYH010000055.1 GCF_934632265.1 uncultured Senegalimassilia sp.
TGGGCGATCTGGTGAACACCATGCTCACGTTCTCGGTTGACCCCGAGGCGCAGATGCTCTCCGATGAGATGACGCGCAAGAACTATTCGCTCTCCGAGGTGTGCCAGGGGAGCCGCGTCAAGGTGGATACGTCCACCATCAAGCACATAGATATCTTCGACGCCGCGCCGGCCGTCATGAACCTGGTATCGAGCGGCGTTCTCACCATCGACGATGTGCTCGAGGCCCTGGGCCGCGAACGCGTCAACGATGAGTCGACGTCATCCCGGATGATGACCAAGAATCTGGGCGCCATAGAGGACGTGCTAAGGCAATTGCAGCAGCAAGGAGGTGATAACAAATGACGATGAAGAAGTATTTCCAGCTGGTGCAGGACGGCGATACCGCCGACCTGGACATCTACGGCGATATCGCCGAGAAGTGGTGGGCCGATGACGGGCGCACCGATTCCCGAAGCTTGTCAAAGCAGCTTGAGGAGCTTGGCGACGTTAGCCAAATCAACGTGCACATCAACAGCTACGGCGGCGAGGTTGCAGAAGGTTTGGCGATTTACAACGCGTTGCGCCGCCACAGCGCCAAAATCCGCACCACGTGCGACGGCTTCGCCTGCTCCATCGCCTCGGTGGTGTTCATGGCCGGTGACGAGCGCGCGATGTCGGATGCGTCCCTGCTGATGATCCACAACGCTTGGACTTCCGCGTACGGCGCGAACGCCGCCGACTTGCGCAAGCTGGCCGACGATATGGACACCATCACGCAGGCCAGCAAAAACGCCTACATGAGCCGCGTTTCCATCGGCGAAGAGATGCTGTCAGAGCTGATGGACGCCGAAAGCTGGATTTTGCCAGCCGATGCGGTCGAAATGGGATTCGCCACGGAAATCGAGGATTTCGGCGGTGCGGATGCGCCTTCCCAGTGCGCCAGGGCGGCGCTTGTTGGCATGGTGCGAAACGAAATCTCCCCGGCGCGCGCTTCGCAGCAGGGCGAGCCGGTCGCGGCATCGGAGCCGGAACCCGAACCCGAACCGGAACCTGGGCAGCAAGCAGGCCGGGAACCCGAGCCTACGCCAGAGCCTAAACAGAATAGATGCGCGTTCAAGCAGTCCGAGGGGCTGCTTAATTTCTTGCAGGTCGTAGCGAGACGCGAAGCGAAAACCGACCGCGAATAACGAACAGGAGAAAACGAATAATGAGCCTTTTGACCGCTAACAGCGCAGCGGCTAAGATGACCGCTGCCTTGAAGTCCGATGACGAGCAGGTGATGACCGAGGCATGGGAGGCTTTCCAGGAGGAGACCGCCGAATCCATCCGCGCCGATTTCAAGCTGTTCCAGAAGACCCAGGACGAGTCCGTTCTGGCGCAGCGCGGCTATCGCGTGCTGACCTCCGCTGAGCAGGCATGGTATAAGAACGTGTCCTCCGCACTCAAGTCCTCAACGACCAAGCAGGCGTTCATCGACATCCTCAAGCATGAGGACAAGGACGACCTGATGCCGGAGACCATCATCGACGATGTGCTCCGCTACCTCGTCGAGACGCGCCCGCTGCTGAGCAAGATTCGATTCCGAAACGCTGGCTATTCCACGAAGTGGATCATCAACGATAACTCCGTGCAGCGCGGCGGCTGGGGCGAGATCGATGCCAAGATTATCAGCGAAATCAAGGGCAGCTTGAAGGTCATCGACATCAAGCAGGCGAAGTATTCCGCGTTCTGCATTGTCCCTCTTGACATTTTGGACATGGGGCCGCAGTTCTTGGATGCCTTTGTCCGCGCGACTATGGCCGAAGCCTTGGGTTTGGGCTTGGAGGAAGCCATCGTCAAGGGAACCGGCGTGAACATGCCCGTCGGCATGATGAAGAATCCTAACGGCGCGTTCGAGCAGTCTACCGGTTACCCCGACAAAACCGCCGTCAAGGTTACCTCCTTCGCCCCCGCCGAATACGGTCCCCTGGTTGCCAAGGTCGCGACCACCGAGAAGGGCAAGCAGCGCACCTTCAGCGAGGTCGTTTTGCTGTGCTGCATGAAGGATTACCTCACCAAGGTCATGCCTGCAACCACGGTGCTCTCGGCCAACGGCCAGGGTTACGTGAATAACCTGTTCCCGTTCCCCACGGAGCCACTCGTCTGCAACGCGGTGCCGGAGGGCAAGGCCGTTCTGGGCATCGCCGAGGATTACACCCTGGCGGTCGGCGGCTCCCGCAACGGCAACATCGAGTTCGATGACTCCATCGGCTTTTTGGACGACACCCGCACCTTCAAGCTGATCCAGCACGCCGCAGGCCGCGCCTACGACAACACATCGTTCATCGTGCTCGACATTTCCGAGCTTGACCCGGCCTACATCACCGTCAAGAACGTCAATGCGGCGGCAACGCAGGCCGATGCATCGACCGGCCATTCTGCGGTCGAGCAATCCGACGGCGGCGAGCAGCTGCCCGTGGCGTAGGGGATGTGAGCGGGTATGAGCCTGGCCGAGCAGGTAAGGCGAAAGCTGCGCATCACATACAGCGACCCGGACACCGATGAGCGCGTCGACGACATCATGGAGCAGGCCGATGCGGACTTGCGCGGCCTGCTCGGCATAGATGACGACGGCTTCAGCTTCGAGCAGCCGGGCACGGAGCAGGTTCTGTTCCTCGCCTACTGTTTCTACGAATGGAACGATGCGCTGGACGATTTCGGAGCGAACTACGCAACGAAGATAGCCCAGTGCCGAGATAGATGGCTGGTGAAACAGTATGTTGAAGAAGAACAAGCCGCTTCCCAGCTATAGCGATGGCGTTGCGGCGTTCTACGCGGAAAAGCAGCGCGCCTCGTCGTTCGCGGCGAAGGTGAACGCCGCCACCCTGGATGATCTCGAATTCCTGGTGAAGCTGTGCTATGCCGAATCGTCCGTGCGCGCACAAGATTACGAGTTCGCCGAGCAGGTGGGCTTCAACGTGTCCGCGAAGCTGCGCACACATTTGCATCCGGTCGTGAAGCCGGGGTGCAAGGCCGTCATAGGCCCCAACATCTACACGGTGCGCCACGTGGATACGTCCAAAACGGAGATGTTCGTCTATCTGGAAGGGGGTGCGCCGTTTGGCAACGCTTGACGATATCCAGGCCGCGCTTGAAAGCATCGACGATGCCGTTTACTACGGCGTGGCATCCAAAGTCGAGGAATCCGAACCGTGGAACTACACGGTATTCTCTCGCGACAACACCAGCCCCAAGGAGAACCTGACGGGCTATTCCGAGCGGTTTCTGGTGGCCGTCGTTCGCGAGAACTACGTGCCCGAGGACATGTATCTGAACGTTATCGAGGCTATGGCGAAGATACCGGGCATGAAGCTAGACCGCTCGCGCGATATCGAGTATCTGTACACCGCCAAGCCCGGCACGCGCGACGTGGTGGAGATGATGAGCGTCTACTTCACGAAAGGGCGCAAACCGTGAGCGGCAACGTGAGCTTGAACGCGCGAGATTTCGATAGGCTCATGGCAGCGGCTCAAGCCTATCCGGAAAACGCCGAGAAGGCCATCAACGACGTTCTGCACAAGCAGGCGGGGCCGCTTATCAGCCAGCGGATAAACCCGCTGATTCACCCATCCGGGCGCACGTTCAAGGGGCACCGCGCATCGGCTGTCGCGTCCGACTGGCCGCGATACGACATCGACGAGAACCTTGCCGTGTCCGTGGGGACGAAAAGGCGCTGGCGGTATCTCTATTTCCCGGATGACGGCTCGAACACGAAAAACCATGCGGGAGGCCAGCACTTCTTCCTGCGCGGCGCGCAAGCCGCCTCCCCCGAAATCGCGCAGAGGTGCATAGACGCAATGACAAGAGAATGGAGCGAATGATATGGCTGCAATCGAGCAGACCGTGTTCTCCGAGTACGAGGTGCGCGCGATGTACGCCACAGTAGGCTCGGACACGTGCGAAGTGAAGTGCATCGGCTCTCTGGAGGAATCTACCGATGTGATCACCACCAGCAAGAAATGCCGCGGCGTGGTCGTAAAGAAGCGCACGCGCGGGACGGGCAACGGCACCCTGAAGGTGTCGCTGCATATCCCGTGGAAGCTGTACATGACCCTCATGGGCATGGATTCCGATACGTTGGCCGATGGCGTGTACGGCTATGGTCGCAACTCAATCCATCCGGAGTTCAGCCTGACCGCCGACGTGTTCGACGAGGATGACGTCGAGAAGTTCAAAGCGTGGCCGAAATGCGTCATGAACGCAGGCCCGGCAAACAAGGTCGAGAACGGCTCCGAAGAGGTTGCCGAGGTCGAAGCCGAAATCGCGTTCGCGCCCGATGACAACGGCTTCGGCCACTACGAAGCACTGTCGGCCGGCCTCGCCGAGAACATCAAGAGCAAATGGCTGACCTCGTTCACGCCGGATTTGGTCAAGAAGGTGATGGCGTGATGGCGGCCGAGAAGTTCAAGGTCGAGGTTCTCTGCTCGTTCATCGACAAGTACAGCAAGCGCACGAAGCATGCGGGCGAGATCATCGAAATCACGCGCAAACGCATCGACGAAATCATGGCCGTCGACCCATCGCTTATCCGAGAGGTCGAGCCGCAGCAGTAGCAAAAGCGGGGCGTCCGGCCCCGCTTTCCATTTGAAAGGAACAATATGCCGAACAACAACGCCCAGCTGGGCGCATCTTCTGAAATCGAGATGGCCAACGGCACCACCGTGCCGCTCCTTATCACCTGGGGCCTGCTTCTTCGCATGAGCGCATTGGATAAGGACCTGTACAAGCGATTCAGCAAGCTGGTCACCACCGGCATCGCGAAAGACGTCCTGAGCGCGGTAACCATCGTGTATTGCGGCTACCTGTGCGCATATGTGTCGGAGAACGGCGGCACGGACGGGAGCCTGACAGAGGGCGAGTTCGCCGCCAACCTGCCCAACGACATCAACGTCGTCACCAATGCGGCCATGGAGCTGATCGCCCCAAAAGCAGCCAAGGCTTTCAAAGAGCGTTCGAAAGCCGAGCAAGACAGCTAAGGGGCGGCAAACGCGGCGGCGCCCGCAAGACCCGCGCTCCGGACTTCCCGATAGAGGACGCCGCCGATGCCTACACGCTCTACGTTCTGATTCTGGGCATCAGCGAACATGTGTTTTGGAACGCAAGCCTGCCGTTCCTGGCATCCGTGGTCGCGAACAAGCAGGCATACGACGAATGGGATAACGCCGTCTGCGAGTCAATCAGGGAGGAGGTCAGATGATTGGCTAAAGCGAAGGACGAGGTCGAAATCAGGTTTTCGGCGAACACCGATGAATTCAGAGCAGAGATGAAGTCTGCAAACGCGGCCATGACGCAGCTGCGCGGCGAGCTGAAGCTGAACGCCGCGCAGATGAAGAACACGGGCACGAGCATAGACGGGCTTACCGCCAAGCAGAAAATCCTGCAGCAGCAAGACGAAACCCTCAAGCAGAAGATAGCGGCCATAACCGCGCAGCTCGAGCGTTCCAACGCGGCATTCGGCGAGAACTCCGCCGAATCCCAACGGCTCACCAACCAGCTGAACGCCGCCCGCACGGCGCAGGAGAAGGTGCGCAGCCAGATAACGCAGACCAACCAGGCCATAGAGCAGCAGCGCGCCGCGCAGTCGCAGGCGCAGTCGGCGTATTCCCAGTTGTCCCAGACCATAAGCCAGCAGCAGACGAAGCTGACCGCGCTGCAGCGCGAATACGCCAGCGCGGTGATAGCGAAGGGGAAGGACTCGACCGAGGCCAAGCAGCTCGAAGGCAAGATCCGCTCGCTCAACACCGAGCTATCTCAGAACAAGGCGAAGATGAACGAGGCGGAAACCGCCGCGCGGAGCCTTGCCAGCGAAGAGCGAGACCTGGGAAACGCCGCCGAGAAGGCCGGTGACGGGTTTACGGTCGCGAAGGGCATCATAAGCAACTTCGCGACCGATGCGCTCATGACGGGCGCGCAGAAGACCAAGGAGCTGGCGGGGGATATCGTCGAGCTTGGCAGCACGTTCGAATCATCCCTGTCCAAGGTCGCCGCGCTTTCCGGCGCGTCAGCCGACCAGATGGCGCAACTCGAAGCGAAGGCTCGCGAGCTTGGCAGCAGCACGAACTTCACCGCTTCCCAAGTGGCAGATGCGTTCGGTTACATGGCTCTCGCGGGTTGGGATACACAGCAGTCGCTTGACGGCATCGCGGGCGTTTTGACGCTGGCCCAGGCCGGCGAGATGGACCTTGCGGCGGCATCGGACCTGCTGACCGACTACCTTTCGGCGTTCGGCCTGCAAGCAAGCGATTCGGCCATGATGGCGGATGTGCTGGCATATGCCCAGGGCCACGCCAACACGAACACCGAGCAGCTGGGCCAGGCGTTCAAGAACTGCGCCGCCAACTGCAACGCGGCGGGAATGGACGTGCAGACCACAACGGCCTTTATCAGCGAACTATCGAACCAGGGCCTTAAGGGCTCCGAAGCCGGCACCGCGCTAACGGCGGTCATGCGCGACATGACCTCGCAGATGGAGGACGGCCAGATCGCCATCGGCGATACATCGGTGGCCGTCATGGATGCGAGCGGCAACTACCGCGACATGGTGGACATCGTGCAGGACATCGAATCCGCCACCGACGGCATGGGCGATGCCCAGAAGGCGAGCGCCCTGCAAGCGACGTTCACGGCCGACTCCATCAAGGGACTCAACCTCATCCTCAACGCCGGAGCGGGTTCTGTCGGCGATTTCCGCAACCAGCTATACGGGGCCAACGGCGCGGCCCAGGACATGGCGAGCACCATGACCGACAACCTCAACGGCGATTTGGCTACAATGCAATCGGCGTTCGAGGAAACGGGGCTGAAGGTTTACGACAAGTTCCAGGAGCCTTTACGCGGCGCCGTCCAGTTCGTGACCGGCACGGTCGTTCCCGGCATCACGTGGCTTATCGAGAACTTCGACCAGATAGCGCCGGTGCTCGGCGTGGCGGGCGCGGCCATCGCGGCGTTCGCGATCGTGGCTAACATCCAAAGCGTGGTGTCCGGTGTAACAGGGGCGGTCGGCGCGCTAGGCTCGGGCATCTCCTTCTTGTCATCGCCGATAGGCATTGCGGCATTGGCGATAGCCGCATTGGTTGCCATCTTGATCTACCTCTGGAACACGAACGAGCAGTTTCGCGAAGTGGTGACCAACGTATGGAACTTCGCGAGCGCGACCATAGGCCAGGCGGTCGAAGCGGCATCCCCATACATCTCGATGCTGGTATCGTTCTTCCTCGATTATCTCTTGCCTGCGCTCGCATCCCTCGCCGAGGGATTCGGTATGGCGTTTGCAAGCATCGTCGAGGGGGCCATAGGATTCGCGGCTTCGTTCCTCCAGATAATCCAGGGAGGCATGGAGGTCGTGCAGGGCGTCATCGACTTGGTGATGGGCACCATCATCGGCATCTTCACCGGCGATTGGTCATTGGCCCAGCAGGGCACGCAGGAAATCCTAAACGGTCTATCCAATATCGTCACAGGCATATTGAACGGCATGTATGCCGCCGTCGGCGGCGTGCTGAACGCCATCGCCTCGACGTTCTCCGGCGTGTTCAATTCCGTGTCGTCCGTCGTCTCCGGCATATTCTCCGGGATTGCCGACGCGATCGGCGAGAAGATGGGCAATGCCGAGAACACGGTCAGCGGCGCCCTCAACGCGATATCCAATTTCTTTTCTGGGCTTCACCTTGAATTTCCGCATATCAACCTGCCGCACTTCTCCATCAGCGGCGGGTTTTCGATTGACCCGCCGCAAATCCCGAGCATCAGCGTCGAATGGTACGCGAAAGGCGCCGTGTTGAAGCGTCCAACCTTGTTCGGATTCAACGGCGGGCGCGCCATGGTTGGCGGCGAAGCGGGTCCGGAGGCGATAGCGCCTGTGTCCACGCTCGTCGACTATGTGCAGACGGCGGCGGAGCGCGCCCAGCTGCGCGGGACCGGCGCCATCGTTGACGCGATCGAGAGACTGGCCAAACGGAAGACCGTGCTCAACCTCGATGGGCGCGCCATCGCCGAGGGCACGGCATCCGCCCGAGATAGCGTGGACGGGACGCGCCAGACGTTCGTAGACAGGGGGCTTGCTGTATGAGCGGATTCGAAATCGACGGCGTTCACACATGGCGCGATTTGGGCTTATGCTGCGCGAGCCGCAGCATAAGCCCGCCCGTCAAGAAAACGGCAGTGAAGTCCATTCCCTATATGGACGGCCAACTCGATTTCTCGCAGTTGGGAGGGCGCGCGTACTTCGAGGCGCGCACCCTCTCGTTCGTGTTCGACCTCATGGCCGACACTCCGCAGGATTTGGAGCGGCAGGTCACCGGCCTGCGCGAGTTCTGCGCGTTTGCGTTCGATACCGACATCTACGACGACGATGCGCCGTATTTCCACTATCACGGGTCGTTTTCGGAGATGGAGGAAAGCCCGGACGAATATGGGCTTTCCTCCGAGGTCACCGTTTCTTTCGTCGTCGACCCCTACAAGATATCGAACGACTGGTGCGAGCAGCCGGTGAATGCCGGCATAAACACCGTTCGCAACGATGGAGCATGGGCAAGGCTCACGGTGGTCCCGTCCGGCACGGCAACCATACAGACAGGCTCGCTCAATCAGACGTTCTCGGGCGAGACGGTATCCGACATCCCTCTCGAGCACGGGGACAACCGGATAACGGTCACCGGCGGCTCGGCGGTGCTGAAGTGGCGCGAAAGGAGGTTGTGATGTGTATCTGATAACGGTTTACAACTCCGGGCATCCGACCGTCGTTCACGGCGATTACGCGCACGTGGCCGACTGCCAGATTGCCAAGGAGGTGAACGCCACCGATTCCATGACGTTCACGATCTACCCCGGAAACCCCGGATACGATGCGCTGGTGGAGTTCGCCACAATCATCGAGTGCGTCGACGTCAGCACGGGGGATGCCGTGTTCCAGGGGCGCGTGCTTTCAGCCGGTGCGTCCATGGACTCGGACGGCGCTGCGTACAAAAGCGTCACATGCGAGGGGCTTCGCGGATACTTGAACGATTCCGTGCAGCCATACACCGAGGAAAAGACGTGGGCGGGCGATACTTCTCGCAACGGCCTGCAAGAATTCATCGACTATCTGCTGGCAAACCATAACGCACATGTGCCAAAGGAAAAGCGCATCTATCGCGGCAACGTCACCGTGCAGACGTTCAAGACCACGGAAAACGTCACCAAGGGAACGAACTTCGAGCGCACCTTCGATATCATCAAGGAAAAGCTGATAGACGTTTTCGGCGGCGAGTCACAGGTGCGCTACGGCGATGACGGCAAGCTGTATTTCGATTACATGGAAAAGCTCGGCGATGAGCACTCCGAGCGCATCAGCGTAGGCCGCAACATTGAATCGGCTCAGCGCGAGCTGAAGCCCGATCAGCTCATCACGCGCCTTTACCCGCGAGGCGCGAAGCTGACGAGAACCGAGACCGACGATAAAGGGACCGAGCGCGAGGTGGAGACCGAAGACCGCCTGGGCATCGAGAGCGTGAACGCCGGCAAACCCTATATAGACGATGACGATGCGGTGAAGCTGTACGGCATCATCGAGGGCACCAACGAATGGGACGATGTGACCGAGCCCGCGAACCTAAAGGACAAAGGCGAGCGGTGGCTCAAGCAAAACAACCAGCTCCCGGTGTCCACCACGATAACGGGTTACGATTTATCGCTTCTGGGATATGATGCGCACCGTATTCGGATTCACGGATGGTACCCATGCTATAACCCGCTGATTGGGCTTGATGAGCGACTTGAGGTCGTGAAGCAGACCATCAACGTGAGCGAACCGGCCGAGTCGACGTGGGAATTCGGCGAGACGAAGGCCACGCATTCGGCTATAGTCTCAACGCTTGGCGGGCTTGCCGGCGCGCTCGAATATGTGCGCTCGCAGACCAAAACCAACCTAACCAACATCGGGTATTACGTGCGCTACACAGAGGCCGCTATCAAGGTTGCCGAGGATTCTATCACGTCCACGGTGAGCCAGCGCCTCGATAACTTCGGCGGCGATAAGGGAATCACCATCGAAAGCAAGATTTCCGACATCGTGCAGACCGCCGAGAAAATCGAGGAGACGGTCTACTACGAAGGACCTGACGGCGAGAGGAAATCGCGCATCGAGCAGCTTTCCGATTCGCTGAAATCGACTATCGAGCAAGGTTATCCGTATACCGACGAAGACGGCAACGCAACCTATATGACCACAGCCATATCCGACATCAGGCAGACCGCTGAGGGCATAACGCTTTCGGTCGAGCAGCTGGAGCAAGGGTACGGCACCTGCACCACGGCGGCGGCCACCGCCGCAAAGCTGGTGAACATCGAGGGCTTCAAGCAGCTGTACAAGGGCGCCACCGTCTGTGTGAAGTTCTCATACGCCAACACCGCAAGCTATCCGACGCTCAACGTGAGCGGAACCGGCGCGAAGTACATACGCGTGAACGGCTCTCTCATGGCCAAGGATTACTGGTGGGGCGCAGGGGATGTTGCAACGATGGTGTACGACGGCAGCTACTGGAACGTCTCGGATGCCGGAGCGAAATCGAAGATCAAGCAGCTTGCGAACAGCATCACGCTCGAGGTTTCCGGCAAGCTGGGCGGCACCGCATCAATCGTGATGAGCGTCGACGGCTCCAAGCAGGAACAGGCCATCGACATGAGCGGCGTTCGCGAGGCGTTCAAGAACGATACGAGCGCAATCACAATCAGCGCAGGCGCGGTGACGTTCAACAGCAACACGTTCGTCGTCAATTCAACTTACTTCAAGGTCACGAGTACCGGCGTGATAACGGCAACGCGCGGGGAAATCGGCGGTTTTAGCATTGCTGCAACATCTCTCAGCAACGACACAATGACGCTATCTGGGTCAGGATTGGAACTCCAAGTCAAAACGTCTGCGAGCAGCTACAAGAAAGTTGGCTCGATTGGCGTGAACGGTTATACGTATGACCAGACAAAACACGGCCTAAACTTCGACCTGAGAGAATCTGGTTCGTACATGACCTGGGCCGTCCTCGAATCTGCGACCGCGAACAGCTACACGATGAAGCTGACATACGCCAACGACACGCTAAAGAACTATACGTCCGGCAGGCTGCACATGGGATGCCCTACCGACTTTCACAATTTCAAGCTATATGGCGCGTGGATTGACACCGACACAGGAGGGGCGAACGGCGGAATCACGGGAACGTTTAAGACGTATCAGGTAGTTGGGATAAACGAGAGCACAGGAGCATTGACGAGGTGGTCCTCAAGTCCATCGTATATGACATTTAAAAACGGTCTGCTCATACACATGTCCAGATACGACTTTTAGGAGCAGCGCATGGATAACAAGACATACGTGATTAACGAAGCGGATGCGCCAGAGCAAGCTTTGCCAGCTGAGTGCGAAGCAACGACCGTTGCAAGCGGAGCGACCCTCGATGAAATCAACGCAAAACTCGACCTGCTGCTGGCATCGCAGGGCATTGAAACGAACAAGGAGGTAGTCGAATGACATACACCAACGCACAGATGGAGCAGATGGTCGCTCAGCTCAAGCCCCTGCTCGACCGCAGCGGCCTTATCGGCTATGCAGCGGCCAAGAACACGCGCGTACTGCGAGACGAAATCGCCGAGTACATCCAGGCAAAGGACGCGGCCATCATGGAGCTGGGAGAGCCTGAGCTGGACGCTGAGGGCAACGAGACGGGCCAGGTTTCCCTGCGCTTCGACTCGCCGCGTTTCGCGGAGTATCAGGAGCGCATGGCGGGCATCGACACCGCCGAAGCCGAGCCGCGCATCTTCCGCGTCCAGGCCAGCGAGGTCATGGGCCAGCTGACCGGCCAGGAGATGCTGGACTTGGAGTGGATGTTGGAGTTCGAAGATGAAGACGCATAACGTTACCGTTGCCGAGCGCGTCATCAACCATCCCCACAACGAGCGGGCAATCGCCCGAAACGTCAAGGCCGATACGCTCCATGCCGAGTTCGACGACGAGTGGAAAGGCGCGAATTCCTGGATTGCCGTTTTCTCTAACGGTGGCACGGTAAAGCGCATTTCCATGACTGTAACGAACGGCGCTGCCACGGTCACCATCCCATGGGAGTGCTTGGAGCGGCCTGGCGCGCTCTATGTATCGTTCGTCGGCTACCTCTCCGGCAATGCGCGCATCGTCACGCAGAAGATGGCGCGGCCGTTTCTGGTGGTCGAGAGCGGCGAGGTCGATGGCGGCGCCGC
>NZ_CAKTYH010000056.1 GCF_934632265.1 uncultured Senegalimassilia sp.
TGTCATGGCCACGAGCCTGGTGTTCACGCCCGTGGCCACCATCTGGAGCGGGTTCGTGCCCGAAAGCTCGTACACCAACCGCAACGGGTTCGCCATCCTGCTGGTCATGACAGTGCTTGCCGCCGAGGGCCTGCTGGCGCTTTCGCGGCTTGATGCGCGGCCGCGACGCCGGTGCGCGCTGCTGGGCGGCGGTGCGGCGCTCGTCAGCGTTGCCGGGTCCGCCGCGTGGTTGTATGTGGCGAAGGGAAGCCTGCCGCAGGCACCCGAGCTTGTGGCGCTGGAATGCGCGCTGCTGGCGGCGTTCACGCTGCTGGTCGCAGGCGCTGCCGAGATGCGCGGCGTTGCTGCGCGGCCGATCTTGCGTACCGCGCTGTGCGTTGCGCTGGTCTGCGTGTTCGTCGACGAGCAGGTGTTCAGCGCGCAGGCGCAGCTTTCGCGATGCCGCTATACGGTCAGCGGCTACACCGACACGCTCACGGAGCTGGAGAGCTTCTACAGCCAGCTTGACGGCGCCTCCCCCTTCACCCGCGTGGGCAACGCCGCGCCGTATTGGGGCGGAAGCAAGGTCAACGGGCCGGACAACATGGCGCTCGTGCTGGGCGTGAGCACGTTCGATCATTACTCGTCCACGCAGGAGTACCGCATCCAGCAGCTGCTGCACGACCTGGGCTATAGCAAGGTCACGCCGTTCGGCACCTATTACATGAGCTCCAACGTCATCGCCGATGCGCTGCTCGGCGTCACCGATATCGTCGACGACCAGGCCCCTGCCGCAACCGAGCCCGAAGAAGCCGTGCTACGCGACACGTGGCGCGCATACCGCAACAAGCTGGCGCTGCCGCTGGGCTGGGGAACCACGGGCAGCGCGCACGTCGACTGGCAGGAGGGGCGCCCGCTCGACAACCAAGACGCCATGCTCGCCGACGCAGCCGACAACGACGCAAGCGCGCTTTCCGCCATCGACGTGCAGGAATGCCCCGGCGATCAGGATTCGCGCACCTTCACGCTGACCCCTTCGACCGATGGCCCCGTGTACCTGTACACGCCGACGGCGTTCGTGAACGACCTGTATTATGAAGGCGGCGTCGTATGCGAGGTCTGGGCAGACAGCTCGTTCGTGCAAACCATCGGCGGGCGCGGGTCGTGCAACCAGGTGTACCTGGGCTGGGGGCATGCCGGGCAATCCATGCAGGTGGTCATCAAGCCGCTGGCCGAGCAGCCTTACGAGCTGCGCTTCGAGGACGGCACCGTGACGAACGCGCAATCCGCGTTCTGGGATATTCCCGCCGCCGAGCTGCTGCAGGCGGGCACCGTGGACCTGCAAACCCTGCAAGAGCAGCTTTCGCGCATCGATTCCGACGGTTTTGCGCTTTCCGCATACGAGAACGGCCGGATCACGGCAACGTTCACCGCCGCCCAGGACAAGACGCTCGTGATCTCCCAACCCTACGAGGACGGCTGGACCGCCACGGTCAACGGCCAGCCCGTCGAGATTCAGGCAGCCTATGACGGGCTGATGGGCATACCGGTGCAAACCGGTGACAACGTCGTCGAGCTTCGCTATCTCACGCCCGGGTTGGTGCCGGGCGCGGTTGTGGGCATTGCGTCCGTTACGCTGTTCGCCGTATGGCGTATAGCGGCACGCAGGCGTAGCATGTTGCACAACGGTGAATAATCGAGCTGTCGGCTCGGGTATGCCTTGCAAGGAAGCGCCGCACCCGGAAGGGAGCGCGGCGGCAAAGCTAGATTGGAACGAACACATGAGCGACGCCCTGTACGACCTGACGCTGGTGGTCCCCTGCTACAACGAGGCGGACAACATCCCGCTGTTCTACAAAACGGCCACCGAGTGCTTCGAACAGGCCGGCGTGTCCATCGAGATCGTGTTCGTGAACGACGGCAGCCAGGACGGCACTGCGCAGCTTTTGCGACGCGTGGTGGAATCCGCACGCGGCAAGCACGCTGTGCAGGCCATCGATTTCTCGCGCAACTTCGGCAAGGAATCGGCGCTGTACGCGGGCATGCAGGCGGCACGCGGCAACAACATCTGTCTTATCGACGCCGACATGCAGCAAACCCCCCAGGACGCGCTGCGCATGTACCGCCTGCTCATGGAGAACTCCGACGTCGACTGCGTGGCCGCGTGCCAGGTCGACCGCAAGGAGGGCTTCGTGCTGAAGCTGTTCAAGCGCGCGTTCTACCGCACGTTCAACGGCATGGCCGACGACATCTCCATCCCCGCCAACGTCAGCGACTTCCGCGTGTTCCGCCGCCCCGTGCGCGACGCGCTGCTCGCGCTGCCCGAGCGCGAGCGCTTCAGCAAGGGCCTGTTCGCCTGGATCGGCTTCAACACGCTCGAAATCCCCTACGAGGCCGAACAGCGCGCCGCCGGCACCAGCAAGTGGTCGTTCAAAAAGCTATTCCGCTACGCCGCGACGGGCATCTTCGGGTTCACCACCTGGCCGCTCAAGGTCGCGGTGTGGCTGGGCAGCCTCTGCTCCGTCGCAGCGGTCATATACCTGCTGTCGGTGCTTGCCGAGTACCTGCTGTACGGGACGAACGCCCCGGGCTACCCCACGCTGGCTTGCCTGATCCTGCTGTTCGGCGGCCTGCAGCTGGCCGTGCTGGGAGTGATCGGCGAATACCTGGGCCGCGACTACATCGAGAACAAGCGCCGCCCCATCTACCTGGCAAAAGAGCACCTGGACAGCACGATGGAATAGCGGAGGGCGCAACCGCCCCTAGCTATATGCTCCAAAACGAAAAGGGCCTTGCCAGAACCTTGCTCGTGGATTGAGCGCGGTTCGGGCAAGGCCCTTTAGTTTCGCAAATCCCCTGGTCAACTAGCTGGGAAACCGTTATGCGCCGTCGCGCATGGCTTTGAGCTTTTCCAGGACGTCCGGTTTAATCCGGTCACCGAGCGTACGCTTGAGCGCGACCTTCGGGGTTTCGTCGAGGTGCACGTCCTCGTAGTACATGCCCACCTCGCGCGAGAACCCGTTGGCCGACATGCGGTCGATGCCGCCGCCGAACACGGTGTCCTGGATGGTGGCGTCGGAGGTGACCACCATGGTTTCCACGTTGCGCACGCGCGCGTCATGGGCCAGCTTCTCGATGACCTTATCGGCCGAGGTACCAGCGGGGCTGAACATGATGCGCACGCCGCCGATGGTCTCCACCTCGCCGGTTGAGAACTGGTTGTCGCCGCCGTCGAAGACGATGACGGCCTTGTATTCGCGGCCGGCGAAGTTGATGACGTCGTTGATCAAACGCTCGCGCGCCGTGTTGAACGCATCGTCGGTATAGTCGGGATGCGCGAACGCCTCTTGGTAACGCGACCCCGAACGCAAAACGTTATAGCCGTCGACCAGGAGGATCTTCCGGCGCTGCTTTGCCATCGCACATCCCTCCTTTCAGGTGAACAGGCGGCAGAGGTGTGTTCACGAATAGGCTTACAAACCAATCGATGCAATTCTGCCATAGTTGGTACGGATTCGCCAAAGCCAGCACAGGCGCCTGCACGCCGTCTTCGTTGGGACAGGGGAACAGGGGCCCGTGAACGGGTTCGCTCAAAGTCAGTGAGGGGCGCTCTCGTGCCCCGAATTCGGCTGAAGCAAGCGGGCATTGGCCTTTGGGCCATGCCCGTGCAGCTGAAGTCGAAGGCGGCGTGCGAGAGCGCCCCGCAACGTCGAGCAGGTTCGCTGGCCGTTAGGCCAGCGAAACCCAATTCTGGCGCAGCCACTCGTACATGACGGCGGTTGCGGCCTGCGCCACGTTCAGGCTGGCCACTTCGCCTTCCAGCGGCAGCTTCGCGTACATGTCGCAGTGCTCGAGTACCAGGCGGGACACGCCGTCGTGCTCGTTGCCCAGGACGATGGCGATCTTGCCCTTCAGGTTCGCATTCCACACCAGATCGTCGGTGTGCTCGGTTGCGGCGCACACCCAGAAGCCCTCCTCCTGCAAGCGGTGGATGCTCTGCACGATGTTGGACACCTGCGCCACGGGCACGTGCGTGATGGCGCCCGCGGAGCTCTTGTACGTGGAGGCCTCGACGCGCGCGCTGCGCTTGTTGGGGATGATCAGGCCCGATGCACCCACGGCCTCGCAAGAGCGGCTGATGGCGCCCAGGTTGCCCGCGTCGGTGAGGTGGTCGCACAAGACCACGAGCGCGCGGCCGTCGTGTTCTTCGGCGTAGCTGTTGGCAGAGTCGACCACCTGGCCGATGCCCACGTAGTTGAACGGCGCGGCCTCGGCCATAACGCCCTGGTGGCTGCCACGAGCGGACTTCTGGTCAAGCTCGTCGCGCGGCACCTGGATGACCTTCACGCCGTTGCGCTTGGCCTTGCGCATGATGTCCTCGATCATGGGGTCGCGCTTCATGTAGTCGCCCATAAGGATACGGCGCATGGGCACGCCGGTACGGAACGCCTCGATGACGGGGCGCTTGCCTTCGATGTAATCAGCCATGTGATGGGGCCTTTCGGTTCTGCAAGATAACGTAGATCGATTGCGCTATTGTACCAGCCGCCGCGCACGCGGGCTTCCCGCAGCACCAATCGCCGCAAGACCCCCATGCAGCGCCCCACCACCAGCTACTACCCCCCTCGTTCTTATGGAGCCATTGCCAAAAAACTCATCACCAGCGCAACCATTGCCTCTTTTTCATTGGGTTTTGACTCGGCGATCATAATGGTTACGGCAACAAGCGCACTGTCCGATATGCGCTTTCCACCGTTTCGCAAAAGCGCGTTGTTCATATTAAGAAAATGCAGGAATAACGTTGCCGCAATTCGCTTATTGCCATCGTGAAATGAATGGTTCTTCACAACGAAATACAGCAAATTCGCAGCCTTCTCCTCAAGACTCGGATACAACTCTTGACCAGCGAAGCTTTGGTATATGGCAGCAATACTGGATTTAAACGAATCATCTTTTTCGACGCCGAATAAATCGCTTTCGTGCGCAAAATGCATTGACTCAATCAACTTGCAGCATTCATCATAGTCAAGCATATACGTTGCAGCACTGCCTTTTGGCTTGACAATGCGTTGATGATCATAATCGTCCAGAAGGTTTAAAGCACCCGTATATGCCTTCACAACCGAAAGGACATCTCCAGCCTCAAGCGACTCAGGCACGCGCTCCATTACTTGCACAATCTTGCCCAACTGCGCAAGGCGTCGTTGGTTCTCGGCTTGACCTGCAACGATATATTGACGCAACACGCCAGTGGCCCAACGCCTGAATTCGACGCCACGCTGAGACTTAACGCGATAGCCGACAGAAATGATAACGTCGAGATTAAAGAATTTCGTTCGATACCGCTTCCCATCGGCGGCAGTTGTCAAGCATTCCTTGACAACTGATTCCTTATCCAGTTCCCCTTCTTTAAAACAGTTATTCGCGTGCAAGCTGACATTCTGCTTTGTCGTCATAAACAAAGAAGCCATTTGCGCTTGGGTAAGCCAAACGGTCTGTCCGTCAAAGCCGACATCAAGTCTGACTTCGCCGTCTTCTGATTCAAATACCACGATTCCTTGTTTTTCCATATCGCTTCCTTTCGAACAATTGTACTATTGTAAGGCGCACAGATGTTCTATGCAATCGAACAGATTATGCAGTTTTGGAAGCTAGCTGCTTACCTTTTCTGAGAGAGGGGACTCTGCGAAGCGTAAGCGATGTTTAGAGAGCAAGGGAATGGCTTGCACCCGCCCTGCCAAGTGCGGCACGGCGTGCACGACCCCGGTGCCCAGCCGGCAACGATGAATCCGCCCCGGCTAGCGCATGTTAGCGGGCCAGTCGCTGTTCACGGCATCGCTGCCGCCCGAGGCCTCCTTGCGCGCCTCGCCGTCGCAGTCCGCGCCGCGGGCGATGCGTGCGCCGGCGCGGCGCTGATGCCGCTCGGAATCGCCGCCGTGCAGGAAGACCCCCGACAGCACTTCGCCCGCACGATGCAGGCCCCGGGCGATACGCGGCGTCAAATCAGCTTCGGATTTCGTGCGCCAATCGAAGTACACGCTCCAATAGCGCAGAGCCACCACGGCGAACACGCACGCGATGCCCGCAAGCGCCAAAGGGCACCCGAAGCGCGCGAGCACCACGTACACCGCCGCGCCACCCAATCCGGCAACGGCATAATAGTTGCTACGCTGGAACACGCCGGGCACCTCGCCGACGCAAATGTCGCGGATGGCGCCGCCGCCGACCGCGGTGATGCCGCCCATGATGACCGACAGCACCATACCCTGTTCGAAGGCAACCGCCTTCGAAGCGCCCGCCAGCGCGAACAGGCCCACCGACAGGGCATCGGCCAGGAAAACCGTAGCCTCAAGGTGCTTGAAAATGCCGCGGAAGTAGAACACGAACGCGCAGATGAGGATGCACGTGACGATAAGGTCGGGGTGGGAAGTGAAGTACACGCCCGTGCCCTGCATGAGCGTGTCGCGCAGCACGCCGCCGCCATAGCCCGTGATCAAGCCGCACACCACCGTGCCGATGATGTCGAGCTTGCGATCGCACGCGAACAGCGCGCCGGTGAGCACGCCCGCGATGACGCTGAAGTAGTCGATGCTCCACGGCACCGTGAGCACCGGCGTGTCGGCGAAGATCCCCTGCAGCCAAGCTTCCATATGAACCCCTTTTCAGCTGCTGAACGTGAAAACGGGCGCGCCAAAGGGGCGCGCCCGTTTCGCTTGCTAGCGACTATGAAACCATATCGAAGGGCAAATTTCCAGGGATGACATGCTTGCAACGAGCTTGATGCCGAGCCTATTCCTCCCCTGCACCCTTCACATCCACGCTGCCCGCCAGGACCGCGCGATAGTCAGCCAGGTTCTTCTTCAGAAGATGGGGGATGTCCAGCTCATAGGGGCAACGCGCGGTGCAGGCGTAGCACTCGGTGCAGTCTTCGATAGCGTTCATGCGCTGCTGCCACTCTTCGTCGAGCCAGCCCTTCGAAGGCGCGCGGCGGATCATGAGCGACATGCGGGCGCACTGGTTGATGACGATGTCCTGCGGGCACGGCATGCAATAGCCGCAGCCGCGGCAGAAATCGCCGGCAAGCTCGGCGCGCTCGGAGGCGATGAACGCACGCATCCCGTCATCAAGCTGCGGCGTGTCGGCCATGAACGCAAGCCACTCGTCAAGCTCCTCCTCGCGCTGGACGCCCCAGATGGGTAGCACGCCCGGGAACTGCGTCATGAACGCCATACAGGCGCGGGCGTTGTTGAGCAGGCCGCCGGCCAGGCCCTTCATGGCGATGAAGCCGACGTTGCGCTGCTCGCACAGGGCAACCAGCTCAAGCTCGCGATCAGAGGCCAGATAGCTGAGCGGGTACTGCAGCGTTTCGTACAGGCCGCTTTCCACGCATTCGAAGGCCACCTCAAGCTTGTGCGCCGTCACGCCGATGTGGGCGATCTTGCCCTGCTCCTTGGCCTTGAGCATGCACTCGTACATGCCCGCGCCGTCGCCGGGTTTGTAGCACTGGTCGACGCAGTGGAACTGGTACAGGTCCACATGGTCGGTGCGCAAAAGGCGCAGCGACGTTTCCAGGTCCTCCCAAAACGCCTCGGGCGTACGCGCCTGCGTTTTGGTGGCGATGGCAACCTTGTCGCGCATGCCCTCGAACGCAAGGCCGACGCGCTCCTCGCTGTTAGAATACGCGCGCGCCGTATCGAAGAACGTCATGCCGCCCTCGAACGCACGGCGAAGCAACGCGACGGCGTCCTGCTCGGAAACGCGCTGAATCGGCAGCGCCCCGAACGCATTCTGCGGCGTGACGATACCGGTAGACCCCAACGTGATAGTGCGCACAAGCGCTCCTCTCTCCCATCGCAAGCGTCTCGTGAGCAGGGAACGGAGACGTGTTCTTTCTCTTCGCGAAGAGGGAATGCAGCGGCGATCATCGCCGCGCTCCTCGCGGGTGAACAGGGGGTGTTCGCAACGAATATCCGCACGTCCCTAAAAGCGAACCGCGAACATACCTCCGTCCCCTGTTCACCTCCCCCGCTCACGCTCATCTCTCGAAAAAAGGCCCGCCCTCCGTTGGGAGGGCAGGCCGAAAAACCTAGATGCTATTCTATTCCTCCGCGCGCTATTCCGCTCGCAGCATGTGCCCGAATTTGTACACCGCTTCGGAAAACGCTTCGTAATGCTCGACGCAATGCGCATCGCTGCCAATGTAGGTGTACAGACCGGCTTCGAACAAGCGCTGGGCGGGTTTGCGCTCCTTGCCCATACGCCCGCCGCGGATGAAGTCGGCCGACGCCTGCAACACGCACCCGCAGCTGACCAGGCGTTCCGCGATGGAGGTGTCCTCCTGGATGGCCTTGTAGCGCTCGGGATGGGCGATGATCACGTCAAGCCCCATGCCCTGCAGCTCGTAGATCTCGCGCTCGTATTCCTCGAAATCGCGCTTGGTGGCGTGCGTGGAAAGCTCGAGCAGCAGCGTCTTGGAATCCTGGAAGCACAGATACGGCGCCCAGTCCATTCCCAGTTCTCGCAGCTTACGGATGTTCACCTCGAAGCCCATGCGCATGGGGATGGGCGAACGTGGCGCCAGCTGGTTGAACGCATCCCACATGGCATCGAAGTCGAAATACGGGTCGCGGCAATGCGGCGTGCACACGATCTCGGTGATGCCGGCCTTGTACGCGGCATGGATCATGCGCACGCTCTCGCCGAGGCAGCTTGCCCCGTCGTCGACGCCGGGAAGGATATGGCAATGCAGGTCAAGCACGTCGACTACCCTCTGCGAGCACCGTTGCTCTGGTGACCGTAGTTAGCGGGGTTCGTGACACCGCCGTGCTTGCCGCCGCCGCGCGGGACGTTGGGGCCGAGGTTGCGCGAATCCACCTTCACCGTGGAAGCGGCGCCCTTCTCGCGTTTGCCCTGCTGGTTGTAGTAAGCGTAGTAGTACTCGGGCTTCTCGACGTTGCAGTAGTTCATGACGACGCCCACCACGTTGCCGCCGGCCTTCTTCAGCTGGTCGTAGGCCTGCAGCACGGTCTGGCGCTTCGTGAAGTTCTCACGCACCACCAGCACGGCGGCGTCGACGATGGTGGAGACCACGGCGGCATCGACGAACATGCCGACGGGCGGCGTGTCGAAGATGACGTAGTCGAACATCTGCTCAAGCTTGTGGGCCAGCGCCGCGAAGCGCTTGGAAGCCAGGATGTCGGCGGGGTTGGGGATGTGCGGCTCGGCATCGAGCAGGAACATGTTCTCGGTGTTGGTGGAGACGATGGCCTGCTGGATGGGCATGGTCTCGGAAAGCACCGAGTACAGACCGCCCGTGGAGCGCACGCCGAGCATACCCGCCAGCGTGCGGTTGCGCATGTCGCACTCGACCAGGCACACGCGCATGCCCGACGACGCGATGGCGCGGGCGACGTTGCACGCGACCGTGGACTTGCCTTCAGTGGGGATGGAGCTAGTGAACACCAGGGAACGGATGGGGTTATCGACGCTCATGAAGCGGATGTTGGCCATCAGGGTTTTCGCGGCGTTCTGCATCTCCATATCGTCGCCGCCTTTAGGTTTGCGAGCCATAGCTTATTTACCTCCCTTGAGAGCAGGCATGCGGCCGATGACGGGCAGGCCCAGCAGATCTTCGATCTCGTCGGCATTGCGCACCTTCGTGTTGAGCATATCGGACACCACGACGATGGCGATGGCGACGAACAAGCCGGCGAGCAGCGCGACGGCGATGTACATGGGGCGATTGGGGCCGGAGGGCGCCGTGGGGGCCGTGGCCTGGTCGATGACGTTGACCGACTGGACGTCCATGACCTGCTGCGCGACCTTGGAGACGTTGCTGGCCATATCGTTGGCGATGGTGGCGGCGATATCCGGGTCGGTTCCGGTGACGGAAAGCGTGATGACGCGAGAAGTGGTTTCGCTGGTGACCTTGGTGGAGTAGCCCTTCAGCGACTCAAGATGCAGGTCCTTGGCAGTGTCGGCCTCGATGCGGTCGCTCTTGAGCAGCGTGGACACGTCGTTTGCCATCATCTGGCTGGCGTTGAGGTTGGAGTAGTTCGCAGCATTGTCGGAGTTTGTCGAAGACTGCTTCGCAAGCACGTACATGCTGGTGGAAGCGGTATACGTGTTGGGCAGCGCGACGAAGCAGACCACGGCGGTCGCAAGCGCGCACGCGATAGGCAGGACGATCATGAGCTTCAGATGCTTGCGCATAAGCTGAAGCAGCTCGAGCAATGTCATGAATAAACCTCTCAAGTCTCGGGGCAATAGCCTTACCATTATACCCCGCAATGGAGGGGCGGGTACAAAGTTGCGCTACTTCAGCAGAAAAGCCCCCAAGCCGTGGAGATTCGTGCACAATCGCGCTCTTTTCGGGCTCAAGCGCTTTCCTTTTGTGAAAACACCATCATAATAAGCGGGTTGCTTCTCACGAAATTCTTTCTAAATCTTCTTTTCGCGCGCTCTTCCACGCACCGCGCAAGGCATATAGAAAGCGGCTCGCGTCAAGCGCAAGCACGCCGCCTGGGGCGGGTGCGATGAATTGGTACATAGGTTGCAAGCGCTTGACTGAAACCGATGCCGCCCGTTTCCGGACGCTTTGGTTTGCTGCGCGCTGCTTCCGCGAAGAGAAACGGATTTTTCATGACCGCATTTGCAGAACTGGGCCTGTCCGAGGCCGCCCTCGCCGCCGTCGAGCGCATGGGCTACGACTCCCCCACGCCCGTTCAGGAGCAGTCCATCCCCTACATCCTGGAAGGCCGCGACGTCATCGCCGCCGCTTCCACCGGCACCGGCAAGACCGCGGCGTTCTTGCTGCCCACGCTGTCCACGCTCGAGCGCATGAAGGGCCGCTGCCGCGCTCCGCGCGTGTGCGTCGTCAGCCCCACGCGCGAGCTGGCTCAGCAGATCAGCCGCACGTGCATGCAAATTTCCCGCAAAACCGGCCACTTCGTGACCACCGTATACGGCGGCACCCCCTACGGCCCGCAGATCCGCGAGCTGCGCGGCGGCACCGACGTGCTCATCGCCACGCCCGGCCGCCTGAACGACCTGATGGACCGCGGCGTGGTGGACCTGTCCGAGACGAAGGTGCTCGTGCTCGACGAGGCCGACCGTATGCTTGACATGGGCTTCCTGCCCGACGTCACCAAGATCGTGGAGCACACGCCTGCCGAGCGTCAGACGCTGCTGTTCTCCGCGACCATCGACAGCTCCATCCAGAAGAACCTGGGCAACCTGCTGAAGGACCCGGCCATCATCGAGATCGCCCGCAACGGCGAGACCGCTGCCACCGTTGCCCAGTACATCATGCCCATCGCCAACCGCAAGAAGCAGGAGCTTCTGGAAGCGGTGCTCAACGAGAAGGGCCACGAGCGCGTCATCGTGTTCGCCCGCACCAAGAACCGCACCGAGGAATGCGCCGAGGCGCTTGAGGCCGCCGGCTTCCACGCCGAGTCCATCCACTCCGACAAGACCCAGGGCCGCCGCCGTCGCGCCCTGGAGAACTTCCGCCGCGGCAAGACCGACATCCTGGTGGCAACCGACGTGCTGGCGCGCGGCATCGACGTGCCCGAGGTGAACTACGTCATCAACTTCGACCTGCCCGATATGGCCGAGGACTACGTGCACCGCATCGGCCGCACGGGCCGCGCCGGCGAGGAGGGCTTCGCCATCTCCTTCGTCACGCGCGAGACCATGAAGACGCTCAAGGAGATCGAGAAGCTCATCGGCAAGGACATCCCCTTCACCACCATCGAGGGCTACGAGACCGACCCGTCCGTGCTGGAGAAGCCCAAGCGCGGCGAGCGCAAGGGCGGCACGCGCCGCGGCGGCAACAAGCCGGCAGGCGCCCGCCGCACCGGCGAGAAGCACGCCGAGCGCGCCGAGCGCGAGGGCCGCAGGCCCAACGCCGGCGAGGGCCGTCGCCGTCGCGATGACGATACGCTGGTCACCCGCGGCGAGCGCGGCGGCCGCGGCGGCAAGGGCCGCTACGACCGCAAGGACCGCAACGACCGTGGCGGGCGCTTCGACCGCGACAACCGCAACGATCGCGGCGGCAACAAGGGCGGCTATCGCGGCAAGGGCGGCGCCGGCCGCAACGGCGAATGGCTCTCCGACGAGGAGTTCCGTTCCCGCCGCAACGCCAAGAACGCGCAGTCCCGCCTGCACAAGAAGGAGCGCACGGCCC
>NZ_CAKTYH010000057.1 GCF_934632265.1 uncultured Senegalimassilia sp.
GTACGTGGAGATCGGCAAGCAGATGGAGCGCGACGGCATCGTGGTCGCCGGAGCGAACATGCCGCGCAACATCCCCGCCATCGGGATCGAATAAGACGAGTCGCTGGCTACGGTTACCGTTTTACACCGGCTTGACGCCGGTGATCACGCGGGGTCTGCCGGCCAGGTCGTCGATGATGCGAACCCGATCGAAACCCGCCTGGCGCGCCAACTCCGCCGCAGCCTCGAGGCAGGTCTCGTGCAGCTCGAAGGCGAAGCCGCCGCCAGGGCGTAGCGCCGCCGCCGTCCAAGGCAGCAGACGGCGAAGGATGTCGTTGCCGTCGGCGCCGCCGTCCAAGGCGAGCGCGGGCTCGAAATCGGCCACTTCCCGGGGAATCTCGGCAAGAACCGCCGTGGGAACGTAGGGCGGATTGGATACCACCAGGTCCAGCCTGCCCATTGCGGCGGCGGGAACCGGGGACCCTAGATCGCCCTGCTCGATGCGCACGCGATCGGAAAGACCCAGCTCAGCGGCGTTCTCCTTGGCAAGAGCCACCGCCTCGGGCGCGATATCGGTGGCGATGACGCGTGCATCGGGGCGCTCGTAGGCGATGGAGCACGCGATGCATCCGCTTCCCGTGCAGATATCTGCCACCAGCAGGGGGCGGGGCTTTGCGGGTGCGGAACCGTCGGGTCGATCGCCGCTTTCGCTGGGAGCCTTATCGTGCTGCGCGCCCAGATACGTGCTGATGGCCTGCTGGGAGCGCTTCAACACCTCCGAGCCGTCATCCGAGCCGTCCTGCGCCGCCTCGGCGGCCGCGGCCTCGACCGCGATGAGCGCGTCCCCTTCCCAAGCATCGATGGTGCTGTCGAGCGCGACGCGCTTGTGCGCCGCGGGCAGCAGCGAAAGCGCCTCGCTGACAAGCACCTCGGTCTCGGGGCGCGGGATGAGCACGCCCGGGCGCACCTTCACCTGGATGTGCCGAAAGGCCGCATACCCGGTGATGTACTGCAGCGGCTCGCCCTTGCCGCGGCGCGTGACGTAGCCGCGCAGGATATCGCGCTCCTCAAGCGACAAGGGGCGATCGAAGCTGACGTAGAGCTGGATGCGCGACATATCGCACGCCTCCGACAGCAGCCACTCGGCCGAAAGGCGCGGATTCTCGTCGCCCTTGCGCTCAAGGTAGCCCACCGTCCAGTCAAGCGCGGCCTTGATCGTCCACATATCGCCCATGTTCCGTATCCTTCGCCTTCCGTTAAGCCTATGCCCTTCGAGCCGCCTTCCGCATGCAACGCGCAAACCCGCGGCGCAGGGCGATATCCGCGAGGCCGGCAATTCAGCCGACCAGCGCAAAAACAACGCCGAAGGCGCGGCACCGTTGCTGCGGTGGCGCGCCTTCGGCGATAGACGCGCAAGGCGCGGTTGCCCACGCCTTGCGCGATTCCCCCAATGGGATTTCCGGCCTACACTGCCTCTTCGAGCTTCTGGGCGCGGTCGGCCGCCTGAAGCGCAGCGATGACGTCGTCAAGGCCGTCGCCCTGCAGCACGCTGGTGTAGGTGGAGTTGAAGCCGATGCGATGATCGGTCACGCGGTCCTGCGGGCCATTGTAGGTGCGGATCTTCTCCGAACGGTCGCCCGAGCCGATCTGGGCCAAGCGCTTGGCGCCTTCGGCGGCCTGCTGCTCGGCGAGCATCTTCTCGTACAAGCGGGCACGCAGAACGGCCATTGCGGCGATCTTGTTCTGCAGCTGGGACTTCTGGTCCTGGGACTGCACGACCAAGCCCGACGGCAGGTGCGTGATGCGCACGGCCGAGTCGGTGGTGTTGACGCACTGGCCGCCCGGGCCGCCGGCGCGGTACACGTCGATGCGCAGATCGTTCTCGTTGATGTCGACCTCGACCTCGTCGGCCTCGGGCAGCACGGCCACCGTTGCCGTGGAGGTGTGGATGCGGCCCTGGGACTCGGTCTTGGGAACGCGCTGCACGCGGTGCACGCCGGACTCGAACTTCATGACCGAGTACACCTTATCGCCCTTGACCTTGAACTGGACCTCCTTGTAACCACCCGCATCGGAGGGGCTGACGTCCATGAGCTCGATCTTCCACTTGCGCGAGGAGCAGAAACGCTCGTACATCTTGAACAGGTCGCCCGCGAAGATGGCAGCCTCGTCGCCGCCGGCTGCGGCGCGGATCTCCACGATGATGTCCTTCTCGTCTGCCGGGTCGGAAGGGATGAGCAGGAACTTGATGTCCTCTTCCAGGCTGGGAAGCTGCGCCTCGGCGGTCGAGATGGTTTCCTGGGCGAACTCCTTCATGTCGGGGTCGCCGAGCATCTCCTTGGCCTCGTCGATATCGGCGCAGGCCTGCAGGTACTCGCGGGACTTCTCCACCAGCTCGCCCTGGTCGGAATATTCCTTGGCCAGCTTGTTGTATTCCTTCTGGTCGGCAAGCACGGCGGGGTCGCTCATCTTGGCCTGCAGCTCCTCGTAGGCCTTGATGATCTTCTCCAGCTTGTCGCGCATTTCGCTATCTTGCATGGTCGGTGCATCCTTCGTCATATGTTGCCGGTGGCCGCAGGCGCGCCCGCGGCATGAGCCCCGCATGCGCCTTAGCGCGATGCGGGGCCATTGTCGAACCGTAAAATCTTATCAGATTGCAACGTAGTTTGCAGCCTGCTCCGCACAGACTGCACCATCGGACACCGCCGTGACCACCTGTCGAAGCGCTTTCGCGCGCACGTCGCCCGCCGCGAACACGCCTGAGATGGAGGTTTCGCCGGTCTCGGAAGCCGCGATGTAGCCGCCTGCGTCAAGGGGCAGGACGCCTGCGAGGAACTCGGTGTTGGGCTGCGTGCCCACCGCCACGAAGATGCCGTCAACGGGCACGGTTTCCAAGGCGCCGTCGCCGAGGTGCTCCACCTGGGCCGAAACCAGCTTGCCGTCTTCGCCATGCAGGGCGCGCACCTCGGTGCTCCACATGAACGAGACGTTTTCCAGCTGCGCCAGCTGCTCGTGGTAGATTGGCGTTGCGCGCAGCTTGTCGCGGCGATGCACGAGGATGACGCGCTCGGCCAGACGCGAAAGGTAGATGGCGTCGGCTGCGGCGGTGTTGCCGCCACCTACCACCATGACGATTTTCCCGCGGAAGAAGTTGCCATCGCAGGTGGCGCAATACGACACGCCCCTGCCCGTGAGCTCCGCCTCGCCGGGAACGCCGAGCTTGCGCGGGCGAGCGCCCGTGGCCACGATGACGCTTCTCGCACCGTAAGAGCCGTACGGCGTGTCCAACCGCTTCACCGGCGATACCAAGTCAAGCGACGAGACTTCCTCGTTGATGATCCGCACGCCGAATCGCTCGGCCTGCTCCTTCATGGACCACGCCAGCTCGAAGCCGCCGGTGCCGTCGGCGAACCCCGGGTAGTTCTCGATGCGCTCGGTTTGCGCCAGTTGCCCGCCGGGCGAGAGGCGCTCGAACACCGCGACCCGCAAGCCCGCGCGCGCAGCGTACAAGCCTGCGGTCAAACCCGCCGGACCCGCGCCGATGACGGCGACGTCGAAGGTTTCGCCGCCGTTTGGCTCGGGCGCGGCAGATAAGCTAGACGTGACCGGCACACCGGCTGCGCTCTGCATGTTGTTCGATAGGCTGTTCATAGGTATCCCCCATATCCGCGGCCCAAAACCGCGTTTCGTTATGTCTTACGTTCAGTATAGGGGTCTCGGACGCCTTTCCGAAATATTGTTACTCTGTTGGTACCATTTATACAAAACTAAAACGATGCAATGCGTTGCCGGCATCACGCTATGGCGGTCGCGGCGTGCAAAACGCATCTTCTGGACGGTTTTGCAGAAATTCGAGCCCGATTTTGACGCCTGTCCGGGCATCTGGGTGGTTTGTCGGGCGTTTTTCAGCATCCGACCGCCAAAAGCCCAGGTGACGTTTTGCCGAAGAAGCGCTTCCCCCTGCAAAACCGCCCAGAAGATGGCGCTGCCCCGTTCTCGTTAGCCATAGGGCGCGTTCCCGTCCATAAACAGGAACCACGGACTCGGCGCATAAAGGCCCGCCGCCCGCCGCGGGTCGCGCCATGCGCCGGGACCTTCCCTTCCCTACTCCTTATGGGCCTTATGGCGGCGATACAGCAGGGTGCCGGCGATGATGCACAGCAGCATCTGCAGCACCGTGGGCGAGAACCAGATGCCGTCCACCTGGAACAGCAGACCCATGATGAACACCACGACGCACACGATGATCGCCTCGGCGACGACGAGCATGTTCGACGAGCGCGAATCGTCGACCGCGTAGAAATACGAGGTGGTGGTATGCGTGAAACCGTAGAAGATGTAGCAGATGGAGAACACCGGCAGCGCGTACGCGATGACCGGCTTCACGATATCCGAGGCGCCGAACAGCAGCGGGATGGCGTTACGCACCGCGAACATGATCCCAAGGCCCACGAAACCGAACGTGATAGCTACCAAGTAGTTGGTGTTGCGCAGCCTTCGCACCGCGTCGGCGTCGCCGGCGCCGCGGTAAACGCTGATGAGCGGCTGGCTGCCGTCGCCGACGCTTTGGATCATGATCTGCACGAAGAAGGCCACGTAGGCGATGACGGCGTATGCGGCCAGCGCCGTCTCGCCGCCGTAATAGGACAGCGAGATGTTGTTGACGACCGTGGACACCTCGGGCAGCAGCGTCAGGCCGAACGGGGCCGCGCCGAGCTTGAGGATGTGCGCGCAAATGGAGCTATCGGGGACAAGGTCGCGCAGCGGCACGCGATTATCGCGGTGCAGGAAGAAGCCGAGCACGAACAGGAAGGCAACCGCCTGGGAGACCACCGTGGCCTCGGCGGCGCCGGCCGTGCCGCGGCCCCAGAGCATGACGAACAGGTAATCGAGCACCACGTTCACCAAACCCGCGAACACCTGCACGCACATGGCGAAGGCGACCATGCCCTTGTTGCGGATCAGCGGCGTGCAGCCCGTGACCAGCACCTGGAACGGCGCGCCGATGGCGATGACCTTCAAATAGCAGACCGCCTGCGAAAGCGTTTCGCCCTGGCCTCCCAGCACCCGGCACAGCTGCTCGGCGAACAGGGAATACAGCACCAGGATGGGAATCGAGGCCACCACGAGCATGAACAAGGTGACGCCGACGACGCGCTGTGAGCGCTCCGCATCGCCCCTGCCGCGGGCGATGGAGCTGATCACGCCGCCGCCCATGCCAAGGCCCGTTCCCGCCGCAAGGATAAGGCACACGAGCGGGTAGGCCACGTTGACGCCTGCAAGCCCGGCATCGCCGACGGCATGGCCGACGAAGACGCCGTCGATGACGCCGTAGATGCCCGCCATCGTGAACGTGAGCATGGTGGGCAGGATGTACTTCAGGTACTCGGGGACCATCGAGCGCGTGATCACGCGTTTCCTCCTATCATGGGGCACCCGAGCCGGCAAGCTCGGGAAAAGCCGGGGCATCCAGCGTCGAAGACGAGCGGCGGCTGCCCTCCCCCATGCCGAGGGCGAGAGCGGCCGCTTCTTGCTGCTATCGCAAACGAAGGCGCCGTCCCATCCGGGGCGGCGCCTTTCGCCTTATTGCACGCGGAGATGCTATCACACGTTTATGTAGACCGTTTGGTGCGGAGCTTGTTAGCCGAGACTTGCGGTTTCACCGGCATGGGCAGGAGGGGCTGTGCTGGCTGCGATGCGTCGAAGCATGGCGACTGCGAGCCCGCTTTGCCGTGTAACGCCTGCAAACGACACGGCCCGGGAAGAGACCTTACATGCCGAGCAGGCCCATGATGGCCGGCTTGGGCTGCACGCCCACGGCCTGGTTCACCAGCTTGCCGCCCTTGAACACCGCCAGCGTGGGCACGCTCATCACGCCGAAGCGCTGCGCCAGGTCGGGGCTGGCGTCGATGTCGACCTTGACAACCTTTGCGCGACCGGCGACCTCGGCGGCCACCTGGTCGAGCGTGGGGGCGAGCATCTTGCACGGCCCGCACCACGTTGCGAAGAAATCGACGAGCACGGGAACGTCGGCGCCCTCCACTTCAGAGGCGAACTGGGAAGAAGAGATGATCTGGGACATGGTGACCTCCTTGGTCGCTTTAGGCGGGGCGGATTTCGGCCGACCGCCCTATCTGTTTCATGCCCCCATTGTAGCCATCGAAGCCTTCGGCGAAAGGCCTTCGACAGCTTCGTCACATATTTGTTACTATTTTAGTACCATTGCGAAACAAGGTGTTACGAAACGGTGACGCTGTGGAAGTATGCGGAGGCGCACGGGCGTTCGGGCTATACTGGGAGCAGAACACGAGAAAGGCCCCGTCCATGAACGAAACCACCCTCCCCGAACAACAGAACGCCCCCGAAAGCGACGGTTCGGCGCAATCCGATCTCGCAACCGGAAGCGCACAGCAGGCGAACCCGTCCCCTTCCGAAGAACACCACGCACCCGCATGCGCCGGCTCCACACAGCCAGGGAACGCGTCCGACACCGAAAGCGCGCGTCAAGCGGACCCGAGCCCTTCCCTTGTCGCCGAGCCCGCATGGAAGGGCAAGGAAACCACGCCCGTCAACCTGGTGCTCGAGGGCGGAGCCATGCGCGGGCAGTTCACTGCCGGCGTGCTCGACTACTTTTTAGAGCACGGCCTGTTCTGCGACCAGGTGATCGGCGTGTCGGCCGGCGCCCTGAACGGCTATTGCTACGTATCGGGCGAAATCGGGCGCACGTGCTTCCTGAACATGAAGTACTGCAACGATCCGCGCTACCTTTCCATGAAAAGCTTCGTCCATACCGGCAACGCCTGCGGCAGGGAGTTCACCTTCCACGAGGTGCCGGAAACGCTCGAGCCCTTCGACTTCGATGCGTTCACGGAAAGCCCCATCACGCTGACCGCCGTTTCGAGCGACCTTGAGCTCGGCGAGGCCGACTACCACGCCGTGCGCGACTTAGGACGCAACGCCGACCTTCCCTACCTGATCGCGTCATCGTCGATGCCCCTGGTCAGCCAGATCGTCGAGGTGGACGGCAAGAAGCTGCTCGACGGCGGCACCTGCGACAGCATCCCGATCATGCACAGCCTGCTTACCGGCCGCAAAAAGCATATCGTGGTGCTCACGCAGGACGCAACCTACGAGAAGGGCCCCAACAAGCTGATGCCCGTGCTCTCGCAGATGTATGCCGATTTCCCGTACTACATCGAGCGCCTGCGCTACCGTCACATCGAGTACAACCGCACCTACCGCCAGGTGGCGCGCATGCACGAGGCGGGCGAGCTGTTCGCCATACAGCCCCAGCGCCCCGTGGAGGTGCGCAGCATGGAGCACGACCAGGACAAGCTGCTCGACCTGTACGCGCAAGGGTACGCCGAGGCCGCTCGCACCTGGAACGACCTGCAGGAATACCTGGCGAAATAGCCGTGCGGCGCTTCGCGCCCCTCAGAAGGAAGCAACATGCCAACCGATTTCATATCGCTTTTCACCGCGTGCCTGATCGCCGCATGCGCGCCCATCATCGCGCGCATCATCCCGCGCGGCCTTGTCCCGGAAACCGTCATCTTGCTGTTGGCGGGCGCTCTGCTCGGCCCGAACATGGCTGGCCTGATCGAACTGACCGACTCCATGAACATGATCTCGGAGTTGGGCCTGGCGTTTTTGTTCCTGCTGGCGGGCTATGAGATCGACCCGAAAAGCCTATCGGGCTCGCAGGGGAAGAAAGGCCTTGCCACCTGGGCCGTTTCCATGGTGCTCGCATGCACGGCAGTGTACTTCTCCCCCAACTTCTCCTTGAGCCACATCGATGGGCTTTCCGTTGCCATTGCGCTGACCACCACAGCACTCGGCACGCTCATGCCCATCTTGAAGGAACGAAAGCTTGAGGGAACGCAAGTCGGCAACAGCATCCTGACGTTCGGCACCTGGGGCGAGCTGTGCCCGGTGCTTGCCATGGCGCTGCTGCTCTCCGCGCGCAAAACCTGGCAGACCCTGTTGATCTTGGCGCTGTTCGGCGTGCTATGCGTGGTGATGGCCGTGGTACCGTCGAAGGCGCGCAAAGCAGGCCATGGCGTGTACGGTTTTTTGCATCGTAGGCGCAATTCGACGTCGCAGACGTTCGTCCGCGTAACGGTGGTGCTGCTCATCGGCCTGGTCACCGTTTCGGCGGTGTTCGACCTGGATATCGTGCTCGGCGCGTTCGCCGCCGGCTTCGTGCTGCGCTACATCATCCCCGAAGGCGATCACGAACTGGAATCGAAGCTCGACGCCATCGGATACGGGTTCCTCACGCCCGTGTTCTTCGTGGTGTCCGGCGCGAAGATCGACCTGGCGGGCGTGGGCGCGCAACCGGGGCTTTTGATCACGTTCATCTGCGCGCTGCTGCTCATCCGCGCCGTGCCCATCGTGGTTGCGCTGTCCATTGGCGGCGACGGCAAGGCCCTGTCCATGCACAACCGCATTACCGTGGCGCTGTACTGCACCACGGCCCTGCCCATCATCGTCGCCGTGACCAGCCTTGCCGTGAAATCCGGCGCTATGGCCCAGGATACCGCCGGCGTGCTGGTGGCTGCCGGCGCCATCACCGTGTTCCTCATGCCGCTTCTGGCGTCGCTGACCTACCGCGTGGTGGATGCGAAGCCCATCGAGGCCGTGCACGAGATCGTGGAGAACCCCCAGGATATCCGCTCCATTCTGCATGAGCACTTGGAACTGGAGCGTATGATGGCGCGCCAGGAGATCGCCGCGCGCATGGCCGCAAAGGCACGCCGCGACGCAGGCGAAGAAGCCGACTGGGAGGATGTGGCCTTCGCGCTGCAGCGCCAAAGCCAACGCAAGCGCGCCATGGACGAGATGCTCGACTTCGCCCGACGCGAGTACGCCGCGCACGAGGACGAGCTGCATGAATTGGGAGAGAAGGCGGGCATAACGCGCGAAGCCGCCGCCGAACGCACCGCAAAAGCCGCGAAGGCGTTCGCGCAGCACCTCAAAGACGGCGACTGGGAAGAAGAACGCCGCATCGCCGAACGCGCCGTGCGCGAATACCGTCGCCACATGCATGAGCTGGGCAAGCACCTCGACGAGCACCACCAAGACGACGGAAGGTAGGCCGGCAGGCGTCGCGGCCCGCCGCTGCAGGCGCAAGCTGGGACGCCGCAACAGCGAGAACAAGCGCTCACGCTGAAGCGGAGGACAAGCAGCCCGTCGACGCAGCACAGCCGGCAGAAAACGCTTTGGCCGCAAGCCGATCCGCCGGCCTGACCCATCTAGCAAAACGCCTCCCGCTTCCCTGGCGATCGCGATGCCGGGAAACGGGAGGGGTTCGTAGTTCGGGCGCTTTATGCGCCGTTATGCGCATCGCCGAGCTATTCCGGGAAAAACACCTGGTCGATACGCTGCCGTTCGGCTTGCGGGCGCTTCTCAATGAGGCTGCCCACCACCATGAGCACGCCCGCCACGGTGATGCCGATGACGATCTGATGCAGGCCCATCACCTTGAACCCGAGCGCCATGCAGGCGCAATACGACGCGGTTCCGCCGACCATGGACAGCAAGGCGCCCAACTTGCCGGCGCGCTTCCAGAACAGGCCGCACACCATCACCCAGAAAAACGCCGTCTCCAGGCCGCCGAAGGCGAACATGTTGATCTTCCAGATGACATCAGGCGGAACCACGGCCAAGGCGAACACGATGGCGCCGACGCACAGCGTGACCGCCTGCGAGCCGCGGGAGATGCCGCGTTCGGAAGGCTGCGTGCCGCGGGCCTCGCAGCTGTGCAGGTACATGTCCTTGATGATGGCCGAGGAGGACGCGATCAACAGCGACGACACCGTGGAGATGGACGCCGCGATAGGGCCGATGATGGCCACGCCAGCCGCCCAAGACGGCAGCGTCTGCGCGATGGCGCGCGGGATGACGTTATCCACACTTGAGCCGTAATCGGCAAGGCTGCCCGTCAGCACTCCGGCCGACAGCACGCCGAGCGCCGTAACGCCGATCATCATGAGGCCGATGATCACGGTGCCGGTGATCATGGCACCATGCAGGGCCTTCGTGTCCTTGAAACCCATGCAGCGCACCATGGATTGCGGCAGCACGAAGGTGAACACGCCCACAAGCAGCCACTGCGTGAAGTACAGCGTTGCCGGCATAGCACCGCCGCTGAAGGGCTCGAGCATGGCGGGATGGTTCGCCTTGATGGTATCCATGATGTTCTCGTACCCGCCGCCCGCGGTCAGGATGCCGGCAGCAAGCACGGCGATGCCCACGAGCATGATGATGCCGCACAGCGCATCGGTGAACGCCACGCCGCGGAAGCCGCCGATGGTGGTGAACAGGATGACCGCCGCGCCGAACAGCACCAAACCGACCATATACGAATAGCCGGTGACCGCCTCGAAGATCTTCGCGCCGCCCACGAACTGGGCGACCATGGTGGCGGCAAAGAACAGCACCACGATGACGGCGCTGATGTTGGCAAGGGCGTTGGAGTTGTAGCGGGCGCGCACGACGTCGATGACGGTGACCGCGTCCAGCTTGCGCGCCACAAGCGCCAGCTTCTTGCCCATGATGCCATAGAGCAGCACAAGCGCCGTGACCTGCACGACCGCCATGTACACCCAGCCCCAGCCGACAAGCCATGCCTGACCAGGACCGCCCACGAAGCTGCTAACCGAGCCGTAGGTGGCGATGGTGGTCATGGCTAGCACGAAACCGCCGAGCGTGCGATTGCCGATGAAGTATTCCTTGACGAAGCCGCCTTCGCCTGCGCTGCGGCGCCGAGCGACGAAGCTGATGCCGAGCGCCACGGCCAAGAACAGGACGAGCGGGATGAGCGCCACTAAGTTACCCATACGCTACTCACCGCCCTTGCCCGCATCGCCGGCGGTGCGGGCGATCGCGCCTTGCTCGGGTGCGAGCCCATTGCAAGCAACGGCATCGGCATCACGATCCCCATGGGGTGTATCGGCGCCACGGACCCCATCGGATGCATCGGCGTTGCCGGCAGGGCGGCCGCCCGCCACCTCATCGAGATCGAAGTCGGCGAACACGCGGCGGCTGAGCACCACCGCGGCGACAACGGCCGCAACCCACGGCGCCACGCAACCGCCGATAACCCACAATGGCGTATGGAACACCCAGATATCGGTGCCGGCCAAGCCGAAACCTCCCACAAGCCACACGACGATGATGCACGCAAGCGCCGCCACCGTAGCGCGCGCCTCCTTATTCGCCTGCCGCATAGCTTGGGCATACGTGCGAATATCGCTTTGGGACACTGCCCTTCCCCTTCCCGCGAAGTTACTTTGCGCGAAAATCCTACCACTCGTGAGGGGATGCATCGTGTCGGAATCCGATCCCGGCCCGCGAATGCGCAAACCTGAAAGACGGCGGGCCAAGCGACAGCCAGAGGCGGACGGTTTGGGGACGATGGCAGCCCAAGCGCTGCGATCGCCGACGATGACCGCCCGCTAGATAACCGGCGGGCGGAACTCCTGCTTGCCGCGGGCGCGTTCGCGGGCGTTGCGGTTGCGCAGGTTTTCCACGCATCCCTGCATGCCGTGCGGAACGTAATCAAGCTGATCAAGGTTATCGGGCAGATAGCTGACCAACGACAGCGGCGCCGTCTGCTCCACGTGCTCGGGCACAGGCCCGGGACACGCTGCGATGCCGAACGCGCAGGCGCCCTGCTCGGTGAGCTTGCGCTCGTAGGCACTCCAAGGCTCGTCGGGGAACTCGGAGCGAACATCGTCGCTTCGCCATGTGACCCGATACCCGGCCAGCTCAAGCTGCGTGAGGGTGAAGTCACGCAGCGGCTGGCTGTCGGTGCGCAAGCGGATGCCCGCGCCCTGCCCAAGCAGCGGGCGATACCCCATCAGGCGATCGAGGTACGTCAGACGCAGATGCGCCTTCTTCTTTTTCGGGAACGGCGTGGGGAAGTTCATGAGCAGCGCCGAAAGTTCGCCGACGGCGAATACGGTCGACAGGTCGATCTCGGCGGGCGCACCCGAACGGGCGCGCCCGCCCGCAGATGCACGGGAGGCATGCGCTTGCTCGACGTGCTTGGCAGAAGTCTCCGCTTCCCCGTCATCGAAAGAGGGCACGCCATCCATCAGGAACAC
>NZ_CAKTYH010000058.1 GCF_934632265.1 uncultured Senegalimassilia sp.
CCCTCCTTTGCGCACCCGCACGCCTGGCAACCGGAAACCCGCCCTCGGAACTCAAGCCTGCACCCGTGATTCGGAAAGCCACGGACCCGCCCATAAAGCTACGACGAAACGCGAAAAGGCCCGCTTATGCGGGCCTTTTCGTTGTGCTTGGGTTATGCGGGATCGCTTAGGCGCGACGTCCCACGGCAGCGTTGACGGCGCGGGCGCAGATGACTGCCGCGACCAGCTTCGCCAGGTCGACCAGGATGAACGGCGCAACGCCGGCCGCGAAGGCGGCAGCAGGCGTCATGGAGGCGACGGCCATCAGCTGAGCCCAGCCGCACACGTAGGCGACGGCAAGGAACACCAAACCGGTCAAGAAGTCGATCGCGAACGCGCGGGCGCCCTTCGCCTGGCCATCGCGAGCCAGCACGGCCTTCAGGCCGAAGCGCACGGCAACGGCAAGGCCGACGCCCAGCAGGTAGCCCCACAGAAAGCCGCCGGTCGCACCGGCCAGAACGCCGATGCCGCCGCGCATGCCGCTGAACACGGGCACGCCCACGGCGCCCAGGACCAGGTACGCGGTGATGGCCGCAACAGCCTCTTTCGGCTGCAGCACCAGCACCATGAACGCCACGGCGAAGATCTGCAGCGTGAACGGCACGGGGCCCAAGGGCACCGTCACCCATGCCGACACCGCCGTGATGGCGACCGTCAATGCGACGAACGCGATGGAACGCGTGCGCGACTCAGCGGCCGTCTTCTTCTGAACCTGTTCCACAACTTCCCCTTCCTTGTCCCCTCGGCGTAACCGACGGGCCCATCCGCGATACCATCGCGGCGATCGTTGCACCGAACGCATCGATCCTATTTCCTACAAATCACAGCGGAATTGTAGCACGCGCACAATTTCCCTCGCAGGTTTTGGCAGCAAAAAAGCCTTGCAGCGCAAAAAACGTTGCAAGGCTGAAACAAATCAGGTTACCGAACCGCGCGCCATCAGCGGCAAGGAGGGGGCGCTGCGCTCAAAACGCAGCTCCTTTCGCACCGTAGCTGCTGCCCTTGCGCCATGCGCCTTAAGGCCGCGCCCAAAACGCGCCGCTCCTCGCGCCGCTAGAACTTGGCCTGCAGCTGGCCGTTCTCCAGCTTGCGCAGGCGCTTAAGCTCCAGCAGGACGAACACGCCGGTGGTGAAGATGGCCAGGAAGTCCGCCACAGGGCACGCGAAGTACAGCGCGTCCAGGCCCGTGTAACCCGGGAACCATACGGGCATGACCATGGGCAGGCCGATATAGAGCGGGATCAGGAACAGGATCTGGCGCGTAAGGGACAGGAACACCGACTTCGCCGGCTGGCCCGTTGCCTGGAAGTAGTTCGAGCCGACGATCTGGAAGCCCACGAACGGGATGAGGAACAGCTGCACCTGCAGCGCGAACACCGTGAACGACAGCAGGTTCGGGTCGGTGATGCCGAAGAAGCCGACGATCTGGGCGGGGAAGATGTGCACGAGCGCCCACAACACCACGGCGATGACCGTGTTGCCCGCGATGCCCCAGGCCAGCGTCATCTTCACGCGCTTGAACAGGTGCGCACCGTAGTTGAAGCCGAGCAGCGGCTGGATGGCGATCGACATGCCGATGAGCGGCAGCACCACGAACGAGGCCACGCGCTGCACCACGCCGATGGAGGCCAGCGCGCCCTCCGCGCCGATGGGGCTTTGCGCGCCGTACATGTTCAGCAGGTTGTTCAGCACGAAGTTCACCGCGGCCATGCCCGCCTGCACGGCAAAGCTTGCCAGGCCCAACGACAGGATCAGGCGCACGGTCTCGCCGTGCAGCGGCATCATGCGCAGGTGCAAGCGCATGGGGACGCCCTTCGTCAGGCAGAAGTACCACAGCACCGTGGCGCACGAGATGGCCTGGCCGCACACGGTGGCAAGCGCGCTGCCCACAACGCCCATGCCCATGCCCAACACGAACAGCGCGTTGAACACGGTGCACGCAACGGCGCCGATGATCATGGTGCCCAGCGCGCGGTTCGGGGCGCCCGCGGTACGGATGAAGTTGTTCACGCCCATGCCGATGCACTGGAAGATGAAGCCCAGGCTGATGATGCGGATGAACTGCATGGCGTAGTCCCAGTCCTCGGGAGTTGCGCCGGACACGCTGAGCAGCCCGTCGATGCAGGCGGGGATGAACATGGCGATAGCCACCACCACGGAAGCGATAAGGGAAAGCGTGACCGTGTTGCCCAAGCTACGCTCGGCTTCCTCGGGCTTGCCCTCGCCCATGCGCAACGCGGCCAGGGCGTTGCCGCCGTTGCCCACCAGCATGGCGATTGCCATGAACACCGTCATGATGGGCATGGCCACCGTGGCGGTGGACAGGCCGATCTCGCCCATGGCCTGGCCCAGGAAGATGGAGTCGATGACGTTGTACGCGCCGTTGACCAGCATGCCCAAGATGGAGGGGATGGCGAACTCGGTGATAAGGCGCGGAATGGACTCCGTGCCCATGCGCGTCACCTTGTCGTGTTGCTTGGGCTTGCCTTGCGCGCCGGGGGCTGCGGGCTTGCCCTGGGCATCCGTCGGATGGGACGGCGCCGCGGACATATCCTTCGTTTCCTGCTCTTGCGTCATGCTTGCGTGCTGCCTTTCGAAACGCTTTACTACCTAAAATTTTCGTCAGCACTCTATTGTATGACCGGCGGCCCGCAGAGAGCGCACGCGGAAGGGCCCCGTGCCGGGATTCCATCGTTCATGCATATCAGGTTGAAGGGCGAAAGGACACCGCCTAGCGGATATGGGCCTCGCCCGAACTGGCGAACACCTCCACGCCCTCCGGCGTGCGCAGCACCAGCCTGCCGTCCGGGGCCACACGCGTCACCGTGCCCGACGCCAGCACATTGCCCGAAAGGTCCTCCATGCGCACGAAACGGCCGGACAGCGCGGAACAGGCATCGAACTCAGCTTGGAAGGGCTCGAAGCCCTGCTCACACCACAGCGGGTACACGATGGCAAGCTGATCGCACAGCGCATCGGCAACCGCGCTGATGCGGTCTTCGACGGGACCTTCGCAAAATCCCAGCTCATCAAGGTACACCGGGATATTCTTCCCTGCCGGCACGGATGAGGCATTCGCCGGACGGGCCACGTTGACGCCCACGCCCACGCACAGCGCCCGCGCATGCATCTCGGTCGAGATGCCGCACAGCTTATGGAAGGGGCGCCTAGGCTGATGGCCGTCATCGGAGGGCGCTCCGTCCGGTGCGGCGCCATCGCAGGCTACGCCAGGGGAAGCTGCGCCGCACAAGGACGCCGACTTATTCCCGCAAGGGGAACCCTCACCCGCCGCCTGCGCAGCTTCGCGCAGGGAATCGTCCACTTCGGCCACCACGATGTCGTTCGGCCACTTCACCTGCACGCGGTCCTCAAGCTCGGGAACAAGGCTCGCGATCGCGCGGCGGACGGCCAGGCCAACCAGCAAGCTGAGCGTGGGCAGCTGCGCCGGCGGAACGTCGGGACGCAGCAAAAACGATTGGTACATCCCGCCGATCGGGCTTTCCCATGCACGGCCCTGCCTGCCGTATCCGGCGGTCTGCCGCAGGCCACGCACGGCCAGCCCCTCGGGCTGGCCCTCCTCGATAGCACGCTTGATCAGGTCGTTCGTGGACGTGACGGTCTCAAACGATTCCACGCGAAACTGCATCCCAGCACCTTTCTCCCCTCATATGACGGCATAGCATAAGGCAGTCGCGAAGCAACGGGATGCCGCAATGGCGCAACAGCCCAGCATCGCAAACCACCGCCCGACACCCAAGCCCAAAGCCCAGGCCGCTGCCCACACCCCGATGCCTAAACCAGCAGCGCTTCCTCAAACCCAACGCCCATCCGACCATCCGCAAGCCGCCGCTTTCCCCGGCTTAACGGTTGACGCGCTCGGCTTTCCCGTAGCGCTCGAATTCCGGCTTGGCCGCATGCGCGACGCGCACATCGTCGGCCAGCACGTGGTTCGGGCGCAGCTCCAGCAGCGGCTTCAGCACGAAGTCGCGCTCGAGGATGCGCGGATGCGGCAGCGTGAGCACGTCGTTGTCCGTGACGTAGAGCTGGTAGTCCAGGATGTCCAGGTCGCACGTGCGCGGGCCGTTCTCGATCTCGCGGACGCGGCCCAGGCTGTTCTCGATGGCGTGCAGGTATCCCAAAAGCTCCTTCGGCGCGATGCCCGTGCGCAGCAGCACCACGGCGTTGACGAACGTGTCCTGATCCTCGTAGTACGCCGGTTCGCTTTCATAGAAGCTGGAGATGTCGATGATCTGCGAATCGGGAAGGCTGCACAGCTCGGTGATGGCCTGGTTGAGCATGGCGATCTTGCCCTCGAGCTCCTCGCCGGGCTCAGCCACCAGAGGCACGTTGCAGCCCAGGCCCAAGAACGCGTACGGGCGCATGTCGGACAGGGCCTTCACCGTTTCGGCCACGTTGTGCGCACGCACAACGCCGGCACCCAGCTCGCACGCCATAAGCGCCTCGGTGGCGCTCACGTGGTCGCGCTCGACCGGGTCGTCGATGCCGTAGGCAAAGCCCAGATAGCTTTTGCGGGAAACGGCCACCATGACCGGATAGCCCAAGCGCGCAAACTCCTGGAAGTTGCGCACGAGCTCAAGGGTCTGCGACGCCGTCTTGCCGAAGCCCGGGCCCGGATCGACGCAGATACGCTCGGGCTCCACGCCGGCGGCCTCGAGCATGGCGGCCTGGTCGCGCAGGCAATCGCGCACCTCGGCGACCACGTCGTCGTACTGCGGGTTCTGCTGCATGGTGCCCGGCTCGCCCTTCATATGCATGACCACCACGCCGCAGTCGCTTTCCGCGGCAACCTGCACCATGGCCGGATCGCGGAAGCCCGACACGTCGTTAATGATAGCGGCACCGGCTTCCACGCACGCCTTCGCCACGGCGGCGTGGCGGGTGTCCACGCTCACGCAGACGCCCTGCTCGGCAAGGGCGCGCACCACGGGAAGCACGCGAGCCGTCTCCTCCTCGACGCTCACCTCGGCGGAACCGGGGCGCGTGGACTCGCCGCCCACGTCGATCATGTGCGCGCCCTCGTCGAGCATCTGCTGCGCCCACGCCAGCGCCGCCTCGGGCGTGTTGTGCGTGCCGCCGTCGCTGAAGCTGTCGGGCGTGACGTTGAGGATGCCCGTGATCACCGGTTTGCGTGTATCGAACTCGAACGAGCCGCATTTCCACATCATGCTGAATGCCTTCCTTTCAAAAGAAGGCGAGCCTGACGGCCCGCCTTCTTGCTATACGTTGACGTTTTCACACCGCGCCCGCGCACCAGGCAAAAAGCCCGGCGCATCGTGCGCGAACGATCCCGCCGCCCACCGCGAAGGTGCGGCGCGGCACCACGCCGGCTTATTCTGCCGGCGGGTACGGGGGCTGCTGGCCGCCCGTGGGCGGAACCGGCGGCTGACCGCCGTTCCCGAGAGCCTGCGGCTGCTGCATGCCGGCCGGCTGCACGGGAGAACCCGGCTGCGCCGGCGGCGCCTGGCCGTCCTGCTGGCCGTTCCAGTTCGGGTCGGCAAGCTGCTCGTCGCGAGCGCGTGCCGCCGCCTCCTCGGCCTCCTTCGCGGCGATGATGTCGCCTTCACGCTGGAGATAGTCGTTCCAGGTGTTGTCCAGCAGCGCCTTGCAGGCCTCGCCCTCGACGGTTTCACGCTCGAGCAGCACGCTTGCCATAAGGTCCATCTGCTCGCGATGCGTGCTGAGGATCTCGTAGGCGCGGTCGTGCGCCTCCTTCATGATGCGCGCGACCTCGTCGTCGATGCGGCGAGCCGTTTCCTCGGAGTAATCCTGCGTGTTGCCCATGTCGCGGCCCAGGAACACCTCGTGGTTGGGCTGACCGAACACCTGCGTGCCCAGCTCGGCGGACATGCCGTACTGCGTGACCATGGCGCGGGCCATCTTGGTGGCGCGCTCCAGGTCGTTGCTGGCGCCGGTGGTCACATCGTCGCAGAAGATCTCCTCGGCGACGCGGCCGCCCATGAACACCGCCAGCTCGTCGCGCATCTCGCCCACCGTGTTGAGGACCTTGTCCTCCTTCGGGATGGACAGGGTGTAGCCCAGCGCGCGGCCGCGGCTGATGATGCTGATCTTGTGCACCGGATCGGCCTTCGGCAGCAGGTGGCCCACCAGGGCGTGGCCGCTTTCGTGGTAGGCGATGGTGTGCTTGGTCTGGTCGTCCATCACGCGGCCCTTGCGCTCGGGACCGGCGATGACGCGCTCCATGGACTCGCTGACCTCTTGCTGCGTGATGATCTTCTTGTTGCGGCGCGCGGTCAGAAGCGCAGCCTCGTTGAGCAGGTTGGCCAGGTCGGCGCCCGAGAAGCCGGGCGTGAGCTTGGCCACGGAGGACAGGTCCACATCGCTGCCGAGCGGCTTGTTCTTCGCATGCACGTTCAGGATGCGCTCGCGACCCTTCACGTCGGGCACGTCCACCACGATCTGGCGGTCGAAGCGGCCGGGGCGCAGCAGCGCCGGGTCGAGCACGTCGGCGCGGTTGGTTGCGGCGATGAGCACCACGGAGTCGTTGGCCTCGAAGCCGTCCATCTCGACGAGCAGCTGGTTGAGCGTCTGCTCGCGCTCGTCGTGGCCGCCGCCCAGGCCGGTGCCGCGCTGGCGGCCGACGGCGTCGATCTCGTCGATGAAGACGATGGAGGGGCTTGCTTCCTTAGCCTGCTTGAACAGGTCGCGCACGCGGGAGGCGCCCACGCCCACGAACATCTCGACGAAGTCGGAGCCGGAGATGCTGAAGAACGGCACGCCCGCCTCGCCGGCCACGGCGCGGGCCAGCAGCGTCTTGCCGGTGCCCGGAGGGCCCACCAGCAGGCAGCCGCGCGGGATCTTCGCGCCCATGGACTGGTACTTTGCGGGATTCGCCAGGAAGTCCTTGATCTCCTGCATCTCCTCGACGGCCTCGTCCACGCCGGCGACGTCGGCGAAGCGCACGTCGGGGCGCTCCTCGATGCTCTGCTTGGCCTTGGCCTTGCCGAAGTTCATCTGCGAGTTATTCGCCTTCGCCATTTGGTTGAACAGGAAGAACAGCATGGCGCCGATGAGGATGATGGGGAGCAGCGTGGTGAGGATGTCGCCCCACGGGCTGGGGGTCTTCACCTCGTACTTGATCTCGGGATGCTGCGCCATCAGGTCGGACAGCGAGCTGCCGGCCCAGGTGCACGTGAACTTGTGCTCCTGGCCGAGCGTCTGGGACTCGATGTCCTGCGTGCCCACGCCCGAGAGCGACTTGCCCGTGTTCGGGTCCTTCAGCGTTGCCATGCCGGCGTTCATGGCCTCGATGGCGCTGTTGAACGCATCGGCGGCGGAATCGCCGGCCGTGACGGCGGGGTAATACGTGCCGGACACGGTGTAATCGCCGGCGCTGTACGTGACCTCCGTGACGCGGTTCTGGTCGACGGCCTGCAGGAACTCGGATGCCACCAGCTTATCGGTGGTGCCCTGCGAAGACTCCGACATGCTCATGAACTGCTGGCCCACGAAGAAGGCCACCAGCAGGAAAAGGACAACCGAGATGATGGTTGTCCGGGGATTGGGCTGTTGGATTTGAGGTTTGTTGTTTTGCGGCATAGGCCTTGCTTTCCTAGTTGTAGAGCTCGGGCTTCAGGACGCCGATGTACGGCAGGTTGCGGTAGCGCTCGGCATAGTCCAGGCCATAGCCCACGATGAACTCGTCGGGGCACTCGAAGCCCACGTATGCGCAGTCGATCTTGGCCTGCGCGCGGGTTTTCTTGCGCAGCAGCGTGGCGACCTCGATGGACTTCGGGTTGCGCGCCTTCAGCGTTTTCAGCAGGTAGGTGAGCGTGAGGCCGGAGTCCAGGACGTCCTCGGCGATGACCACGTTGCGGCCCTCGATCTGGGAGGACAGGTCCTTCAGGATGCGGACCACGCCGGAGCTTTTCACGCCGTTGCCGTAGGAGGAGACGGCCATGTAGTCCATCTCACACGGCAGCTGGATCTGACGTGCCAGGTCGGCCATGAAGATGGCCGCGCCGCGCAGAACGGAGATGAGGATGACGCCCTCGGGGTCGTCCTTGTAGTCCTGCGTGATGCCCGCGCCGATCTCGGCGACGCGCTGCTTGATTTCATCCTCGGTGAACAGGATTCGATCTATGTTTTCGTGCACGATGATTACCTCTTCGATGCATTTCGCCTGAAGAGCGCCCTGAGCGCCCTTATATGAACGAGCACAAGTGTACCATTCGGCCCGACCGGGCACATGACAATACCGTAACGCCACATAAATACGAGCGCCTGTGGACCTGCCGAAACCGCCGGAAGCGGGCGTACGGCGCGCACCCGCCGCACGGGGGCTAACGATGCCGCGCAGGGCGCAAGCAGTCCGAAACGCGAACCGGGGCGCCGCAGCGCCCCGGGATGCCGATGGCCCGCCGCCCGCAAGAGCAGCGGGGCCGGTTACTTCAGATCGGGAAACTCCTTGAGCAGACGCGTCACCGGAAGGCCGATGACGGTGTCAAGGTCGCCCTCCACATGCTTGATGAGCTTGGCGCCGTTGCCCTGGGCGGCGTACGCGCCCGCCTTGTCGAAGGACTCGCCGCACTTCAGGTACTCTGCCAGCTGATCGTCGGTCTGCGGATGGAACGTGACGGCCGCGCGGTCCACGAACGTGCGGAAGCCCAGCGACACGTCCTCGGCGTTGGGCGCGGACACCAGCCACACCGACACGCCGGTGAGCACCTCGTGCGTGTTGCCCTGCAGGCGGCGCAGCATGCGCTTGGCATCGGAGATGCTTGCCGGCTTGCCGAAGATCTCGCCGTCGCACACCACCATGGTGTCGGCGCCGATGATTGCCGCCATGCCCGTGTAGCCCTCGCCGAGCACCTCCTGCACCACGGCGCCGGCCTTGCGCTCTGCCAGCTTCTTCACGGCCTCGGGCGGGTTGGCCTCAAGGTCGGGCTCCAACGACTCGTCCACCTCGGACACGCGGATGGTGAAGCTCACGCCCTCGCGCTCCAGAAGCTCCTTGCGGCGCGGGCTGCCGCTGGCAAGGATCACATCGACGGTCATAGGCTGCTCGGCGGCCTGCGCCTGCTCGGCGGCCTGTTCATTCTCCTGCGCCGCATCTTGCGGCATGGGCTGTTCGCTCATTTCCTTCTCCTTGCTCTGAATGCGGCCATGGGCTCGAGCCTCACGCCGCGCTTGTTCGCGCTGATGGCCAGGTTTCCCTGGATGTTCGCAACATACCCGCCGTGCGGGGCGGCCTGCGGGGTGCCGGGCGCATCCCACGCCGCCAGCACCGCGTCGATCGAGGCCGTCTCGACGCGCGCATCGGGGCCCAGCATGGCCTGCAGCACCTGCACTGCTGCGCGGCGCTGCAGCGGCACGGGCTGGGCGCCCAGCTCGGGGACGAGCACGCCGCCCTCCTCATAGGCCGGCGGGCGGTCGGGCAGCGCCTCGGTCCATACCATGTGGCGTTTCACCAGGTCTGATGCCATTTCCTCAAGCATATCGTCCTCGTCGGCGATCAGGTTCATGGTGCGCCCGAGCACGTCGAGCAGCTGCGGGCTGCGCTCCTTCACGTGCGGGACGACCTCGTGGCGCACGTAGGCGCGGAACCGATCGGTGTGCGCGTTGGTGGCGTCCTCGCGCCACAGGCACCCCTCGGCGTCGCATGCGCACGGCAGCCCCTCGCGCTCGCGCTGCTGCACGTAGTCGCACAGGTCCTGGCGGCCAACGTCGAGCAGCGGGCGGACGACGGGGCCGTTCGCGTACTTCATGGCGCGGAAGCCGCCCGGCCCGGTGCCCACCATCGAGCGCATGTAGAAGTTCTCCACGCGATCGTCGGCGGTGTGGGCGGTGAAGATGCGGCCCTCGGACAGCGGCGCCGCCGCATGCCGGCACAGGCTTGCGAGCGCCTCGTTGGCGGCAAGGTAGCGCTCGCGGCGCGCGACGGCCTCCACGTTGCCGCCTTCGCGCTGCGCCTGGCCGGCGACGTCGATCTGGCAGCTGAACAAGGGGATTCCCAGCAGCTCCGCCAGCTGCGCCGTGAACGCCTCGTCCTGATCGGCGGCGCCGGGACGCAGCCGATGGTTCACGTGCAGCATGGCGATGGGCCCGATAGCCCCTTCATCCGCCAGCTGCCGCGCAACGTAGGCCAGCGCCGTGGAGTCCGAGCCGCCCGACACCATGAGCAGCACCGGCGTCTCGGCGTTCGCCAGCCCGCGCCGCTCGATGGTGCGCCGCGCCGCGGCGAGCACGTCCTTGGGACGCGCGGCCGCATCAGCGCCGAGCCCGGCATCGCCTGCCGCGGCGCCGACATTCCCCGTTCGCTGTTGCTCTGCCATTTCCTTCCCTACCTATATATATGGTTGCCGCTACATGCGCTCGATGAGCGCGATGGTCTCGATATGGTCGGTGTGCGGGAACATGTCCACGGGCTGCACCGTTTTCACGCCGTAGCCGAATTGCTTGAGAAAGCCCAGGTCACGGACCTGCGTTTCCGGATTGCACGAGATGTAGACGATGCGCTCGGGCGCCAGCTGCACCGCGGCGCGCAGAAACTCCTCGGTGGAACCGGCGCGCGGCGGGTCCATGAGCAGCACAAGCGGTCGGCCCTCCTCATCGGTGCCAGCACGTCCGGCCGCCGCGGCCTGCGCCGCCATGTCGCGCATGAACGCGCCGGCGTCGGCCACCGCGAAGCGCGCGTTGTCCACGCCGTTGTGGCGCGCGTTCTGCCGCGCGTCGCGGATGGAGGATTCCACGCAGTCCACGCCCGTGACCTGCGCCGCGCCCATGGAGGCCGCCACCAGGCCGATGGTGCCCGTGCCGCAGTACGCGTCGATGGCGTGCTCGGCGCCGGTGAAACCCGCCAGCTGGATGGCCTGGCGGTACAGCACCTCGGTCTGCACGCTGTTCACCTGGTAAAACGACTGCGACGAGATGCGGAAGCTCAGCCCGCACAGCTTGTCCAAGATGAAGCCGGGGCCGTAGAGCACCTGCTCGCGCTGGCCGAGCACCACGTTGGTCTGGCGCTCGTTGATGTTCTGCACCACCGTGGTGATGAACGGGCAGCGGCGCACCAGCTCGCGGCAGAAGCTCTTCGCGCCGGGGAACTGCTGGCCGTTGGTGACCAGCGTGACCAGCACCTCGCCGGTGGTGTGGCCCACGCGCACCACGGCGTGGCGCATGAAGCCGGTGCCGCGGTCCTCGTCGTAGGGCGGGATGCCGAACTTCAGCATAAGGCTGCGGACCGCGCGGATGACCTGCTTGGCCTGGGCGTTCTCGATCAGGCACTCCCCCGTGTCGATGATGCGGTGCGTGCCGGCGGCGTACATGCCGCACAGGATGTCGCGCTGCGGGGCCGCCGGGCGGCTGGGACGCTTGCCGCCGCCGCGCTTGCCGGGCGCGGCCTTGCGCGGCGCGCCGGGAGCGAACGGGGACATCACCTTGTTGCGATAGGCGTACGGGTCCTGCATGCCCAGGATGGGACGCAGCGCATCAGGGCCTGCCACCTGGGAAAACAACTGGGCAACGCGCTCGTCCTTCGCCGCAAGCTGCTGGCTGTAGGGCTGGTTGACGTGCTGGCAGGCGCCGCACTGGCGCGCCACCGGGCACTGCGGCAGGCCGTTCGCCGCCGCGCCGCCCTCCGGCTTGCGCTCCTGCTGACGCCGAGGGCCGGCCTGGGGCCGTGCCGCCTGCCGCGGGCGCTTCCCGCCCTGCCCGCCTGCGCGCTTCTGGCCGTTTTCCTTCATGAGCTCCCCTTGTTCGCTTGCATAAAACCGTAACTATCCAGTATACGCACTTGCGCGGTCGCCAACGGCGCGCCGACGGCAACCTCAAGGCAGAATCCACGCCTCCTCGTAACGGGCCGGCAACGGACGCGGCACGGTTCGGCACACGTTCGCCTGCACGGCAGCGCGACCCGCCCGGAGCGCCTATGATGGTGCGGACGACGGCTCGCCCAACGCATGCGCGCCGGACCCGAACGCGCGACCGGGCCCGGCGCGCATACGCCGACGCCCGCCGCCGAACCCCATCCATACGCCCCGCGCGGGCAC
>NZ_CAKTYH010000059.1 GCF_934632265.1 uncultured Senegalimassilia sp.
GATGCCGAGCACATGAGATGCGCCCTCGGTCCCCGGGTACGCCGTGGTCAGAAGCTCGCAGCCGATGAAGAACGCATCCACCGCGATGAACGTGGCGAGCAGACGCGCCAGGTTCGCGAACAGCTCGCGACCGCAATCGAACACGCCGGCCTTGCGCACCGCCGCCAGGACCACCATCAGAAGCGCCAAGCCTGAGTCGCAGGCGGACGCCACGAAGATGGGGGCCATGATGGCCGAGTACCAGCCCTCCTTGGCGATCTCCAGGCCGAAGATCCACGCCGTCACGCTGTGCACCAGGATGGCGACCGGCAGCGCCACGTACGACAGCATCTTCACCTTGCGCTCATCGCCGCGCCGCAGCCAGATGATGTCCAGCACGTTGATGACCAGGTACGTCGTGATGACGCACATGTCCCACGCCAGCGGGCTGGTGAAGTTCAAATGGATGAACATGTTCCAGATGCGCTGGATGCCGCCCAGGTCGATCAGGATGAACGCGCCTGCGCACAGGATGCACACCGTGGAGGTGATGACCGCGGGCATGGACACGCGCTTGAACGACTCGATGCCGAACACGTGCGCCGAGCTGGCCACGATCAGGCCGCCGGCGGACAGGCCGACGAAGAACATGAAGCACGTGATGTACAGGCCCCACGACACGCCGTTGGACATGCCCGTCACGCACAGGCCCTGCGTCAGCTGGAACACATAAGCGCAGAAGCCGATCACCATGATCGCCGCCAGAACGCCGACGCCGATCTTAGACTGAGCCGAAAGTTTCATAACGGCACCCCTTTACTCGTCGAAGTAGAAGACTTGGGGCTTCGTGCCCTTCTCTTCCAGCAGAATATGCACATCCTTGCCCTTCGCGGCGCGCAGCTGCGCCAGCTCCGAGTTCGGGTCGTCCAGATCGCCGAACACGCGGGCGTGCGTCGGGCAGCACACCACGCACATCGGCTCCTCGCCGGCATCGGTGCGCTCCTTGCACAGCGTGCACTTCTCCATCACGCCGCGAGTGCGCACGGGCACGCGCGCGTCACCCCAGTTGAAATCGCCGTCGCGCTGGGGGTCTTCCCAGTTGAACACGCGGGCGTTGAAGGGGCAGGCGGCCATGCACATGCGGCAGCCGATGCAGCGGTCGTAATCGATCTCCACGCGGCCCTGGTCGTCTTTGTACGTGGCGCCGGTCGGGCACACCTTCAAGCAGGCGGGGTTCTCGCAATGCTGGCACGCCAGGGGCACATAGGTGCGCGTCAAGTTGGGATACTCGCCCACGGCGCCGTCGATGGCGTCGCAGCCCTCGGTGATCACGCGGTTCCACAGCATGCCGTCGGGCACGTTGTTCTGCATCTTGCAAGCGTTCGCGCAGGTGTGACAGCCGATGCAGCGATCAAGGTTGATACCGATTGCAAGTTTCGTCATGGCATATCACCTACGCTTTCTTCACTTCGACAAGGGTGTCGTTGTACGGGATGGGCGCGCCGGTGGGCAGGTACTCATCGCGCGGGTTCACGTGGTCGTTCGTGACGTTCTGCGTGTTCCCCTCCTCGATGTACTTGCTCCAGCCCGCTTCCCAGGTGCGGCAGGAGCCGGGGCGCACGGCGTTGTTCGCGCGCGCCACGCACTTGAACGAGCCGCGGTCGTTGAACGCCTCCACCAGGTCCCCGTCGGCGATGCCGCGCGAGGCCATGTCGGCCGGGTTCAGCTCCAGCGTGGGCTTGGCGAATTGCTGCACCCACTTCGCCGCCTTGAAGTGCGAGTGGTTGGAGAAACGGGTGCGCGTCTGCGTGAACTGCAGCGGGTACTTCTCCGCCAGCGGGTTGCCGGCGTACGCCTCGTTGTTCTCCTCCCAGTTCGGCCATGCCTGCTCGCAAGGCTTCCATGCCTCGTAGTACGGTTCCATGCGCGTGGTGGGGGTTTCGAACTTGAGGTCGGTGTAGGCGCGGCGCGGCTCGTCGACGTCGGCCATCTTCATGCTGCCGTGGTTCTTCTCCAGCTCGGCCAGCGTGATGCCCTGCTCGGCAAGGTCCTCGGAGTGCTCGATCTGGTAGCGCACCAGTTCCTCCGCGGTCTTGGGCAGATACTCGCCCACGCCCATCTCCTCGGCGATCAGGCGCATGACGTCGAAGTCGGGCTTGCTCTCGAACAGCGGGTCGATGCACTTCGTCTGCAGGTTCACATGGTTGTAGTCGCTGCGCACGATCGAGTGCTCGACGGTGTCCTCGAACTTGCTGCACACCGGCAGCACGATGTCGGCGTACTTCACCGTGTCCTCGTAGTACATGCCGATATGCACGATGAAGTCCAGCGAGTCAATCCACCCGCGCGTCTTGTTCATGTTCGCCCAGTACTGCTGGAACGTGTTGCCCAGCGAGATGATCACATGCACGCCGCCATCGCGATCGGGGAAGCGGTCGGAGCGGACGTCCAGCTCAGCGGGCTTGAACTGCTCGGGAAGCTCCCATTCGCCCAGCGTGACGCTGTAACCGCCGCCGCCGATGCCGTGGCCGATGCCGCAGCCGGGCTTGCCGATATTGCCCGTGAGCGACACCAGCACCATGCCGGCGTGGCCGATGATGTCGGGGTTGGAGTACTTGTCGGAGCCGCCCTGGCCGAACGCCAGGTACGCCGCGCCGCCCGTGGCGTACTTGCGCGCCACCTCCGCGATCGTCTCGGCGCTTGCGCCGCAGACGCCTTCGGCCCACTCGCACGTGTACGGGCGCTGATTGCGCTTAAGGCTTTCGAACACGGTGACGGCCTTCTTGCCATCCACGTCGAACGAGCCCTCGAGCGCGGCGGTCGCAACGGCCTCGGCATACGGGACCGCCGCGCCCTTGGCGGCGTCCCACACCATGAAATCGCCGGGATCGACCGGTTCGCCGGTCTCCTCGTCGGTTCCCCAAGCCGCGCCCGTGCGCAGCAGCTTGCCCGTGGCCTCGTCCATAAGGAACGGGAACGACGTGTGCTCGCGCATGTAAGCTTCGTCGTAGAGCTTGTTGTCCAGGATGTAGCTGACCATGCCCAGGTAGAACGCCGCATCGGTGCCCGGGATCACGGGGATCCACTTGCTGGCCTTGCCGGCCGTGGTGGAGAAGTGCGGGTCGAGCACGATGATCTCGCAGCCGGCCTTCTTCGCATCCAGGAACGTGTTCGACTGCATCATGGAGCTTTCCAGCAGGTTCGTGCCGGAGATCACGAGCGTCTTGGTGTTCACCCAGTCGCGCGTCTCGTTCGTGCCGCCGCCGAACACGTCGCCGCCGATGGCCGGCGCGGAGCCGTTGCCCGTGCCGCGGTCGATGCCGGGCTCGACGCCGGTGGCGCAGCCCAGAAGCGCCGGCAGGAAGCCGAAGCGCGGCTCGTTGGAAGCGGACATGTACACGGACTGCTTGCCGTACTTGTCCCAGGCCTTCCTCAGCTCGTCGCCCACCGTCTTGATGGCCTCGTCCCAGCTGATCACCTCGAACGAACCCTCGCCGCGTGCGCCGACGCGGCGCATGGGCGACTGCAGGCGCTCATCGCTGTAGACGTGCTGGATCTCGGAAATGCCCTTCACGCATACGTGGCGGTAGTACGGGTCGACCGTGTCGTTGGGCTGGATCATGGCCAAACGGCCGTCGCGCACCGTGCATTTGAGCGAGCAACGCCCCGTGCACATGAACTGGTGCAGCGTGTATACGGTCTTCTCGTCGGCAGCCTGCTGCGTGGCGGCGCCCAGCCAGGCGTCGCAGCCGGTCATGGAACCGGCGGCAGCCAAGCCCGTCGCTCCCGCAACGCCGACCTTGAGAAAATCCCTACGGGTCAAACCGCGGCTTGCGCTTTGCGTTCCCGTCATCTCTCCTCCTCGGTTATCTCTCCGAAAGCATCGACCCCGCGCCGCGCGCCTCCGCCCGTTTGCAACCGCGCGAAAGAAACGGCCCGAGATCAAGCTCCCCCATTCGTGCATACCATGGATGGCCAACCTCTCGAGCCGTATATTACTCTTATGTTGAACTAGTTCAATAGTTCAATGGTTATATTTTGCAAAGAATATCTTCTACCTGGGGAAATGCTTGCGCGCAGCTTGCTGCGGCACTTGGGTTTCCGACTTGTTTGCCCTTTTGAACCTGTCGGACACGCCGCTGCAGCAGTGCAAGCCTGAAGCGCTTCCCGCCTACTTCGCCATATCCTTGCCCAGGTCGACGAAGCCGTCGGCCAGGCTGCTGGGCGCAAGCAGCACGCCCTTGCCGTCGCGGGCGCTTTCGTAGGAAAGGTTCATGGCCCGCAGCTGCATGGCGCCCGGCTCCTCGTTGTACACGCGCGCCGCCTCCACGTACATCTCGGAGATGTCGCGCTCGACGTCGGCCAGGAGCACGCGGGCATCGCGTTCGCGTTCGGCCTGGGCCTCTCGCGCCAACGAGTCCTGCAGCTCCTTCGGGATCTTGATGTTGCGGATCTCCACCGAAATGACGCTGATGCCCCATTCCTCGCATTTCTCCGCCATGAACTCCTGCAGCTCGTGATCGAGCTGGCGGCGACGGACGGAAAGCTCCGCCAGCGTCACCTGGCCGATGGCGTCGCGCACGGCCGTCTGCGCCGCACGGCGCACGGCCTGCGGGAAGTTCGCCACCTCGAGGCACGCCTTCTCGGAATCATAGACCATCCAGAACAGGATGGCATCGACGTCGACGCTGACCAGGTCTGACGTCAGCGCCTGCTCGGCGTAGAACGCCGTGGTGATGGTTCGGCGATCGATGTGCATCGCCACGGAGTCGACGAACGGCACGACCACGTACACGCCCGGGCCCGCGATCTTGCGGAACCTGCCGAAGCGCAGCAGCGCCACATGCTCCCATTGCGCCGCCACGCGCACCGTCGACGCGAGCAACAGCCCCGCCGCCGCCGAGCCGAGCACGGTGAACACGCTCAGCCACGGTGACGTGAGGGCGAAAACGGCGGCAAAGCCCACCGCGAACATGAGCAGGGCGAAGCTGTACACACCGACGCGGCTTGCGTCCTTTTCGGTGATGATGTTGTCGGGGGACTCGTGCGACACGTTGGCGAACGCGACGTCCGCCTGCTCGCTTCCACGATGCCCGCGCCGCGGTCCGAACCTTCTCATACGAACATCCCCCCTGCCCGCTTCGCCACCGCCTCGGCGGCATCCGCCTCGGACAGCCCCAGCTCCTTGCATTGCTCCAAGAACTTGTCGATCAGCATATCAACCGCGGCTTTCGCATCCTGCGCCTCATAGCCGCTCGAGTTGATCTCGGCCACGAACGTGCCCTTGCCGCGGCGCGTGATGACGTAGCCGTCCTTCTCGATGTCGCGATACACCTTGCTGACCGTGTTGTAGTTCACCTTCAGCGACGAGGACAGGTCGCGCACCGTCGGCAGCTTCATGCCGGGCGGGAACGTGCCCGACACCACCAAGTACACCAGCCTGTTGCGCAGCTGCATCCAAATGGGGATGCCGCTGTCCTCGTCGATGGTGATGAGGTCCTTGTCGGCGACCAACGCGGATTCGCCGGTTTGCCTTGTATTGGAGATCGCCGTCATGGCCTGCCCCGTTCCGTATCGATACGCTTCGCTAAGGCGCCTGCGAGGCGCCATGGGCCCGGGCTTTTGCTTTCGCACGAACCCGAAGCGTCTTGCGCAAGCGCGTAGTTTACCTAATGAACTATCATTATGTCACAATCAACGAAACCGCGGCATGCGAAGCGGCAAGCACCACGCAATATCGCAGGCACAGGCCGCCCGCCAACGTCGATGCCGCGCTTATCGGCCGCAGGGCCGGCACAGGCGCCACACGCGCGATCAAGTCCGCGAAGACCGGGATGGCGAATCCGCACAACACCAGCCCACCCCAGAACACCCCAGCGAGCTGCCCCGAAAACAGCAGTTCGCAAGACCGTTGCGCCTCGCCGCCCGCCAACCACCGCGACGCGAGGAACGCCGCCAGCACGACAAGCTCCGCCGCGCGCAGCAAGCGGGCAGCGCCTTTCAGCGCCGAGGACCTTTGCGCCGATCCCGAGAGGATGAAGGCGGAAAGCGAGATGAAGGCGCAGCCGCAGCTTACGGCCGACACGACGAACAGCGCGACCAAAAGCCAGGTGTTCCAAAACTCGACGGCCGCCATCGACGACAGCAGCACGCCGGTATAGCCCATCACGCCGATGGACGCCAGGGCGCCGGCGATTTCCAAACAGCGGAACAGATACGGCACGTCTATCTTCGCGGCGATCATGGCCGATACCGCCAACGAGAACGTCAAACCAAGCACGATCAGCCATGCGCCCATCGACACGATGGAGCGCAGCGGATTCTCGAACAGATACCATATATCGAGGGGGTCCCCAAGATCGCAGAACAGCATGAGCGCCGCCAGCGCCAAAAGCCCGAAGGCGCCGAACATGCCGCATCGCGAGCAAAGCGGCACGCGACGCGCATCCCAGCCAGGATTCGCACAAACATCCATCACCGTGGCGCACAGGAAGGCGCCTCCGGCCGTGCCGGCGAGAAACAAATACCAGATAGCGAAATCGCTGAACACGCGCACCCCTTCCCTTTTCCACGCCGCAGTATACCCAACCGACGGCACAGCAAGCAAAACCGGGGAACCGCTACGCTACGTCCCCGAAGCGTCATGAGGGAAGCTTTATCGGGTTTCGTGGCTCAGATTGCGAGTTTTCCGAATCGCCGGCGATAAGTGATGGCTTGGTTTCGCGAGTTTGTTGCGTTTGGTGCATTTTTCGGCCCGCATATTACATCGCATGCGGCTAAGTCGCACGAACATGGCAAGTCAGCCTCGCGAAAAGTCGGAAAACTCGCAATCTGAACCACGATCAGCGAAAAACGTTCCCAGCGGGATAGCCCCCGCCCGACATCTCGGGGACGTAGCGTTTACTGTCCGGCCCAAACACTTCGGGGACGTAGCACTAACTGTCCGAACCGGGAAACCGCTACGCATCCTCCCAGGGATGCGAAGTCAGATGCCAGCCGCCGCAATAGGGGCATTCGTAGATCTGCAGGCCGCGTTTGCCCTGCTTTTGACACCAGGCAAGGTTCTCCCGAGCCTCCGCCAGCGTGGCGTAGCGGTTCTTCGATTCGCACGCCTTGTATCGCTGCGCGGATTCGCGTTCCTCCGAAAGATGGGCATGGCGCGAATCCTCCCGCGCAAACACGTCATCGAGCGCGTCGAAGCCGCCCAACTGCGCGTTGAACTGCGCCTTCTCCTTCGCCCAAGAAGAGCGATTCTTCTTCGAGGCCACAGTCTCCCTCCTTTGCTAAATCCACAAGCAAACATCCCGGACACGCACGTACGGCGCGCAAGCGTATCCGGAAAAGACGCCTTCGAGCACTTGGATATAGCCCCAAGCGCCCGAACCAAACGGCAAAACACGGGACGTCTTCCGAAGAACGCCCCCAAAGGTACAAAAATCCCCCGGACACTTAGTGCTACGTCCCCAAAGCGTCCGGGGGTTGGGATCTGGTCAGTTAGGCCAGCAGCTGGCGGCCGGCGGCTTCCAGCTCGTCGAGCAGCGCATCGGCAGCCTCGCGGCTGGAATCCTTCGCGAACACGTACAGCTTGATCTTCGGCTCGGTGCCGCTCGGGCGCACGATGACCTTGTTGCCGCCTTCCACGTCGAACTCCACCACGTTGGCGGAAGGCAGGCCGTTCACGCCGCCCTGGTAGTCGACCACGGCCTCGACCTTGCGGCCGGCAAGCTCCGCCGGCGCGTTCGTGCGCAGGCCCGCCATGAGGTCGGCCATCTTCGCCGCGCCGTCGGCGCCGGGGTAGGACAGCGACACGGTGCGGTTGAGCCACCAGCCGTGCTTGGCGTACAGGTCGCGCATGGCCTGCGCCAGGTTCTTGCCCGCCAGCTTGTACTCCTGCGCCATCTGGCAGATGAGCAGGCTGGCGTTCACGGCGTCCTTGTCGCGCACGTGGTCGCCGGACAGGTAGCCGTAGCTTTCCTCGAAGCCGAAGATGAAGCGATCGGCCTGGCCCGCATCGGCCAGCTCGGTGATGATATCGCCGATGTACTTGAAGCCCGTCAGACAACGGCGCAGCTCGAAACCGTATTCCGCGGCCAGCGCGTCGACCATGGCCGACGACACGATGGTGGTCACGGCCACCTTGCGCGTCAGGTCCTCGCCGCGCTCGGCGCGCATGCGGCACACGTAGTCGAGCAGCAGCACGCCCATCTCGTTGCCGGTCAGCAGCGTGTAGTCGTCACCGTCCTTGCAGGCCACGCCCACGCGGTCGGCATCGGGGTCGGTGGCCAGCAGCAGGTCGGGGTGCACCTGCTCGCACAGGTCGATGCCCTTCTGCATGGCCTCTCGAATCTCGGGGTTCGGGTACGGGCACGTGGGGAAGTTGCCGTCGGGCTGCTCCTGCTCGGGCACCACGGTGACGTCGGAGACGCCCGCGCGCGCGAGCACGGTGGTCACGGGGATAAGGCCCGTGCCGTTGAGCGGCGTGTACACCAGCTTCAGCGGGGCGGCGGCGATCTGCTCGTCGGACAGGTTGTTCACCGACTGCGCCAGCACCGCATCGTAGTAGCGCTCGAGCACGACGTCTTCGATCCACTTGATCTTGCCCGATGCCACGGCCTCATCGAAGTCCATGGACTTCACGCCGGAGAACGCGTCGGTTTCGGCGATGGCAGCGGAAATGGCGGCGGCAGCCTGGCTGGTAATCTGGCAGCCGTCGGGGCCGTAGGCCTTGTAGCCGTTGTACGGCGCGGGGTTGTGGCTAGCCGTCATGCAGATGCCGCCCGAGCAGCCCAGGTCGCGCACCGCCCACGAAAGCGTGGGGACCGGGGAGATGCGCGGGTACACGTATGCCGTCACGCCGTTGGCCGCCATGATGGCGGCGGTGGTGCGCACGAACAGCTCGCCGTTGTTGCGGCTGTCGCGGGCGATGGCGACGGAGGGGTTTTCGAAGTTCGCGTTCAGGTAATCGGCGAAGCCCTGCGTGGCGCGGCCCACCGTGTAGATGTTCATGCGGTTCGTGCCGGCGCCCAGCACGCCGCGCAAGCCGGCGGTGCCGAACGACAGGTTCTGGAAGAAGGCGTCGGTCATCGCGGCGTTATCGCCAGCGTCAGCCTTTGCCTGCATGTCGGCCAGCTCGGCCGCCAGATCGGCATCCTGCACGTTCTCAATCCAATGCGCAAGCTCGGCGCGCACATCGATATCGCTCATAAGGTTTCCTTCGCTTCTAGCCGTTTGCCCTGGTTGTGCGGGCGCAGCGGCGCGTCGCGGGCATGCGCCCCGCGCGGGAGGGCATGCGCCCCGCGCGGCCGGCTTCCGTCCGATGCGGCGCAGGCACGCGGCCGCCTTCCAACCAGGCTTTCCTGCATATGCCGCCCATTGTAAACGACCCGCCGGCGAAGCGGGCGAACCCGACAGCATCAGCGCAGTTGCGCGCCGCCACCTGCACGGCCGCCGTCGAAACCGGACAGATCGGGGACGTAGAACCAAGTGTCCGGCGGCGACACGACCGCCGCCTTCGCACCGACGTCGGGCCATGAACACACCTCCGTCCCCTGTTCGCGATGAGGCATGCCCTCGCGGCGGCGGACCGCAAACCGGACAGATAGTGCTACGTCCCCGAAGCGTCCGGCTCCACGCGCGGGGGCGGGCTTGTGCCCCCTCCCAGGCTGTGCTTCGGGGTCACCCCCCCTTACCTGGTTGTTTTCGCTGACCTTTTTTCTTCAAATATAGGTTAAATCGACGGGCTTCCCTGTGTAATCCATGGCATAATAGTACAGTTTCGAATCTGGAGGTGACATGGGGTTATTCGGCGCAAAGCATAAACGATCCGACGCGCAGCTTCACCAGCTGCTCGACGATGCGCACGCAGGCTCCGACCAGTGCGTCCGCGTCCTGCTGCGGCGGACCGACCTGTACCCCGTCTACATCTCCCCGAATTTCCGCACCATGCTCGGCGTGGACCCGCAACGCTACATCGACGACGTCCACGTGCTGCTGCGCCACATCCCCGCCGAGGAGCAGCCGAACCTGAGGCGCGCCGTCAAGGCATGGGACCGCACCGGCAAGCTCAGCCAGCTGTGCGCCTACGATATGCCCGGCAACCAACCGGTCCGCAAGCACTTCCGCATCACGACGACGCCCACCGCAAATGGCGAGCATTACCTGGTCGAGTTCATCGACGTCACCGAAGAGCAGCAGGCCATCGAGCAGGCCTGCGCCGAGCGCGACCGCGCCCTGCAGATCGTGGAGGGCCGCTCAAGCTTCATGAGCCAGATGAGCCACGAGATCCGCACGCCGCTCAACGGCATCAAGGGCATCATCGAGCTCGCCCGCGACCACAGCACCGAGCCCGAGCTTCTGCTCGACGACCTGCAGCGCGCCGACGAGCTGTCGGCCTACCTGCTGTCGCTCATCAACGACGTGCTCGACATGAGCCGCCTGAACAGCGGGCATGTGGAGCTTGAGGCGCTTCCCTTCGACATGCGCCTGGTGGCAAGGGAGCTGCAGTCCATGTTCGAGAAGCAGGCCCAGGACGCCCAGATCGACTACCGCGTGGAGATGGACGGCTGCGACGACGTGCTCCTGGTCGGCGATCGCATGCGCCTGAACCAGGTGATCGTGAACTTCATATCCAACGCGCTCAAGTTCACGGATGCCGGCGGCAGCGTCATCATCACCATACGCGAGATGTACCGCAACGAACGGACCGTCAACTACCTCATCCGCGTGCGCGACACCGGCAAGGGCATGGACCCGCGCTACATCAGCCGCATCTTCCTGCCCTTCGAGCAGGAGGACCGCACCATCGCCCGCCGCTACGGCGGCACGGGCTTGGGCATGGCCATCACCGATGCGCTCGTCGACCTGATGGGCGGCACGATCGTCGTCGACACCGAACCCGGCAAGGGAAGCGACTTCACCGCCAACATCCCCTTCAAGCTTGCCGACGCGAAGCAGGTCGAGCAGCTTGAACAGGAGGGCGAAACGCTGGAAACCCGCTCCGACGACAGCGGCACGCCGACCGAATACGAGTTTGCCGGCAAGCGGTTCCTGCTGGCCGAGGACAACGACCTCAACGCCATGATCGCCGCCGCGATGCTCGAGGACCTCGACGTCGCCGTGGACCGCGCTGACGACGGCCCCGTCGTGGTGGACATGTTCGAGAAATCGGCGATCGATACCTATGACGCCATCCTCATGGACATCCAGATGCCCACGTTCAACGGATGGGAGGCCACGCGCCGCATCCGCGCCCTTGAGCGTCACGACGCCCAAACGGTGCCCATCATCGCGCTGTCCGCCAACAACTACGTGGAGGACGCGCGCGAATCCCGCAAAGCCGGCATGAACGGACACACTGGCAAACCCATCGAAATCGCCGAGCTGAAGGCGCAGCTTGCCGCGGCAACGGCGGAATCAGCCCTATCGAGCAGGAGGTAGATCACGTGATCGTCGATCACTCGCGCGCCATCATAGACGAGGTGGGCAAGGCCCTCGTCGGGAAAAGGGACGTCATCGAGAAGGCCCTCATGGCCATCTACGCCGGCGGCCACATCCTGCTCGAGGACGTCCCCGGCACCGGCAAGACCACGCTGGCGCTGTCGCTGTCGAGGGCGCTTGACCTGAAGTGCAAGCGCGTGCAGTTCACGCCCGACACCATGCCCTCCGACATCACGGGCTTCTCCATGTACGACCGCGACGCCCACGGGTTCCGCTTCACCTGGGGCGCCGTGAACTGCAACCTTTTGCTGGGCGACGAGATCAACCGCACCAGCGCGAAAACCCAATCCGCCCTGCTCGAGGTCATGGAAGAGCTGTCGGTCACCGTGGACGGCGTCACGCACAAGGTGCCGCGCCCGTTCGTGTGCATCGCCACGGAAAACCCCGTGGGCTCGGCCGGCACGCAGCCGCTGCCCGACAGCCAGCTGGACCGCTTCATGGTGCGCCTGTCCATCGGCTACCCGTCGGCCGACGATCAGATGCAGATCCTGAAGGCCAAGCGTTACGTCAACCCGCTGGATTCCGTGCAGGCGAAGATCGACCGCGACGACCTGTTGGAGGTGCAGAACTTCCTGGGC
>NZ_CAKTYH010000060.1 GCF_934632265.1 uncultured Senegalimassilia sp.
CGACGGAGCGCAACCTGTTCACCGTCGTCAAGGGCCCCCATGTGGACAAGGATTCGCGCGAGCAGTTCGAGATGCGCACCCATAAGCGCCTGATCGACATCCTGGAGCCCACCCCCAACACGGTGGATTCCCTGATGCGTCTGGACCTCCCTGCCGGCGTCGACATCGAGATCAAGCTGTAAGGGGTGTCAATTAGCATGATTAACGCTATTTTTGGTAAGAAGATCGGCATGACCCAGATCTTCAACGAGGAGGACAAGCTCATCCCCGTGACCGTGATCCAGGCCGAGCCGAACACGGTGTGCCAGGTCAAGACGAAGGCCACCGACGGCTACGAGGCCGTGCAGCTGGGCTTCGGCGAGATCAAGGCCAAGAAGGTCAACAAGCCCATGGCCGGCCATTTCGCCAAGCAGGGCATCGAGCCTACCCGCTACCTGCGCGAGGTGCGCGTCGAGGACGCCGCCGAGTACAAGGCCGGCGACCAGCAGACCGTGGCGGCTTTCGCCGAGGTCAAGAAGGTCGACGTCACCGGTACCTCCAAGGGTAAGGGCTTCGCCGGCGTCATGAAGCGCTACGGCTTCGCCGGCGGTCCGGGCGGCCATGGTGCTCACTTCCACCGCGCTCCCGGTTCGGTGGGCATGTGCGCCACGCCTTCCCGCGTGCTCAAGGGCATGCGCCTGCCTGGTCACATGGGCTGCGACACCGTCACCGTCAAGAACCTGACCGTGATGCGCGTCGACGAGGAGCAGAACCTGATCCTGGTCAAGGGCGCCATTCCCGGCGGCAAGAACGGCATCGTGCGCGTGCGCATGGCGTAACCTGGACTATCTATAAGGAGTTTTCACTACCATGACGACTATCGAGATCAAGGACGCAAGCGGTAAGAAGGCCGGCGACGCCGAGCTTTCCGCTTCCGTGTTCGGCATCGAGCCGAACGTGCCCGTCATGCACCAGGTTGTGCGCGCTCAGCGTGCGTCTTGGCGTGCCGGCACCAGCAACACCCTCACCCGCGGCCAGGTCCGCGGCGGCGGCAAGAAGCCGTGGCGCCAGAAGGGCACCGGCCGTGCCCGCCAGGGCTCCATCCGCTCCCCTCAGTGGGCTGGCGGCGGCACCGTGTTCGGTCCGCATCCGCGCAGCTACGCCTTCCGCGTGAACAACAAGGAAGTCAAGCTGGCCATGCGCTCCGCTCTGTCCGCCAAGGTGGCTGACGGCCAGTTCACCGTTGTCGACGAGTTCAAGTTCGAGAAGCCCTGCACCAAGGACGCCAAGGCGTTCATCAAGGCCATGGGCTTCGAGGGCCAGCGCACCACGCTGGTCATCGGCAACGACGACGTCACCACGTGGCTGTCCTTCCGCAACCTGGAGAAGGTCAACATCCTGCCCGTTGCCGAGGCCAACACCTACGAGCTGCTCGACAACAAGCAGCTGGTGTTCACCGCTGAGGCCCTGAAGCGCATCGAGGAGGTGCTCGCATAATGAAGGATCCCCGCGAGGTCATCATCCGTCCTATCGTGACGGAGCACAGCTACGACCAGATGGAGAACAACGTGTACACCTTCGAGGTGGCCAAGGACTCCAACAAGGTTGAGATCCGCCAGGCCATCGAGGCTATCTTCAACGTCTCCGTGGTCAAGGTGAACACCCTGAACGTCAAGCCGAAGCCCAAGCGCGTGCGTTACCAGGTCGGTCAGACCCGTACGTGGAAGAAGGCCATGGTCACGCTGAAGGAAGGCGATACCATCGAGCTGTTCGGCGCCAACTAAGGTTGACGTTACACCAAGCTAACGCTTGAACCGCTTAGAGCGCCCCGGCACCTACGCCGGGGCGCTCTTTTGTATAATCAGGGGAAGGAAGGCACCCGAAGAGCAAGGTGGGGACATGGCGTTCGTGGAATTCAACGATGTTCGCAAGGTGTACAAGATGGGCGAGGTGGAGGTTGCCGCTGCCGATGGCATGACCTTTGCTGCGGAAGCCGGCGAGTTCGTGGTGGTGGTCGGTCCCTCTGGCGCCGGCAAGACCACGCTGCTCAACATGCTCGGCGGCATGGACTCGTGCACGTCCGGCACCATCATGCTCGATGGGCGCGACATCAGCCGCTTCTCCGAGCGCGAACTTACGCAGTATCGCCGCTTGGATATCGGCTTCGTGTTCCAGTTCTACAACCTGGTTCAGAATCTCACGGCGCTTGAGAACGTCGAGTTGGCCAGCCAGATCTGCCCGCATCCCCTTGATGCGGCGCAGGTGCTTGCGCAGGTGGGCTTGGCTCATCGTATGGATAACTTCCCCGCACAGCTTTCCGGCGGCGAGCAGCAGCGCGTGGCCATCGCCCGTGCGCTTGCCAAGAACCCCAAGCTGCTGCTGTGCGATGAGCCCACCGGTGCCTTGGACTACAAAACTGGCAAGGCCATCTTGAAACTGCTGCAGGATACCTGCCGCACAACCGGCAAGACGGTGGTGCTCATCACCCATAACTCGGCATTCGCCGACATTGCCGATCGCGTCATCCATGTGCGCGAAGGCCGCGTTGCCAGCTGCTTCGTCAATCCGAATCCTGGCAACGCCGCTGATTTGGAGTGGTAGCCATGGGAGCCTTTCGTAAAGAAGTCCTGCGCTCCATCACGCATTCATGGGGAAGGTTCTTGGCCATCGCCGTGATGGCGGCGCTCGGCTGCGGCTTCTATGCCGGCTTGCGCATGACCGGACCCGATATGCGTTTGGCAGGGGATGAATACTACGACGCCACCGAATTGTGCGATCTTCGCGTGGTGTCGTCGCTGGGCATGTCCGACGAGCAGGTGGACATGCTGCGCGGTGTCGAAGGCATCTCGGGCGTCATGCCCGCATATGAGGCGGACGCCATATCTCAGCTGGCAGGCGTGCAGTATACGCTTCGCTATCATTCGCTTGACGTGAACGCTGCGAAGACGAGCAGCTGCGACGATGGCCTGCATGTGCAATCCGACGATGCCGATTACGTGAACAGGCCTATCCTGGTCGAGGGCAGCTGGCCGGAATCGGACGACGAGTGCCTGCTTTCGGCTGACAACGTTTGGTCGTCGCCGGTGCATATCGGCGATACCGTCGAGCTGCTTGAGGGAACGCAGGACCTTGACGGCGTGTTCACTACCCGCACCTTCACCGTCACGGGCTTCGTGCGGTCGTCGTACTACACGTGCACCACCAACACCGGCTCCACGTCCCTTGGGTCAGGCGAGCTGTCGTCCTTCGTGTTCGTGCCCGAGGGCGCGTTCGCGGCCGATTATCCCTATACGGAAGCGTTTCTCACCGTTGATGGTGCGGCTGGCGAAGTGTGGCCCGAAAGCGCCTATCAGGAGCGCGTCGATGCCGTATCCGAGCAGCTGAACGACCTTGCTCCGCAGCTGTCCGCGTCGCGTATCGAGCAGCTGCAGCGCGATGCGCAGGCGGAGCTTGACGACAAACGCGCGGAATACGAGCGCGAGAAGGCCGACGCCGTCGCGCAGATGGACGACGCCCAAGCGCAGCTCGACAATGCGCGCGCTCAGCTGGACAGCGCTTCGGCGCAGCTTTCCTCGGCGGCCGCCCAGCTTTCTAGCAGCCAGGCGCAGCTTGCCCAGGGCGAGGCGGAGCTTGCCAGCGGCCAGGCGCAGCATGACAGCGGCGCGGCCCAGCTTGCCGAGCAGTGGGAGCAGGCGCAGGCCGCTATAGCCCAAGCGCAGGCCCAGCTTGATGCCGCGCAGGCGCAGTACGACCAGGCTATGGCGCAGCGCAGCCAGCTTGAGACGCAGCTTGAGCAGGCTCGTGCGGCTCAGCTTGCCGATGTGGCCGCGCAGCTTGAGGCGGCCATCGCGCAGATCGATGCGCAGACTGCAGGCGCAGCCGATCAGCTTGCCGCCGGGCGCGCCGAGCTTGACGCGCAGCGCGAGCAGGCGCAAGCCCAGCTTTCCGCGGCGCAGGCCCAGCTTGACAGCGCGCAGGCCCAGCTCGATGATGCTGCGGCGCGTTTGGCGTCCGGTCGTGCGCAATATGCCGCCGGGCAGCAAAGCTACGAGCAGGGTAGAGCCGAGTACGAAAGCGGCTTGGCCGAGCAGCGAAGCGGGCAATCCGAGCTTGATGGGAAGCGGGCGGAGGCGCAGCAGCGCTTCGCCGACGCCGAGAAGCAGCTGGCCGACGCCCAGGTCGAGATCGACGCCATCGCCGATAAGGACGCCAGCGTGTACGTGCTCGACCGCTCGAAGAACCTGGGCGCCGAGAGCTTCCGCAGCGATGCAGGGCGCATGGACCAGATAGCCGCGGTGTTCCCGCTCATGTTCTTCCTGGTAGCGGCGTTGGTGTCGCTTACCACCATGACCCGCATGGTGGAAGAGGAACGCGTGCTCATCGGCACGTACAAGGCGCTGGGGTATTCCAACGCGCGCATCACGTCGAAATACCTCATCTATGCGGTGGTGGCATCGGGCGTGGGCGCGGCCGTGGGCATCGTGCTGCTCTCGCAGTTCCTGCCTTGGTTCATCATGAACGCCTACTCGATCATGTACATGGTGCCCTGCATGCCCACCCCTGTGAACCCGGGCGTGGCCGCAAGCGCCGCCGGTTTGGGCGTGGGCATCACCGTTGCCGCAACGTGGTTCGCCGCTGCGGCTACCCTGCGCGAGCGCCCGGCATCGTTGATGCTGCCGCGTGCCCCGAAGGCGGGCAAGCGCATCCTGCTCGAGCGCATCCGCCCGCTGTGGAGCAGGATGACGTTCAGCTGGAAGGTGACGGCGCGAAACCTGTTCCGCTACAAGCGCCGCTTCTTCATGGCCATCATCGGCATCGCCGGCTGCACCGCGCTGCTGCTCACGGGCCTGGGGCTGCAAAACGCCATCAACGACATCATCGACAAGCAGTATGGAGAAGTGTACAGCTTCAACACCATCGTCCGTATGGATGCCGACGAGGCCGATCAGGCCGCCAAGGATGCGATGTCGGATGCGGTCGGCTCGGATGGCCAGGACTTTACGTGGGTTTCCACCGAGAACAAGATCGCCTGCGCCCCCGACGGCGGCGCCGAGCATCGTCTGGAGCTGGTGTGCGCCCAAGATCCGGAACAGCTGCAGCGATTTGTGCAGATGCGCGAGCGCGTAGGCGGCCAGCCGCTCACGCTCGACGATGGCGGCGCCATCATCAGCGAGAAGCTTGCCAGCCAACTGGGGGTATCGGTGGGCGATACCCTGACGCTTTACGATGAGGACGACATCGGCAACTTGGTGGGGGATGGGCACGTGGTGACCGTCGCCGGCATCATGGAGAATTACGTTGCCCAGTACGCCTATGTCACCGCTAACGTGTACGAGCAGGCAATGGGCAAGCCGGCCGATTTCGCCACCGTGTATGCGGAACTTGGGGAAGGCGTCGACCGCGATGCGTTCTCCGACCAGCTGCTATCCATGGACGGGGTCAAAACCGTCACCTACAACGATGAGACCATCGACAGCTATCGCACCATGCTGAAGACGGTTGACAGCGTGGTGGTGGTGCTCGTGGTGGCCGCGGCGCTGCTGGCGTTCGTGGTGCTGTACAACCTCACGAACATCAACATCACCGAGCGCGCGCGGGAGATCGCCACGCTCAAGGTGCTCGGCTTCACGTCCCGCGAGGTGGATGCGTACATCTTCCGCGAAACCATCCTGCTGTCGGTGATCGGCGCCGCCATCGGCTTGGTGCTCGGCATCTTCATGGAGGGCTTCGTCATCACCACCGCCGAGGTGGACCAGGTCATGTTCGGCCGCGACATCCATGTGGCAAGCTTCGCCATAGCGTTCGCCCTGACCATGGCGTTCTCGGGCATCGTGGCCCTTGCCATGCGCGGCAAGCTGCGCCGCATCGACATGGTGGAGAGTTTGAAATCCAACGAGTAGCGTTCGCCGCCGCATGAGAGGTTGCACGCCGCCGCGTTGCGTTACAATGTGAGCGTTTCAACATCAATCAGAAGGGGATCCCATGAAGGTTACCGAGAAGAAGCTCGAGGACGGCCTCATCGAGCTCACCGCCGCCGCCGCGACCGCCGAGGTGGCGCAGGCGTTCAACGTGGCGCATTATTCGTTCTGCGCGAGCATGGGCGTGGAAGTGCCGCAGGGTCAGACGCCGGCCCAGGCAGCCGAGGCCAAGCTCGGCATCAAGGACCTGGATTCCGTTTCCCAGCAGATGGCCATCGACTACCTGGTGCCGTTCGCCGTGGACAAGCGCAACCTGTGCCCGGCGTTCCCGCCCACGCCCATCGTCGACCAGCCCATCAAGCGCGGGCAGGTCTTCGAGTTCAAGGTACAGGTGACCCCCAAGCCCGACTACGAGCTGACCAGCTACGAGCCGGTGTCCATCACCGTGCCGCCGCTGAACTTCGACGAGTCCATGGTCGATCAGCAGATCCAGCAGCTTGCCGAGAGCTTCGCCACCTATGAGAAGTGCGATCCCAAGCCGCTCGACGCCTCCAGCGCCGCCAAGATCGCCCTCGAGGTCTCCCAGGCCGGCAAGCGTCTGGACAACCTGTGCACCGACGGGCGCACCTACATCCTGGGCATGGGCCTTATGCCCGACGAGTTCGAGAAGAACCTCATCGGCATGACGGAGGGCGACGTCAAGGAGTTCGCCTTCGATATGCCCGGCGCGCCCGAGGGCGAGGCGCCGCTTGACTGCAAGGTCACGGTGCTCGAGTGCCAGGAGAAGAACGTCCCCGAGGTCGACCAGGAGTTCATCGAGAAGAACATGCCTATGGCTCGCGACGTGGAGTCCCTGCGCCAGGTGGTTTCCGAGCGCCTGCAGGCCGAGCAGCGCGCGCAGTACCAGGAGATGCAGCTGACCATGGTGGCCGACGAGCTGTCCCGCCGCTTCCAGGGCACCATCTCCGACGAGGTGTACGAGTCCATGCGCGACACGCTCATGCAGAACGTGCGCGGCTCCCTTGCCCAGCAGGGCATCCCCTTCGAGCAGTTCGTCGAGTCCCAGGGCGGCCAGCAGCAGTTCGGCATGATGCTCATGGTGCAGGCCCGTCAGATGCTCGTGCAGGGCTACGCGCTCGACGCGGTGTTCCGTCACGAGAAGATGACGCTCGACGACGAGGACATCATGGCCGCCTGCCGCGCCATGAACCCTGCCGACCCCACCACGGCTCGTCGCCAGATGGAGGGCAACGGCCAGGCGTTTGTGCTGCGCGAGACCGCCGGTCGCCTGAAGGCGAACCGCTGGCTGCTCGAGCATGCCGATATCACCGTGTCCGAGGAGCCTGCGGCTGAGAAGGCCGAGTAGGGCGAATCGCCGGTTGCGGGGCGGTGCAGGGGAGCGTTGAGCTGGCGCTGGCTTGCAGCTGGCGACGACGGTCCTTTCCCCGAGGCCCTCATTCGCGGAAAACATGTGAACGCCGCGCGCGAACGTCATCGCACGCGGCGTTTTCCGTGCTATAATGCAAAGGCTTGTCTTCCGCCTTGGTCGGAAACCAAGGCACGGTAAAAGGAGTACCAGACTATGAAACAAGGAATCCATCCGGAGTACGTGGAGTGCACCGTCAAGTGCAGCTGCGGCAACACCTTCACCACCCGCTCGACGAAGTCCGAGCTGAAGGTCGACATCTGCAACGTGTGCCATCCGTTCTACACCGGCCAGCAGCGCTTCGTCGACACCGGCGGACGCGTCCAGCGCTTCGCCGACAAGTTCGGTTCCGCCAAGGAGCAGGTGGCTGCTCGCGAGGCCGCCAAGAAGGCCGAGCGCGCCGCTAAGGCCGCCGAGATCGAGGCCGCCAAGAAGGCCGAGCGCGAGGCTAAGGCTGCCGCTAAGGCCAAGCGTGCCGAGGAGTTCGCCAAGAAGGCTGCTGCCGAGGCTGAGAAGGCTGCCGAGATCGAGGCCGCTACCGCCGCTGCCGAGGCCGTCGAGGCTCCCGCAGAGGCCGAGGTTGAGGCTGCTGCCGAGACCGCTGCCGAATAGCACAACAGCACCAAGCACAAAAAGCACTGCACAAAAAGCAACAGGAAGGCCCGCGAAAGCGGGTCTTCCTGCATATCGGGGGAGTTGCGCGTATGCAGCATGTCGGTAACGCTTTGCCGTTCCACGACGACTGGGACGGTACGCGGCGTATAGTCGAAGGCATCAAGGACGAAGCTGCTGTGCGGCGCGTGTTTAAAGGCGCGGATGTGGCTATGTTGCATATGCTGACTTCGCGTCTTTGGCTGCTTTCGGCCTTCGGATCCTCGTCGCTCTGCCCTTCGATTCTGGCCGCAAGCGTGTTAAGCTATCTTTATCAGGAATCAATATCATTACTGATGCAATAAGTATAGCGGGACTAAGGAGGCTCCTATGTTCGATAAGCAGGCATTCCATTCGCTCAGCTACGGCATGTATGTTATCGGCGCGCGTTTCGATAATAGGGACTACGGATGCGTGGCTAACACGTTTGCGCAGGTCACATCATCTCCGCTGCAAGTAAGCGTGGCGCTGAACAAGGAAAACGCCACCACGGCCGCCGTTCGCGCTGCCGGTCGATTCACGGCTTCTTGCTTGTCCGAGCAGGTCGACATGCAGTTGATCGGCACCTTCGGGTTCCATACCTCCACCGAGCTCGATAAATTCGCGCAGCATGCAAGTGCGCGCGACGAAGCCGGCATGCCTTATCTTGCCGAGCAGTGCTGCGCGTGGTTTTCCGCGAAGGTGGTCTCCGAGCTCGACCTGGGCACGCATGTGCTGTTCGTGGGGGCGGTTGAGGAATGCGCCAAGGTCGCCGATGCGGCCGCTCCTATGACGTACGCGTTCTATCATCAGGTCAAGGGCGGCAAGACGCCGCCTAAGGCTTCCAGCTATCTGGGCGATGAGCAAGTTTCTGCCACGCCGGCCGAGTCGAATGAAACCGAACAGCCCAAGGTGGCCTGGCGTTGCACCATCTGCGGGCATATGGAGTACGTCGATGAGCTGCCCGATGACTTCGTCTGTCCCGTCTGCGGCGTAGGCAAGGAGTTCTTCGAGCGAGTTGAACTGTAAGGTTTCATGCGGGTCCTGCCGCTTTCGGCAGTTGCTTGTCGCGGCTATCGCCGGCTATTCCGATAGCAAGTTGGTTGGGTGCATCATGCCGGTTTTGCTTCCGTTGGAATCGCTGGTGTTCGCCTGTGCGATCTTCTGAATTTGCTTGCTCGAGGTGTTTTCGCGCGTTATCGAAATAGCCTCTTTCCGCAGTGCGTCAACGGTGTATGGTGCGCTTAGAGCGCTTCAATATGCTATTGCAAAAGGGCCCGCAAACTTGTTTCAGCTTGCGAGCCCTTTTCGGAGTTTATTTGACGATGCGAAGCTAGAAGAACACCTTCGCCGCATGGTTATAGAACCCTTCGTCCTTGTAGCGCAGAAGTGTGGTGGGCACGTCTCCGCGCCGCACGTAGAGGCGGCGTAAGGGGCGGTCAAGTTCAACCAGCTCGCCGTCTATGAACAGGGTGGCGTCTCGATCGTCCTGGTTCTCGGACAGGTCCATCTCCACCACATCGGACGGCGCCGTGACCACCGCGCGGGAGTGCAGCGTGTGCGGCGCTATGGGCACGGCCACCAGGCCCGTGAACCCCGGCGCCACCAGCGGCCCGCCTGCCGATAGCGCATAGGCCGTGGAGCCCGTGGCGCTTGCCACCACCAGGCCGTCGCCGCGCATGTTCGCCAAATGCGACCCTGAAACGCCCAGCCCGAAATCGATGATCCGGCCGTTGGCGCCGCGGGTGACGGCCACCTCGTTCAACGCGAAGAATTCTCGTGGCTCATCCGGTTCGGCGCCAGCGCCATCGTCGGCATAGGGGTCCGCTTCACCTTCGCATACCACCCGTATGTCCAGGTTTGTGCGCACCTCGTGCGCCGCGTCGCCCGAAAGCGCCGCAACCAGCGGTTCCATGACGCCCGATTCGTTCGGGTTCGCCAAAAAGCCCAGGCGGCCGTAATTGATGCCGAGGATAGGCGTGCCGTGGAAGCCCACCTGACGCGCGGTGCGCAGGATGGTGCCGTCCCCGCCCAAGGCCACCGCCATGTCCACGCCATGCTCGAACAGCTCGGAAAGCTCCGGGGCCGCCAGGGGGGAGGCAAGCTTCGAGGAATCGACCACGGTATAGTCGATTCCCTGTGTGGCCAGGTACGTTACCAGGAGCAACGATGCGTCGATCGCCTGCGAGTTGGAATTATTACGCACGATGAGGATGTGCATGCGGGGCCTCTTTCCGTGTTTGCTATGATGAGCAATCATACCATCACGAGAAAGCGCATTTTCATGTCCGACAAGCTCGCACGAGCTCGACACACTCGCTCTGCCGATCTCGCGGCCTCGGCCGCTTCCCCGCAAACCCAGTCCGACACGCATGAGACGGATCGCGCATCGTGCGAATCTCGTCCCGCCCAGGCGACAGCCGATCAAGGCTCAACTGCCGCTATCGGCGGGTCTGCGGCCCTTATCAGCATCTGCACCATCATCTCCCGCATCACCGGTTTCGCCCGCACCTGGGCCATGGCCTTCGCGCTTGGTTCCACGCTGCTGTCAAGTTCCTATCAGGTGGCGAACAACCTTCCCAACCAGCTCTACGAGCTGGTGTGCGGCGGCATGATCGTCACCGCGTTTCTGCCGGTGTACGTTTCGGTGAAGAAGAAGCTGGGACAGCGTGCCGGCAACGAATACGCCTCGAACCTGCTGACGTTGGTGGTTTTGCTGCTTGGAGCGGTGTCGCTTCTGTGCATGCTGTTCCCTTCGGCGGTTATCTACACGCAAAGCTTCTACTCCGATCAGTCGCAGATGGCCACGTCGGTGTTCTTCTTCCAGTTCTTCGCCATTCAGATCGTGTTCTATGGGTGTTCGGCAATCGTTTCGGGCTTGCTCAACGCGAGTCGTGACTACCTGTGGTCTTCCATCGCTCCGGTTGCGAACAACCTCATCGTCATCGTCACGTTCTTGGCGTACGCGTTCGTGGCGCCGTATGACCAGCAGCTGGCCCTGTATATCATCGCCATCGGCAATCCTGCCGGCGTGTTCATCCAGATGGCCATCCAGCTGCCCGCGCTTAAGCGTAACGGCATACGCATCCGCCCGCGCGTGAATCTGCGCGATCCTGCGCTTCGCGAGACGTTGGGCATCGGCGTGCCGGCGGTGCTCGTTATGCTGTGCTCGTTCGCCATCGTATCGGTGCAAAACGCTGCGTCTTATAACTTCGCCGACAACGGCCCTTCCATTCTGGCCTACGCACGCCTATGGTTCACGCTGCCGTATTCCTTCCTGGCGGTGCCCATCACCACCGCCATGTTCACCGAGCTTTCGGATATGCAGGCGGAGGGGAATATGGAAGGCGTCAAGCGCGGAATCGTGTCAGGTACCAACCAGATCCTGTTCTTCATGATCCCGTTCGCCATGTACTTGGCCGTATTCAGCATGCCGCTGGTCACCCTCTACCATGCTGGCGCCTTCACCATGGAGAACGTATCCGCCATCGCCACGTATCTGGCCGTCTGGGCCGTTGCCCTGCCTTTGTACGGCGTCAACACGTACTTGCAGAAGACGTTCTCCAGCCTTCGCCGTATGGGCGTCTTCGCGGCTTTCAACTTTGTTGCGGGCGCTGTGCAGATCGGCCTGACCATGTTCGCTGCAAGTCATTCCGATATCATGCCCATCAGCTCCATCGCCGTTGCCGAGGCGCTGTTCTACTTGGTTTTGGACGTGTGCCTGTTCGGGTATCTGCGACGCACCCTGGGCCCGTTCGGTCTGCGCTCTGTGGCGCGTGCCTTGGCTACGGCCGTGTTGCTCGGCGGTGCCGGTGCTGCTGCCGGCGGGGCGGTGCTGTGGTTGCTGCAGACGCTGGTTTCCCCGCTGTCCGGTTCTATCGTGCAAGCTTTGGCGTATGTCGTTGCTGGCGGGCTGGTTGCCTTGGCCGTCACGTTCGTGCCGGCTTGCAAGCTCAATGTACCCGAGGCCGCCTTCGTCAACACCATCGTTCGCAAGATAGGCGGGAAGCTGG
>NZ_CAKTYH010000061.1 GCF_934632265.1 uncultured Senegalimassilia sp.
AACATGGGCGAGCTGACCAGCACGCAGGTGGACACCATCGACGGCTATGTGCTGACCGAGCGCACCATCACGGCGGTGGTGGAGGTCCCCAACGAGAACGCGCAGAACTCCACGCAGTGGGCCATTGCCTCCGACGGCATGTGGCTCATGCCCATCCCCGACCGCGACTCCGAGGCGGGACGCCGCACCAATTCGAAGGTGTACGAGGACGCCGAATCGGTGCTGCACATCACCGACGTGCCCTACGGCACCAAGCCCGCCGTCGGCTCGTACTGCACCGACGCCAACGTCAACAACGCGCTGGCCATCGTGGCGGGCATGACCACCGAGCTCGCCGACCGCGTCACCTCGGTCAAGGCCACCGAAACCGCTTCCACCACGCTCACCATCAAAGACGGTCCCGACATCGTCTTCGGCACGGCGGACAACATCCGCGAGAAGGAGCGCGTGTGCCTGCAGATCATGAAGGAGCATCCCGAGGGCGTCACGTACATCAACGTGCGCACGCCCGACAGGCCCACGTGGCGGTCGTTATAGCCCCCAAGCGGCCCGTGCGCCCAGGCGTGCGGGCCGCTGTGATATGTGCATGTGGTTGCCGTTGGGGGGCGAAGCGTTGCAAACCCACCCTCTTTGTGTAAAATAATCCCACGTGAATACAACCACGAGTGTGTGAAACGCAGCTCAAAGCAAGCGTAATAGTGTGGAGGAATACAATGCCAAACAATACGGGCGAGCATCTGGCGGTCATCAAGGTCGTCGGCGTCGGCGGCGGCGGCACCAATGCCGTTAACCGCATGGTCGAGGCGGGCGTCAAGGGCGTGGAGTTCATTGCCGTCAACACCGACCGTCAGGCCCTTCTGATGTCGGATGCCGATAAGACCATCCACATCGGCGAGGAGCTCACGCGCGGCCTGGGCGCCGGCGCGAACCCCGAGGTCGGCTGCCAGGCCGCCGAGGAGTCCCGTGCGGAGATCCGCGAGGCGTTGGCCGAGGCCGACATGGTCTTCGTCACCGCCGGCGAGGGCGGCGGCACCGGCACGGGCGCCGCACCCATCATCGCCGAGATCGCCCGCGAGGAAATCGGCGCGCTGACGGTGGGCATCGTCACCAAGCCGTTCTCCTTCGAGGGCCGCACCCGCCGCAACCAGGCGGAGCAGGGCATCGACCTGCTGTCCCAGAAGGTCGACACGCTCATCGTCATCCCCAACGACCGTCTGCTCGAGATCGTCGACAAGAAGACCAGCATGCTCGATGCATTCCGTATCGCCGATGATACGCTGCGCCAGGGCATCCAGGGCGTCACCGACCTGATCACCATCCCGGGCCTGATCAACCTCGACTTCGCCGACATCCGCACCGTTATGAAGGACGCCGGCACCGCTATGATGGGCATCGGCCTGTCCTCCGGTGAGAACCGCGCGCTCGATGCCGCTCAGCAGGCCACCAACTCGGCGCTGCTCGAGGCTTCCATCGCAGGCGCCTCCCGCGTGCTGTTCTCCATCTCCGGCGGTCCCGACCTCACGCTCACCGAGGTCGACGAGGCCGCCCGCACCGTCGAGGCCTGCGCCGACGAGAACGCCAACATCATCTACGGCCAGATCATCGACGAGAGCATGGGCGACAGCGTGCGCATCACCGTCATCGCCACCGGCTTCAAGGTCAATGCGCCCCAGCAGTCCGCCATGGACTTCAACCGCAAGGACCTGTTTGCCTCCACGGCCGCTCCCGAGCCGGCACCGGCGCCTCAGCCGTCTACGTATTCCACGCTCACCAGCACGCCCGGCCGCTTCGCCGACGAGGATTACATCCCCGATTTTCTGAAGCGCCAGCGCTAAGGAGTAAAAGCTTTGCATACCGTGTGCGAAACATTGCCTGCACCGACACTCGACGCGCGCCCTTGCGGCGCGCGTCGCATTTCCATGCTCACCGATGATGCGCTGTTTCAGGCTTGCGGCGTCCGCATCGCCTTCACCGGGCGTGATGGGGGAGCAAGCCAGGGGCCGTTCGCCTCGTTGAACCTAGGTGCCCACGTGCAGGACGACCTTGATCATGTCATGGAGAACCGCCGCCTTGCCATGCAGGCGCTCGGCGGCGAAGACGTTCCCGTTATCGTCCCCAACCAGGTGCACGGCACGGAGATCGTCTGCATCGACTCGTGCGACGCCGCCAGCGTCGTGGCTGCCCAGCAGCGCGCGCAAGCCGCTGCCGATGCGCTCGTGGTCACCGCGCCCAACGTGGCCGCCATGCTGTGCTTCGCCGATTGCACGCCCGTCATCGCCGTGTCGCCGACGGGGCGCTTTGCCGTGGCCCACGCGGGTTGGCGCGGGGTGGTCGGCGGCATCGCGGCTTCCTGCGTCGAGCGCCTAGCGCTCGAAGATGGTGCGGAAACCCCTGATCAGCAGCACGGATTCGCCGCTGGTTACAACATCTACATCGGCCCGCACATCCATGACTGCTGCTTCGAGGTAGGGGTCGAGGTCGAGCAGCGCTTCGCCGAGCTGTTCGGGCGCGGCTGCGTTCGCCCTTCTCGCCACGTCAGCATGCTCGATGCGCTGCGCGTGCAACTCGCCGCCGTCGGCATCGATCCCTCGCGCATCTGCGATGCGGGCATCTGCACGCAGTGCAATCCGCAGCAGTACTTCTCGTCTCGGGCATCCGGCGGCACGTGCGGCCGCCATGGCGCCATCGCGTTTCGAAAGGAAGCATAGCCATGCCATTCGCTCAACACTATCAGGAAACGCTTGAAGAGCTCTCCCGCGTGTGCGCCTCGTGCGGCCGCGACCCGCGCGGAGTGAAGGTCATCGCCGTTTCCAAGACGGTCGATGTGCCCGCCGTCTCCGCGGCCATCGCCGCGGGCGCCCATGATTTCGGTGAGAACCGTCCCGACGTCCTTGCCGCCAAGGTTGCTCAGCTGCCTGATCAAACCTGGCATTTCATCGGCAACGTGCAGTCGCGCAAGATCCCCGAGATCGTCGCCTGCGCAACGCTCGTGCACTCCGTGTGCAAAGAGGAGCATTTCGCCAAATTCGACCAAGCGGCCGAGCGCCTTGGCAAGGTACAGGACATCCTGCTCGAGGTCAACGTGTCGGGGGAGGAAAGCAAAAGCGGCTTCACCCCCGATCAGGCGCCCCATGCGCTCAAGCTTGCCGAAACGTTCCCTCATATCGCCGTCCGCGGCCTCATGACCATGGCTCCCCAGGGCAACCTGGAAGTTGCGCGCAAGTGCTTCGAGGACCTGGCGGCGTTGCGCGATGCGCTTGCAAGCCAGCTTCCCTCTGAGCAGGCGGCACGCTTCAATGAACTTTCCATGGGCATGAGCGAGGACTGGCGCGAGGCCGTTTATGCGGGTGCTACCATGGTGCGGATAGGCCGAGCTCTGTTCAGTGACTCCTTCGAGTCCGTTCAGGCATAAGGCTCGCGTCCGCAATACCGAACATGCAGCGGCGGCGTCGACCGCCGTCCTTAAGAAACGAAGCAGGAGAGCGGTATGGCAATGCCCAAGTTCAACAAGCCCGAAGGCATGCTCGACAGCATCAAGTCCAAGCTCGGGTTCTCCGATGGCGGCGATTACTACGATCGCGGCCGGAAGGATTACGACGATTACGATTCCGGCGACTACGACGATTACGATGACGACTACGAAGAGGACGATGCTGCCCCCAGCTCGAACTACGATCCGTACGATTCGGTCACCACGCGCCCCGCGCGCGGCAACCATGCCCGCACCTCGGTCGGCTCCGGCGGCTATCGCCCGGCCAAGCTCGTCTCCATCGACGACGTGCGCGCGCATACCACCGTGCCTGACAGCTTGAACCGCGATCCGCTGCCCCCGCGCAAGGTCAGCACCGCATCCTTCGGCAACCGCACCATGGTCGACTCCGCGTTCACCGCGCCGGCCAACACGCCCAACGCCAGGGCGGCGGCCGCTGCCGACCAGGAGCGTTCGGAAAGCTTGAACGCGTTGTTCAGCACCACTGCCGCCGAGGCTGCCGAATCCGGTGCCGCGCCTTCTGCCCAAACGGCCGCAAAGCCTATCGAGGGCGCGTTCACGGCTGCAGCTAAAGCCGCTTCCGCCGCATCCTCGTTCGATCCGTATAAGGCCTACGAGGGCACTGCTACGGGCACGCACAGCCCCACGCGTTCGGTCACCATCGTCAAGCCGGCAAGCTACGGCGAATGCGAGAAGGTCGCAAAGGCCCTCAAGGCCGGCGACGCCGTGGTGCTCGCGCTCAAGGAAACCCCCGATGCGCTGGCAAAGCGCGTCCTCGACTTCTCCTTCGGCGTCTCCAGCGCCCTCGATGCCAGCGTCGACTGCATCGCGGACAAGGTGTTCGTCATCGCGCGCGGCGCGGCCCTCAGCGAAGCCGAGCGTGCAAGCCTGCGCTCGCAGGGCATCCTGTAACCTTACGTATCGAAATCGGCCCCGGGCTAGCCGCTCGGGGCGTTAGCAAGGAGCGAAGCAGCCCGCATGCTCAGTTTGAAGTACCTTATCGTGTCGCTTTCCGATGCGTACAGCATGATCATCTTCGTATACGTCATGCTGTCATGGTTCCCGACCGATCGGGGCATCCTCGCAGACATCAACAACGTGCTCGCGCGTATTTGCGATCCGTATTTGAACCTGTTCAAGCGCCTGATCCCCCCTATTGGAGGTATGGTGGACGTCACGCCCATCGTTGCGCTGCTTGTACTACAATTCGGTGTACGTTTGTTGGTAAACTTGTTCTAGGTGCGCACCTGCGCATTCCCGCACATCAGATGAAGGGATACAAAGATGGCTATCACCTCTGCTGAAATCCATAACCAAAGCTTCTCCATCGATCGCAAGGGCTACGATGTCGACGAGGTCGACGTCTTCCTCGAGCATGTCGCCGATGAGATCGACGGCCTGAATCAGCAGATCGCCTCGCTGCAAAGCCAGATCGGCGAGGACACCTTCGCCGGCTTCGATCGTCCCGCCACGTTCGAGGACGATGCATTCGACGAGCCCGAGCCCGAGCATATCGACGAGCAGGACGAGCAGCCCGCAGCCTCCGTCGATCCGGCCATCCTGGCTGAGAAGGATGCCGCCATCGCCGAGCGCGACGCCCGCATCGCAGAGCTCGAGAAGCAGCTCGAGTCCAAGAAGGCCGACGGCAACGCCATCGCCCAGGCGCTCATCATCGCTCAGCGCTCCGCCGACGAGATCCTGGCCAACGCGAAGGCCGATGCTGCCGCCACGGTCAAGGACGCTGAGGACGAGGCCGACCGCATCCTCGACAAGGCCGAGAACGACCGCCAGAAGGTCATCGACGCCATCCACAAGCTCGAGGACGATCGCGAGGAGGCGCGCGAGGATTATCGCGACCTGCTCAACGACTTCATCACCGACGCTACTCGCAAGCTTGCTGAAATCGGCGAGAAGGCCCCGAAGGCCGCAGGTGCGCTCGCTTCCGGCCAGCATGGCCGCTATGCCACGCATGTCGAGCCCGAGCCCGTGGTGAAGGAAGCTGCCGCAACCGCGCCGCAGGCTCCGCTCACCGTCGACGGCTCCGATGCCTATGATGACGCGCCGGCCATCCCGGTCGCCGTCCCGGCTGCCGCTGCAACCGCCGCTTCTCCTGCAATCACCGGTTCGGTCGCTCCCGTGGCTTCCAGCGTCGAGAAGGACTTCTCCGGCTTCGGCGATGCCGCCGACGATTTCGAGATCGACGATCTCGACTAGCCAGCAGCGGCAAACACCTAAAGGTTTGCAGAGAGGCGAACGCCTTCGCCCGGCCTGACCGCTAGGGCTGTTCGCCCTCATATAGCGCTTTTGCGCAATACGTACGATGAAGCGGGGATCAAGCATAAGCTTGATCCCCGCTTTCGTGTGAATGGGAAGGCGTTCCGCCAGCTCAAAGCAAAAAAGCCCCCAAACGGGAGCCTTTTGAAAACCGCGAGCGAGTCGATAAGCCGGGTTCTGTCGTTGGACGACCATTTATCTCGAACGCGCGTCACCGCGCGTCTCAAGCACGCAACCCGAATGCACGGAAGGGCGGCCGTATGGCATTCCTATTTGCGCTTGCTCCAGATGGGGTTTTCCAAGCCACGTTGTTGCCAACGCGCTGGTGCGCTCTTACCGCACCGTTTCAGCTTTTCTCCCGCTTGCGCGGGGGAGTTTACTTTTCTGTGGCACTTTCCGTCGGGTCGCCCCGCCCAGCCGTTAGCTGGCATCTTGCCCTTTGGAGCCCGGACTTTCCTCACGCCGCTCAAGGCGGCGCGCGATCGTCTGGCCCGCTCGCAGTGTGGTATTCTACCATATCGGAACCGAAACAAGGAGCATCATGACAACCTGTGCATTGGTTGGCGCCACATATTTCAACGAACAAGATTTCATGGCACGTTATAACGAAGGGTTTTTCGACTTCGTCATCGCCGTCGACGGCGGTTTCGCGCCGCTCGATCGGCTCGGCGTCGCGCCCGATATGGCTGTGGGCGATTTCGATTCCCTAGGCTACGTCCCCCGCGCGAAGCGGGTCTCACGCCACCCCGTGAACAAGGACGCCTCCGATATGGAGCTCGCCTTGCAAAGGGCGGCGAACTATCATCATTCCGACATCTACGTGTACGGCGGCATCGGCGGCAGGCTCGATCACACGCTGGCCAACTTGCAGCTGTTCGCCGCGTACTCCGAGCGCGGGTTCTACGTCACCGGCATCGCCGAGGGTTTCGCCATCCGCTGCGTTACCGGTCCCGACGTGTTCACTCTTCCCGATAACGTGGAGAAGGGCACGGTTTCGGTTTTCGCGGCAAACGATCGCGCCGAGGGCGTCATCGAGCGCGGATTGGAATATTCGCTTGACGACGAGCCCCTCACCAACCGAACCAGTCTCGGCCTCTCCAACGAGCTTATCGGCCAGGAGGCCACCATCGCCGTGGAGTCGGGCACGCTTTATGTCTTTTATCCTTTGCCTTGGGAAACTTCTGAGCAGCCGGGGATATAATAGCGGCCACATCAACCGTATATCGGGGGAGCTTGCTAGCGCCGCGCGCCGGGCAGGCTGAGAGGAGGCCCCGTATAAGCCTCGACCCGCCGAACCTGCATGGGTAATGCCAACGAAGGGAGCATCTATGGGTAACGAATCCTCGAACCTCATCACGCAAATCGACTTCGCCCGCGCGGGGCAGATCACGCCTGCCATGCGCGTGGTCGCCGAGAAGGAAGGCCGCAGCGCGGAGTTCATCCGCGAGGGCGTCGCCGCCGGCCGCATCGCCATCCCGGCCAACATCCACCACACCTCGCTGTCGCCCGAAGGCGTCGGCGAGGGCTTGCGCACCAAGGTCAACGTCAACCTGGGCATCTCCGGCGACCTTGCCGACGAATCCGTTGAGTGGCAGAAGGTCGATACGGCCATCGAGCTTGGCGCCGAGGCCATCATGGATCTTTCCAACAGCGGCAAAACCCAGGCGTTTCGCACCAAGCTCATCGAGAAGTCGCCTGCCATGATCGGCACCGTGCCCATGTACGACGCCATCGGCTATCTGGAGAAGGCCCTTATCGCCATCAAGGCTGAGGACTTTCTCGACGTGGTGCGCCGCCATGCCGAGGACGGCGTCGACTTCGTCACCATCCACGCTGGCATGAACCGCCGCACCATCGAATCCTTCAAGGAAACCGGCCGACTCATGAACATCGTCAGCCGCGGCGGCTCGCTCATCTTCGCCTGGATGGAGGCTACGGGCAACGAGAACCCGTTCTACGAGCACTACGATGAGGTGCTTGAGATTCTGCATGAGCATGATGTGACCATCTCCATCGGCGATGCCATGCGCCCTGGCTGCACCTACGACGCAACCGACGCCGGTCAGATCGCCGAGCTTATCGAGATCGGCAAGCTCACCAAGCGCGCCTGGGATGCCGGCGTGCAGGTCATGGTGGAGGGTCCCGGTCATATGGCCCTTAATGAGATCGAGGCGAACATGCGCCTGGAGAAGCGCCTGTGCCACAACGCGCCGTTCTACGTGCTCGGCCCGCTCGTAACCGATATCGCCCCGGGCTACGACCACATCACCGCCGCCATCGGCGGCGCCGTGGCGGCCTCCTCGGGCGCCGACTTCCTGTGCTATGTCACGCCCGCCGAGCATCTGCGCCTGCCCGATGCGCAGGATGTGCGCGACGGCCTGGTCGCCACGAAGATCGCGGCGCATGCCGCCGATATCGCCAAGGGCATCCCCGGCGCCCGCGACCGCGACAACCGCATGAGCGACGCCCGCCGTCGTATGGATTGGGAAGAGCAGTTTGGCCTTGCCATCGATCCGGTTCGCCCGCGCAAGGTCTTCGAAAGCGCCCCGCCGAGCAACGAGGGTACCTGCACCATGTGCGGCAAGATGTGCGCGGTGCGCACCGTCAACACCATCATGGACGGCCTCGTCATCGATCTCGACAACGAATAAACGGGTAGCGCTGGCATCAAAGGGAGGTTTCCGATGAAAGCAGTGCTCAGCATCGCGGGCTCCGACTCAAGCGGCGGAGCGGGTATCCAAGCCGATATCAAAACCATCGCATCCTACGGTCTATACGCGGAAACGGTCATCACCGCCATCACCGCGCAAAACACCTGCGGGGTGCGTGCCGTGCAGGATATCTCGCCTGAAGTGGTCGGAGCGCAGATCGATGCGGTGTTCGAGGACATCCGCCCCGATGCGGTGAAGATCGGCATGGTATCCTCCGCCCAGATCATCAACGTCATCGCCGAGCGTCTGCGATTCCATCAGGCGCGCAACGTGGTGCTCGATCCGGTCATGGTGGCCACTAGCGGCTCGCGCCTTATCGAACAGCAGGCCGTCGACGCGCTGGTGGCCAACCTGGTCCCCTCGGCCGACGTCATCACCCCGAACATGCCCGAGGCTGAGGTCCTGTGCGGATTTCCCGTCATCGACGATGACGGCATGATGCAAGCGGCGAAGTTGCTTTCGGGGAAAACCAACGGTGCCGTGCTCGTCAAGGGCGGTCATCTTGCCGATACCGCCGACGACCTGCTCGTCCTGCCCGACGGCCGTCACGCGTGGCTAAGGGCGAAGCGCATAGCCACCAGCAACACGCATGGAACCGGCTGTACGCTCTCCAGCGCCATCGCAAGCGGTTTGGCGCAGGGAAACGGCATCGAGCAGGCGGTTCGCCGCGCGAAAGGCTTCGTCCGAGGCGCTCTGTCCACCGGCCTTGACCTTGGGCAGGGCAGCGGCCCCCTCGATCATATGTGGTGCCACGGAAAGCCGCACCTGCCCTACAACGCCTAAGCAACGGCGTCTCCGGCACGGCGGGTGACAGGCGTGCGCAGCACAGCTCGTCATCGCCGTTTCACTAGCGCCAAAACGTCTCGAACGCAAAGCGCCCCAAGAGGCTTACCGAGCCCCCTTCCTTTTCGCGGAAACGCAGAAACGGAAGGGGGCTCGCTGGTCATCTTGGGGCGCTTTCGGTCCTTCTAGGCCTTGAACACGCAGCGTCCGCCCATCCAGGTGGCGGTAACATGCGCATCCAGGATCTCGTCGTCGGCGCATGCGAGCAGGTCGGTGTCCAGCACCGCCATGTCCGCCAGCTTGCCTGCTGCCAGCACGCCCGCTTCGCCGTTGCGCTGGGCGGCGGCGTCGCTGCCGGCGGTATATGCGCGGATAGCCTCCGCGCGGCTGATAAGCTGCTCAGGGCGCCATCCGCCTTCAGGTGCGCGCGTTTGCGGGTCGCGGCGCGTGGCGGCGCTGTACAGCACGCCCATAGAGTTCACGTCCACCACCGGCGAATCCGTGCCGAACGCAAGCGTCTCGCCTTCATCCAGCATGGTCCTGAACGGCCACATCAGCTTCACGCGCTCGTCTCCCAAGTCGCGCTCGGGGCCGCCCGGGTCAAGCGTCATATGCGGCGGCTGCACCGCAGCGATCACGTCAAGCTTGGCCAGGCGCTCCACGTCGCCGGGCAGGAAGTTCTCCAGGTGCTCAAGGCAGTTATGGCGTCCCTCGGGAAGCGGGCCGAATTGCGCACGGGCATCCTCGAAGATGTTCAGCGCCTCGTGAATCGCCGCATCGCCGATGGTGTGGATGCGCACGGGGTAGCCCTTCTCGGCTGCCTGCATCACCAGCGCACGCATCTTGTCGGGCTCGATGGTGGGCCTGCCGCAGTCGTCCTCGCATCGGGCGTTGCTATAAGGCTCGGTCACCCATGCGGTGTGCTGGCTGGATACGCCATCGAAGAACTGCTTGAAACCGGCGCAGCGCAGCACCGGGCCTGTATAACGCGCAGACATCGCCTCGAACCTGCTCATATCCTCAAGCAGGGTAGGGAAGAGGTTCACGCGGCAGGTCAGCTCGTTGGAGTCAAGCAGACGTGCGTGCACATCGTCGCGGATGAAGTCCAGACCCGGGTTGGCCATAAGCGACATATCGCACACGCTCGTGATGCCGTTTTGCGCCAGCGTGCGCAAAAACCCTCGGTAGGCATCGGCGATCTCGTCATCGGAAAACGCGTTCATGATACGCGGCATCAGCTCCATGGCGGCCGCTTCGCGCACAATGCCCGTCAGCTCGCCATCGGCATCCCTGTCGTAGCTTCCTCCCGCAGGGGGCACGCTGTCGCGGTCGATTCCCAGTTCGGCCAGCGCGCAGCTGTTGAGCCACAGCGTGTGCGCGTCGCCGGAGTACAGCGCCACGGGGCGGTTGGGGAAGGCCTCGTCAAGCGAGTGCTTCGACGGCAGCACCGGCGGGTCCCATCGATACTCGCGCCAGCCCTGGGCCAACAGCCACCCTTCGGATCGTCCCTCGGCGAAACGCTTCATGCGCTCAACGCAATCGGCCTCGTTCTCGCCCAGGAAATTCGTGGCAAGCGGGGAAGAGTACACTGCGGAATGGAAGAAGTGCACGTGCGAGTCATGGAAGCCGGGGGCGATAAAGGCGTCGCCGTAGTCGATCACTTCAGGCTTGGCGTTCGCGTCAGCCTCATGGGCGAACGCAAGCGCGTCATCCTTCGATCCGACGAAGGCGATCTTGTCCCCGGAAACGGCGATGGCAAGTTCCTCGGCGCTATCGGTCAAACCGGTGAATACGCGCGTGCTGCAAAGAATGCGGTCGATTCGCATATTGGCCCACCTTTCCCTCAAACGTTGAAGGCTCGACCCGATGCCGCATCGTCTCCGGCGATGCATCTGTCGGCCTTTCGGTTTCGTCACATGCCAGCGAGGATATAACCAACCAACCCATCGTGTCCAGTGCGATCACCCGGGTATCCAGAAGAGGCGCCGCCTAATCGAGCATCGGGAACGCGTATGGCACATCTCCTTAAGGATCGGGAATGCGCATGGCTTAGTTCTCAAGATTTGGAAAGGCACAGGACGGAGCGTTTCAAGGATCAGGTCCAAGATCGCGTGAAGGGCACTGCACCATGCTCGTGAATCGCGCCCGTGGGAGACGCGTTGGCTACCAGCACACGATGGTCCGAAAAAGAGCCCGCGAAGTCTGCGCACGATATTCCTCCATACGAGTCGATTGCCGAATCTCGTTATGCCTCTAAACCAGACGCACTTTTGTCCTATAAGCCAGACCTTGCACGGCATGTAACAACAAAAAAGCCGAGGCAAAAGCCTCGGCTGTACATTTGGTAGCTCCGACCGGATTCGAACCGGCGACCTTCGCCTTGAGAGGGCGACGTCCTAAACCGCTAGACGACGGAGCCATTAAAAAGGCCGCGAAACATGTGGCCTGGGTAAAGCTTGGTAGCTCCGACCGGATTCGAACCGGCGACCTTCGCCTTGAGAGGGCGACGTCCTAAACCGCTAGACGACGGAGC
>NZ_CAKTYH010000062.1 GCF_934632265.1 uncultured Senegalimassilia sp.
CTTGTGAACAACCGGATTCTATTGCTTTGAACCAGCTCCGATGAAGTAAACGTTACCGAGCTGGGAGCCGTTTTCGTCGAAACGCGCCGTCGAGACGATAAGCCCGTCGTCGCGCATGCGGCGAACGGCGCGGTCGACCGTCTTCGGGCACACGCCGAGCTTTTCCGCGATGGCGTTTTTGGTATCGGAACAACCCTGAGACCCGCACGATGCGATATAGCCGAGGATCCTCAATTGCGAATTGGTCAATCCCACGCTTCGTTGCCGCTGAGCTTGTTCCGCTGCGATTTGACTCACAGCAATCCCCTCACTTTTCTGAAAGCCGACGGAAACGGTCGCTCAAAATCTAACTTGGGGTACTTTAGCGCAACGATATCACGTGCGTCAAGCGGTTTGTGTCACCCCCTGTTCAACCGCTCGGTATTGATTCGTTTCGTGCAGCTATAACTGGTTTATATGAGCTTTTGAACCAATGAGCTGAAAATGAAACGCAACAACTCTCATTATTCCGTGGCATTTGGGGGCCGGGGGAATCGTATCTCAACTCTTTAGTGGTTGCGGCGCCTTGCTGCAGCGACCGCCACGGCGGCGCTGGCTCCGGCGATGCCCAGAGCGGCTGCCGTCAAGGCTACGTCATCGCCCGTGGCGGCAAGGTTGCCCGTGGCGGGTTTGGTTGCCGCGGCATTAACCGTCGGCACCTTGGCGGGGTCTTCAGTGCTGGTCGTGCCGCTGTTGTCGTCGCCAGACTGCTGCTGCGGGCCAGGCGCTGCGCCTTCCGGCGTGAAGGTCAGGTCAGTGCTCAGCCACAGGGTGTAGATCATGCCGCTTTCGGAATCGACTTCGCTCGCCTCGCCCACCTGGTAGCCGCATGCCGCGCCGTTGATCATGAGCTTGGCATCGGGCGCGAAGTAGAAGCCGCGTGCCGGCTTAAGGTACACGCCGTAGCGATACGTCACGCCAGGCTTGAAGGCGTCGATGTGATTCGTGATGTTCTGGTCCCAGAACTCGACGGAGTTCACTTCGCTGCCGTCGCTGCCCATCCAGTACTCGCACTGGAAGATGGCGTTCGAGCCTTCGGGAGTGCCTGCCGTGAACACCGGCTTGTCGCCTGCCTTGAAAGTGGTGGTGGCGCCGTTGATCTCGATCAGGTCGATGGCCTGCATTTCCACGATCGGCTGCTCGCACAGCATATTCGCCGCGTTCGGGGCGAACACGCCCTCGACGGTCTTAATGGTGTTGCTCGCCCATTGACCGTTGACGTTCACGTTGTAGTCATCGGCCAGGGTGTTGCCGTCCTTGAGCCGCAGCTCAACAGAGTACATGTAGAATTTACCCTCTTCGAACTGGGTGATCTTCTTCATGCCCGGCGCGTACTTGCCAGGGTCGGAATACCAGAAGGCGACGGGCGTGAGTTCCCTAGGATCGCTGCCGTCCATTTCCTCCCAGCACTCGTAGGCGATTTCGTACTTGTCGGCATCGGCGGCAGGGATCGTCGCGGTCGCACGCGGGGCCTCGCCGGGCGCGTAGTCGGTCTTCACGTTGTCGACGTTCAGGTTCTCAAGGGCTTTCTTTTCCGCCGAAACGAGCGTGATTTCGCTGTTGATGTTGTAGCGGAGGTAGTAGTTGTCCCTGGTTTCGTTAATGATGACCGAACCCGGCTTGAAGATGTCATCAGGGTCGCCGATGAGGATGCCGCCTTCATAGTCGGTGCTGACGTAGGTCAGGGTCGCATTGACCAGCAGGTCATCGCTGCGCGTAAGGCGATACGAACCGCTAGCGGCGCCGCCCGTGAAGGACAGCGTCAACCTCATGTGATTGCCAACGGGTTCGAAGCGAGCCGTCACGTCAGCCATGGATTCATCCAGAACTTCGACAAGGCTGCCCGAGGCGGCATCGGCTCTGTAGTACTTGACCTCGGTGATTACGCTGCGCGGCTCTTCGGGTATGCCTCCCTCCACATCGGGGAAGTCGAAGGTGTAGGACTGTCCCTTCACGAGCGTGACGTTGCTCGGAAGCACGCAGTCCGTGTAGTGGTCGACCACGGTCGTGTTGACCTTGATGCCGCCGCCCTCCGTCACATCGGTGACGCCACGAGCCTGCATGGCGTCCGCCGGCAGAGCTACAGCGTTACCGTCGGAGTCGTTTTGCCCTGCGGCGGCATTTGTCGGCGCGGCGACGTTATCGGCAGCGTCGCTCGCCGTCGCAGCCGGCGCGGCGGGCTGAGCCTGCTGGGAAGCAGCCTGCTGGTCTGCTGAGGCGCTATTGCTTGCAGGCGCGGAAGCGGCCGGCGCCGCTGGCGCAGGCGTCGCGTTTGCCGCGGGAGCGGTTTCCGCCGCGGGCGTTGCCTGAGCCGCCGGCGCCGCGACCGCAGCAGCGTCGTTCGTTGCGCCGTCCTGATCCGCCGCCTCAGCGGCAAGGGAAGCGGCGGGCATGAACAGCTGCCCCGCAATGAGCGCGCTCACTCCGACGCAGGCGATCTTGGTGCCCGTGCGGCGCTCCGCTCCGTTCATCGGCGAGCAATCCTTCGCATGCCGCGCTCGTTGTTCAACGTTTCGTTTGCGCATAGCTGCCTCCTTGGTCAAAAGCCGGTTTCCATGGAGACACATTGCGCCACATTCTTCTTATTGCCTAGGTTCGCATATGCGAATCCCCCCGCCCACCTGGGGTTTCTGCGCCCAATCACTTCCTTGTGCCTAAGATGCTTATGAGTATGATACTCATAAGCATCTTATAAAAGCAGTCGATTGGGCCTTGATGCGGGGACCGGCTAGAACAGCGTGATATGGAACGTGCGCTCGTTGGTTTCGCCTGGGGCTAGCAGCGTCATGCCGGCTTTGTGCTCGAACACGTCGTCCTCGTCGTGGGCGGTTGTGTGCCCCGACCACGGCTCAAGCGCCACGAACGGCGCATCGTTGGCCGCGGACCATACGCCGATAAAGGGAAAGCCCGGGAACTCGACGCGCACGCCGTGCCCGCTTTTCGTGCCCAGCAGCGTGAGCACGCTGTCGGGAACGTCCGTGAACATGAGCGCATCATGGGCGAACGACGCGTGCGTGAGCGTCACGGTATCCGAACCTTGCGGGCATTCGAACGCATTATCCCAGCTCATAAGGCCATCTTCGCCGATCACCGGCAACGTGCAGCTCCAGAGGCGAGCGAACTTCAGCACGTAATCATCGAAGGTTTCGTTAGCAGCATCGCCTTCGGCAGCGCCCGCAACGGCGCCCGATTCCCCGCGTGCTTCGTTGGTAGCAGCACTCGCTTTGGCGCACGCTTCGCCCTCGCCCGCATGCGCATCTTGTGCCGACGCCCCCATGGGCACGTTGAACGCCGGATGCCCTCCCACGCAAAACGGCAGCGTCGCGTCGCCGGTGTTCGTCACGCGAAACGTCTGGGAAAGCGTGGCCTCGCCCGTGATGGCGTAGGTCATGTTCAGCTTGAAGCTATACGGATACGCGCCGCGCGTCTCAGTCGAATCGCGCAGCTCGAAGGTGACCGACGACCCATCAGCGACGCGATCGATCACCGCATGCTCGTAGTTGCGCGCGATGCCGTGGCGCCCCATCACGCACGGGCCCTGCGACGATTCAGCACGCCCATCGCGCAACGAACCCACAATGGGGAACAAAACCGGCGCCCGCCTGGCCCAAAACCGTGGATCGCCCTGCCACAGGTACTCGCGGCCATCCAACTGTAGGCTGAGCAACTGCGCTCCCATAGGGTCGACGGCAGCGCTCAGGCGCCCATGGCGAAGGGAAACGGGTTCGGGCATGACGGGTCCTTTCTTTCGATATCGCTTGCTATCCTACCCGCAAAAAGCGGCGCCCGCATGATATACGGGCGCCGCCATCAAGTTTGCGCATCGCGCTTTGCCGCGCGAGTCGGGGCCGATGCCTTGCTCCCTCGGTGCCGCATGGAAAGCTATCCGGCCTGAAGACCCGCGTTGCCCGCATGCCGCAAACCCTTGCCGAGCACAGCGTAACCGACCCGCTTTATCGTCCGCCGTTCGCAATCGCTTCGTCGATCAGCGCGTCGAGCTTCTTCGCTTGGTCGCCCGACGTGATCGCGCCGACGATGGGCTGCCCCACGATGTTGCCGTTGCTGTCGACCACGTAGGTGGTCGGATACGAGTACAGCTTGGAGGTGAACTTGCCTGCTTCGCTATCCGAGCCGAACCAGATGTTCTTATAGGACACGCCCTTTTTCTCCAAGATGCTCTTCGCCTCGGAAATCGCAGCTTTGTCGCCGTCAAGGGTAAAGGAATTGACGCCTACGACCGCGCCGCCCTTGTCGGCAAGCTTCTGGTTAAGCGCCTCCAATTCCCCAAGCTCGCCCACGCACGGCTTGCAGGTAGTGAACCAGAAGTTGACAACCGTAACGGTGTTGTTCGAGAACAGCTCATCGCTGCTCACGTCGTTACCGTCAAGGTCCTTCCCGCTGAAGCTCGGGAACTTTTCCGTCCCCTCGGCTTTTGCCGTCATACCCGCGCTCTGGGCGTCAACGCTCTCGCCCTGGCCCGGCGTGCTGCCACATCCGGGGAATTCCTGTTCCAGGGCCTCAAGCTTGTCCTCGATCCGCTTGATCTGCTCCGCCCCGGTTTTCAGCGTTTCCAACTCCTGTGCCGTGAACTTATCCTTGGCGCCTTCCAGCGTAGCCAGAAGGAAGTCGCCATAGTTGCTGCCGTCCTCGATCATCGGGTTTTCCTTGCTTGCCGAGAGGAACAGCTTCTCCCAAAGCTGCAAATCGGCCGAAAGCACTTCGTTTTCCTTCTGCATAAGCTGCTCGTACAGCTTCGTCGCCTCATCGGCGTTGCTCGGCTGCGCCTCGATCAACGCGGCAGCATCGGATGCGCCTGCCGGGCTTTGCTCGCCGCCAGCGGCGGCGGAGCACGCGGCAAGGCCGATTGCCAGCAGGGATGCTGCCAACACCGCCGAGATTTTCAACAGCTTCGCATTCATACTCTTGGTCTTCCTCATTTCGATTCCTCCGTTTTTCGATCGATATCCGTCATTCGAACCCTATCCGCATCCGCGGCGCGACGATTGCACGGCACGCACATGCCGAAGCGATAGCTGATGGCATCAGCAGGGCAGGCGTTCACGCACATCCCGCAGCGAATGCATTCGGCATGATCCGGCGAAGCCGTCACGTCAACGTCCATCTTGCAGGTTTGCGCGCACGTGCCGCAGGAAACGCATTTGCCCTGATCGACCTTCATCCCCAGCAAGGAAACCTTGTTCATCAGGGCGTAGAACGCGCCGAGAGGGCAAACCCATTTGCAAAACGGTCGATAGAACAGCACGCTCAGCACGACCACCGCGATCAATACCGCAAGCTTCCAGGTGAACAGCGCCCCCAACGCCGATCGGATGCCGCTATCGACGAGGGAAAGCGGAATCGCGCCCTCGAGAACGCCTTGGGGGCAGATGTACTTGCAGAACAGCGAGTCGCCCATGCCGACGTCGTTCACGAGCACCGCGGGCAGGAGCACTACGGTCAACGCCAACACCCCGTACTTCACGTATCTCAACGGCTTGAGCTTGCTCGTGGGCAACTTCTTGCCCGGGATCTTGTGCAGCAATTCCTGCAGCCAGCCGAACGGGCACAAAAACCCGCACACGAAACGTCCCAGCAGAACCCCCGTCAAAATCAAGAACCCGGTTACGTAATACGAGAAGCTGAACTTCGACGAGCCGACCACCGTCTGAAAGGCGCCGATTGGGCAAGCGCCCGCAGCGGCTGGACAGGAATAACAATTCAAACCAGGCACGCACACCGCTTTCGAATCGCCCTGGTGAATGCCGCCCTTAAGAAAGTTCGGCAGGTGGATATTCGAAAGCAATGCGGCACCCGCCTGGATAAACCCGCGGGAACGGCTCAAAAGCCACGATGCGTGGAAGTTTCCCTTACCCAATCCCAACACACTCCAAACACAGCCTGATAGCCTTGCTGAGCACGATGTCGACCTCGCCCCGAAGGGCGCCGAAGCCGATCATGGCCGCCCCGACGACCAGCAAGATCACCTGGAATATCGCCTTCCTCATTTTGAACAATCTGCTACTCCTTTCGTTTTCCAGGCATATGTAACCATGTCTGCTATAAAATCCGCGTTAAGGAATGACACATATGAGCCGGAGGCCCGATATGCGTATTTTGGTTGTCGAGGACGAAAAGGCGCTGTGCGACGCGATCGCCCGCAGCCTTCGCCATCTTGCCTATAGCGTCGATTGCTGCCATGATGGGCAAACGGCCATCGACCTGCTCGCCATCGAAACCTTCGACCTGGTCGTACTCGACCTGAACCTCCCCGGCGCAGACGGCATGACGGTGCTTGAAACGCTTCGGGAAACCGACAACGACACGAGGGTGCTGATCCTATCGGCACGATGCGACATCTCCGATAAGGTAAGCGGCTTGGACGCGGGAGCCAACGATTATCTGACGAAACCGTTTCACCTAGAAGAGCTCGCAGCCAGGATACGAAGCCTGACCCGCAGGCGGTTCATCCAAGATAGCACCGTGCTGACCTGCGGATCCATCTCTTTCGACACGAACTCCCGCAAGGCTTCCGCAAACGATCGGGCCCTTTCCCTAACCCGAAAGGAAACGGGCATATTGGAATACCTGATGCTCAACCAAGAACGGCCGGTTAGCCAGGAGGAGCTCCTCGAGCATGTGTGGGACTGCAACGCGAACAGCTTCAGCAATTCTGCCAGGGTCCACATGTCGGCGCTCAGGAAGAAGCTGCGCGAGGCGCTCGGGCACGACCCCATCAGCAACCGCATAGGACAAGGCTACGTGATGGAGGAGAGCGAATGAAGCGCCTTTCACTGCAATGGCGTATCACATTGACGACGGCTGCCCTCGTCTGCGCGGCCTGCCTGTCGATGAACTTCCTTGTCGGCTACTCCGGAATGCAATACATGGACGAGATCGGCAGCGAGGTATCGGCTTATAGCAACATAAACGAAGGGGCTCCCAAGTCATTCGACCCAGGAAGCAAGGACGTCGGCAACGAGCTGACGATCGTAGTGAGCGACGCGCAAAAGTCGTTCGGCACTACAAGCTGGTGCATTACCGCTGCGGTGACGCTGATCGGGGGCGTGCTCGCATACTTCGCAAGCGGCCGTGCGCTCAGACCCCTGAGGGCTTTCGCCGCGCAAATCGAACACGTGCAGCCGGGGAATCTCGCCGATTCGAAAATCAGCGAGGACGTGCTTCCGGAATTCAAGAGATTCAGCGAATCGTTCAACGGCATGATAGATCGCCTTGACGCGGGTTTCGCCGCGCAGCGCCAGTTCACCGGCAATGCCGCGCACGAGCTGCGCACGCCGCTGGCGCTCATGCAGGCCCAGGTGGAGCTATTCTCGGTAGAGCACCCTGATGCGCCGCCCGCAACGAACGACCTCCTTAAGCTGCTGCGCGAGCAAACCGAGAGAATGTCGAGCATGACGAGCACATTGCTCGAAATGAGCGAGCTGCGCGCCATCCCCTGCAACGACGAAATCGAACTCGCACCCCTGATCGAGGAGGTGCTAGCAGACCTCGCCCCGCTCGCCGATCAAAAGGGCACCGCCCTCGCCCGCCGCGGGAACAGCCTGGTGAACGGCAGCGATCCATTGATGTATCGGATGGTGTTCAACCTTGTCGAGAACGCTATTCGCTACAGTCGTCCCGCCTCGACGGTCGATGTAACGGTTGATGAGGAAGACGATCGCGTTCTCGTCCGCATCGAAGACGAGGGTTTCGGAATCCCCGAACAGCACCGAGACAGCGTATTCCAGCCGTTTTACCGCGTCGACAAGTCCCGCAGCAGGGCATACGGGGGCGTAGGGTTGGGTCTGTCGCTGGTATGGGAAATCGCGACGCTTCATGGTGGCACGATTGAGGTTGAGAGCAGCTCCAGCAACGGTACCGTCATGCTCGCAACCCTCCCGAAGCTAGGCGTCGCGAGGTAGCCGATTAGGCTCTAAGTGCGCCCCCACCACAGTTCGAGCGCCACGAACGGCGCATCGTTGGCGAAGAGAGCCTATCCGCAAAAAGCGGCGCCCGCATGATATACGGGCGCCGCCATCAAGTTTGCGTATCGCGCTTTTCCGCGCGGGTCGGGGCCGGATGCCCCGCTTCGCACGCTTGCAAACGAACGGCCTTTCCAAGCGCTCAGCTGCCGGCGGGGCCTACGCCCACGCCGCGCCGCGCGGAACGGGCCAGCAGCGCATATCGCGCGCCAGCCGCTTCCCCTTACGGGCGCTTCGTGCCGCAGTTGCTGCAGAACGCGCCGGTGTTGTGCTGGCCGCACTGGCAATCCCAGCCGCCGTCGCCTGCGGGCTTGGGGCTGCCGCAGTTGCAGCAGAACTTGCCGCTGTTCTTCGCCCCGCACGAGCAGGTCCACTCGCCGGCCGCCGCGGGCGGCTCGGGCTTGGGGCTGCCGCAGTTGCTGCAGAACTTGCCGGTGTTGGAGGCGCCGCAGGAGCACGTCCACGCATCGCCGCCTGCAGCAGGGGCTGCCGCAGGAGCGGGCTCGGGGGTAGGCGCCGCGAAGCCGCCGCCCGCTGCCACGGGATACTGGCTTTGCGGGGCGCTGCCGCCCTGGCCGTACAGGCCCTGCGGGTTCATGCCGCCCACCGCGTTGACCATGCCCATGCCCATGAAGCCCATCATGGCGCCGTTCTCGTTCGCGGCAGCGGTGCGCATGGCGTCGGCCTGCGATGCCGCCAGATTGGCAGCCGCCATGTTCGGGTCGCGCATGACCGCGGCCTTCTGCAGGTCCTTGATCATCTGCTCGTCCTCTTCGGACGCCGCGATGGCGTTCACGCCGAAGCTTGCCACCCGCAGACCGCGCAGCTCGCCCCACTTCTCCGACAGCACCTCGTTCAGGGCGTCGGCAAGCTCGGTGGTGTGCGCCGGCACGGCCGAGTAACGCACGCCCATGGCGCTGATCTTCGCGAACGCCGGCTGCAGCGCGGTCAAAAGCTCGCTTTTCAGCTGCGAGTCGATCTTGTCGCGCGTATAGGGCTCCTCCACGTTGCCGCAGACGTTCTTGTAGAACATGAGCGGGTCGACGATCTTGTAGGAGTACTCGCCGTTGCAGCGCACGGAGATGTCCACGTCAAGGCCGATGTTGGCGTCCACCACGCGGAACGGCACCGGCTGGGCCGTGCCGTACTTGTTGCCCACGATCTCCTTCGCGTTGAAGAAGTACACGCGCTGGTCCTTGCCCGTGTCGCCGCCGAAGGAGAAACGCGCGCCCACGCGCTCGAACGACTTCTTGATGCGGTCGCCCAGCGTGCCGGACTCGCCGAAGAACAGGCTGGGCTCGGTGGACTTGTCGAACACGAACTCGCCCGCCTCGCCGCAGGCGTCCACGATGGCGCCCTGCTCGACGATGATCATGAACTGGCCCTCGTTCACCGCGATGATCGAGCCGTCCGAGATGATGTTGCTCTCGCCCTTGGTGTTCGAGCTGCGGCCCTTGTCCGAGATGCGCTTCTGGCCCTTCGCGCACAGCACGTCGGCCTCAAGCGAATCGCAGTAGAAGTACTCGCGCCAAGAGTCGGCCAGCACGCCGCCTGCAGCTCCGATACCCGCTTTGATCAAACCCATGATGTCCTCCTTCTCCGATGCTGCCTGTTCGTTCGTTATCCCAAAACCTGATCCGTAGAGCTTGGTTATATCCGATCGCCTGCGGCGCCGGCCGTTCCGTTACGGAAGCGATGATCGGCGCCGTTCGCGACCGGTGAAAATCGGTTACCGCTTGTCGTCGTCATCCGTTTCCACAAGCGTGCGCGTCTGGTACGAGGTGACGAACGTGTCGTCGCTGCCCGTTAGGTCGAAACTGCCGTTGACCACGTACGCATGCGCGCTGCGCTGCTCCACCGCCGTTTTCATCTGCGAGTAGAAATAGAGGCACACGCCGGCCGCCACGACCAACGGCACGCCCGCATCGACGGCCACGCGTGTGGTGGTGTCGTCGAACTGGATGAACCCGAAGTCCACGCCCAGCATGACGGCGCCGACCACCAGGAAGATGCCCAGGAACCACAGCACCACCTTCAACGGCGACACCGGCAGATCGCCCACCAAGCGCCCCGTCTGGCCGTTCATGGCGAACAGGAAGTCCTTGTCCTTCCAGCGCGTGTGCAGCATCCACACCGGCAGCAGCGCCTGCTTGATCTCGGAGAACGACACTTCCGCGTCCACGTCGGCCGGGTCGACCTGGTCGTAGCCGGTGACGGTGTCGCGCAGCTGGTCGGCCAGCGTGTTCTCCATGCGGCGCACGGCGCGATGGCAGCACGCGTCGGAGTCCTGGTCGTAGCGCTCGGCGGAGAAGCCGGGCAGGTATGCCACCGAGAACGGGGTCAGCTCGTCGTAGTCGAACGGCTCGATGGCGTCCATATGCTCGTCGGGCATCTTCGCCGAACCGTCGGCGGGGATGCGCGTGAACTCCGACGATCCCTGGCGCCACGCGTTGTACACGTGGGTTTCCGTGACCTCGTACTTGCCCTCGCGCCAGGTGCGGATGTTGCGCGCCTCGAAGGTGCCCTCGCCGCTGGCCGATCCGTCGTAGAGCCAGAACGGCACGTACACGCCCTGCACGTGGGCGATGCGGTTTTGCGCGGCGAATTCCTTCGCGAGGAACTTCTTGCCCTTGTAGTAGTCGGTAAGCGCCTGCTCGGCGGCAGCTTTGTCCAGCTTGAACGGGATGACCAGGTCGGGCTTGGCGGTGTCCACGAACGAGCCGGGCGCCATGGCCTGGTTGCCGCAGTACGGGCATTCCTGGATGGCGGTGGTGGCGTCGGACGTCAGCTGCGCGCCGCACGACGAGCACAGGTACGTGCGCATGCCCGCGCGCTCCTCCTCGTTCCAGCTGGCGCGCGAGAGGTACGAAGCGATGGAGCTGTCGGCCTGGGCGCCAACCGCCACGGCGGCGTCGATGACATCCTCGGTGACCACCGACGATGCGCCGGCGGCCTCGTCGGCCATGCGCTCGAAGCTTGATTGCTGCCCGGCTTCGGCACGCGCGGCCGCGGCCTCGGCCTTCTCGTCGGCCTCGCGCTGCTTGGCAGCGTACGCCTCCTCGACCTGGGCCGGCGTGAACGTCGATTCGCAGAATTCGCACTCGAGCATGCCGCTATCGCCCTTGTAGCGCAGCGGCCCCATGCAGTTCGGACATTGATAGTTCACCGATTCTTGGGCCATGGTTTTTCCCTTTCCCGAATGCGTATATGGAGAAAACCTCTGCTAACAGCTTACCAAAGCCGGGCGCTCCAAGAGCGCCATGCTGTCCCATTTTCAGCCGCATTTCAGCAACCCGCGGCCCGACTTTACGATCCGGGGAACAATGGCGGACCGAGCGCGTACAATGAGCCGAAACGAGCAAACGGGAAGGGGAAGGCGGCCATGGACGTCGACCGCAAACATGTGCTGATCGCGTGCGCCATCGCGGGCGCCGTTTTGGGCCTGGTGCTCGCCGCGCTGCAGGCTGCAGGCCCCTTCGCCACGCCGAACCTGCACGGCATGCCCACCGGCGCATCGCGCTCGACGGGCTTCATGCTAGCCATGGC
>NZ_CAKTYH010000063.1 GCF_934632265.1 uncultured Senegalimassilia sp.
TCGCCTGCGAGGGCACCATCGTCAAGAAGTGGGTCAACCCCGGCCCGACGATGGGCATCGAGTACCGCTGCGGCTAGGATTGATTCCGCCCCGCAGCGCCGCCCCGGGCCGATCGCCCGGCCCGAGGCACGTTGCGCGAGGCATCGCACGCGCCCGCTTCAGCGGGCGGCGGCATAAGAGAGAGGGAGGACCTTCGGGCCCTCCCTCTCTTTGTGTATAGACGCGCATTCGATCATCCAGCGAGATCGTTTTTCCGCTCACGTCAGGGCTATTCATGGAGGTTGAAAGGCTTTCGGCTGCTGCACGCTTCCGTCGTTTGCGTGCGCGATCAAGTACGGCACATGCTCCCGAACGCGACCTACGGTTGCGTGTCTCCGCAATCGGGATCATCCGCGTGACCCCTGCGCAAAAAGAACCGCCTCCCGCTTCGTGAGCTGCAGTTGCAGTCATGAAGCCGGGAGGCGGTTATGTGTAAACCGGTTTTCCTAGCAGGGGCTTTCTGAGCGGGAAACCACCGGGCCCGATTATCGGCCGGTGTTGCAAATACGCTGCTAGGCGTTCTTGTCGTCGTCGGAGCCGGTGCGATTGATGTAGTCGATCAGCTCGGAGCGCTTGTGGATGCCCACCTTCTCGTAGACGTGGCGGATGTGGGTGTTCACCGTGTACGGCGAGATGACCAGCTTCTTCGCCACGTTGTCCGTGGTGAAGCCGCGGGCGATGAGCATGACGATCTCGGTCTCGCGTGCCGACAGCGAGAATTCGGCGGCAAGCTCTTTGATGCGATGCTCCTGGCTGGATTCCGTTGCCGGCGGCGCCATGAGCTGGGTGATGTTGTACTCCTGGCGCACCAGCGGGATGATGACGGCCGCAAGGATGCACACGAATATCAGCGATGTGGGATCGGTTGCCACCTTGGCGAACGCGGGGTTCGCCTCGTAGTAAAGCGCGATGGCGTTGCCCACGGCGATGCCCAGGCGGATGAACGCCCCGCTTAAGCCGAATGCCAAGCCGATGGGCACGTAGCCCTTCACCCCCAGCACGCCGAAGTACATGATCAGCAGCACTTCGAAGATGGACACGGCGGCCAGCACCACGAAGAACGAGGGAACGAAGAACCTTTCGCCCATCAGGAACAACGCGAACGAGGCGATGGCGATGATGATAAGCCACGGGAAGGTGCGGTAGATGTTCAGGCGGTCGTTGGTCAGGCCGCAGATCACGCCGATGATGCACAGCAGGGTTGCGCCGCCGATGGAGCCGAACGTGAAGGCGTACTCGCCATACGGCAGGTTCTCCCAAGGGATGATGGCGACCAGGAAATAGCAGGCAACCGATGCGACGAACGTGGTGCCGCACACCACGATCATGGGCTTCAAGGCGCGGTTTGCGGTGCTTTTCGGCAGCAGCGTGGGGTAGGGCATGTCCTTGGCGATGGTGGTGCCGCGCGCGAACAGCAGGCCCGCCGCAAGCGGCATAAGCGAGATGAATACCGAGGAGACGCCGGTGGGAAGGACGAAGCAGATCAGCGAGCACACGAGCGTGACCAGGCCGACGGTGGTGCCGATGTAGGAAACGGAGAACGACGTCTTCGTGCGCGAGTACAGCTCGCCCCACATGATCCATAGGATGGCGTTCGTGATGCCGACCACTGCGGCAAGCGCGTATGCGATAAGGTCGGTGGGGAACGAGAATGCGAACAGGGTGAGCGCAAGCGTGGAGATGACGGCCGCGGCGGTGGCGGTCCAGAGCATCCACGGGATATCGCAAAGGCGGCGCTTCCTTCCCAGGGCGAAGGCGATGACGATGAAAGAGACCGCGGCGGAGACGAGCGCGATCAGCCACGACTGCGTCACGCAATCGTCGAGCAGCTGCGCGCCGACGAACGAGTCGTGCAGGAACCATAGATTGTAATGCCACGCAAGCAGCAAGGCGAAGCCGACGAACCTGCGGGTTGGGTGGTCGGGCGAGTTTATCTCCGATTCCACCTTCTCCGGCACAAGCTCCTTGATATTCATGTGCGTTAACCCCCTCTAGCGCATGTTGAATAGCACGTTGAACAGCTAGTGGACAGCCCCTCATATTGCAATCGGATGGGTACATGACCCGAAGCTTTGATTGTATCGTTTTCCTTAAAAAATTCGAGTATATTTCGGTAACGTATGCCAATTGTTGATGGGTTTCCCGCAGATGATGCTGCTTTATGGATGCCGCTGCTCTTTTTAGGCGGCCCGTGATGCCAGCCTTTGGCGTGTGGTTTTGGCCAGGGAAGCAAAATCGCGAAATATGGCACAGATTGCAAGTTTTCCGAATCGTGAAAGATTGCGTTCGCGTCAGGTGTTGCGATGAGCGCGAAAAACTCATCGGTGGCTACATTTTCTGGGACTAAACAGCAGCCAAGGCATTCATTAGTCGCAATGCGATTTGGAAAACTCGCAATCTGTGCCAGAATCGGCCGAAAATCTTCCAATGCGAGGCAGGAAACCTACGAGGCGAGGCTGGAAGCCTCTCAGCATCGCCTGCGTCTACGGCGCAGTCGATCGCGGTTGACTGAGAGCGCGCATACGTGCCGCCGCCCTCGGGCTCTTTCTTCCGCATCTGACGTGCGGTGCAAGTCGCAAAGCCCCATGCTGCTCGTGTGGATTCCGTACGGCTGGATGGAGAAAGTCAATCTGTAGACTACAATAGTCAACCAGTAGACCAATCCGAATGGAGGCAAGATGTTGCCGGAGGAATTCTCGAAGGAGATGTGGAACTGCTGGCGCGACGTTTCGGTCGCGTACAGCACGTTCGCGAAGAATATGGGCGTCGACACCAGTGAGCTGTACGTTGTCGACGCCCTATGGGATGAGCCCGAAGGCCTTTCGCAGCGGGCGATTTGCGAGGTTTGCGACATGGGCAAGCAGACGATCAGCGCCATTTGCAAGCGTCTGGCCGCGCGCGATGTCGTGATCGCGCGGGCAAGCCAGGTCGACAAGCGCGAGCGGATTATGACGCTCACCGACGAAGGGCGCGAGCAATGGCGCCTGCCCGTCGAGCGGATGCGCGAGCTTGAGATGAAGGCCGCCGCCGCGATCAGCGCCGACGAGGCTGCGCTGTTCGTCAAGGTGGTCAAACTGTACGCGAAGACGTTCCAAGAGGAGGTGCAGCGATGAGCCCGTATGCGCTGCTAGGCTTGTCGGTGCTTTTCGAAGCGTCGGCACGCTTTTGACCACGCTCGTCGGCATCGTCGTATGGGATGACCCGTTTTCCATTATCGTGGGAATCGGCATGATCGCAGTGGTGGCGGGCATAGCGCTGCTCAGCAAAGGAACCCAAGAAGCCGAGGAAGTAGCTGCGGCAGAAACAGCAGATGCGACTGCCTAGCCTGGACGCTTCGGGGACGTGTCGTTATGCGTCCGGAATGCGCAACATTGCATCATGGCGTTCAGGAATAGACAAGCATCCAAAGCAAGGTATGTGGCAAAACGTGGGGTCGAAGCGTTATCTTTAGAGTTCGCGAAGGGGGTTTAGCCGTGATCTTCTACTTTTCCGCAACTGGTAATTCGCGGCATGTTGCACGGCGGGTTTCAACGGCAACGGGGGAGGAGCTGATTTCGATAGCCGAGTGCGTCAAGGAAGGTCGATATCGCTTTTCCGCAGATGGTGACGCCTTCGGCATCGTGAGCCCGACGTATGCCTGGGGTTTGCCCATCATAGTCCGCGATTTCTTGCAGCAGCTGACGATCGATGGGAACCCGGGTTATGTTTGGTTCGCTGCAACCTATGGGACCACGCCGGGGCAAACCGGTCGATTCGCTGACGATATCATGCGAAGGAAAGGCCGTCCTTTTGACGCGTTCTTCAGCGTGAAGATGCCGGATACATGGACGCCCATGTTCGACTTAAGCGACCCTGCGAAGGTTTCGCGCATCAATCGAGATGCGGAGCAGGAGATTGATTTCGTGATAGGGAAGGTGCAAAACCGCGAGCGCGGGGATTTCATGCGCCGCAAAGCCCCAGTTCTCGCCGCGAAGCTGGTTTACGCCTTGGAATATGACTCAATGCGCAGGGCCCGCCATTTCGCTGTTGAGGATTCCTGCGTTGGCTGCGGATTATGCGCGAGGAAATGTCCCGTGGCCGCTATCGAGATCTGCGATAGGAAGCCTGTGTGGACGAAGGATCGCTGCGTGATGCGCCTAGCTTGCCTGCATCATTGCCCGAAGTTCGCTATCCAATACGGAAACAAAACCAAACGCCACGGGCAATATACGCATCCTGGCGCTTAAAGGGGGCGAAGAGTTGTCCGTCTTGGTTCTGAGCGGAAGTTTCCGTACCCGGACGAACGGCGCCACATCCCTGAAACGTCATTCGTCCGGACACATAACGCTACGTCCCCGAAGTGGCACGGGCAGCTAGAGGACCACTTCGGGGGAGGCGCTGGTGGACTTGCCTTCTATGCGTTGCTTACATTCGTATGCGATTCCCACGGCGGGGCCTACGTGCACGCCGATGACGGGGCTTGCGGGAACCACCCTGGCCTTGAACCCGATAAGGGGGTTGATGACCTCCTCGGCCCACTTCTCCGCTGGGATCTTCGAGCCGATGTAGTGAACAACCAGGTTCTTCAGCCCGTAGGCGGCAACGTCCTCTTCGAACAGCTTGACGATCTTCGCCATGGCCTTCTTCTGCGAGCGGGTCTTCGCCGCCGTTGCCGCCTCGCCGTCTTTGACGGTCAGGATGGGCGTGATGTTGATGACGCCGCCGATCAGGGCCGCGGCTTTTCCGATGCGTCCGCCCTTCTCAAGGAACCTCAAGGATTCCGGGGTGAACAAAAAGCGCGAGGAGTGCAGGCTGTCCTCGACTGCGGCGGCGCAATCTTCCAGCCCCAGCCCTTCTTTCGCCGCTTTTGCGCCCGCAACCACGGCGTGGCCCAGCTCCATGCAGTTGGTCATGCTGTCGATGGCGGCGAATTTGAACCCGGGGTGCTCGGCGGCAACCTCCTTCGCGATGCGTAGGAAGGTTTCGAAGGTGCCGGACATCTTGCTGCTGATGAAGACGCCGAGCGCGTCGTCGCCGTCGGCCTGGATGCGCTCAAGCGCGTTCCGAACGTCTTGCTGCGAAGGCTGGCTTGAGGTCGGGATGTCGTCGATCATCTCGTAAATGTCCTGGTAGAAGGCGTCCAGGTCGGTTTCTGCCTCGACGTAGCTTTGTCCCGTGCGGTTGATGATCAGCGAGATCACCTCGATGCCGAGGTCGTTCCTGACATCAACGGGGATGGATGACGTTGAGTCCGTGATGACGCGTACCATGGGATGCCGCCTTTCGCCTGCGTGCGGTTTGCCGACCCTCCCCCAAGATGGGCGCAGGCCTTCGCGCAGCCTTGAAGCGAGGCCGTCGAAGGTCGGTGCGATCCTTTCCGCCCGCATATCGGGACGGGCCGTATCTTGAGGACTTGCCGATTGAATCTGCCGATTTGTGAATTCGATTACCAGCCCATCATAATAGAGGACGGCGGGAGAAGACCAGGGGAAGGCCCAAGGTGATGCCCTGTTGATAGCATCGCAACCGCGATTTCCCCCAGACCGCAGGATTTTGGGGAGCATCTGCCGCGGTCGCCCTCATCGTGGTCATCGTGAACGTGGCGTTCTGGAGCGTGAAGCCGCTGTCACGGGAATAACAGGTCGTTGCCGAAACGCCGAGGGCGGCCGCATATGCGCTATTCTTCGCATTAGCGAAATCCAAGGGGTAGGGCGGCCTGAGGGCCGACCTACCCCTTATCATGCTTTCGGTTTGCGATATCGGCCCAGGTGGCCGGGCGAAGGAGTTGAACAGGGTGGAGGACGTGTCGGGGGTCGGCAAGGCCGTGCGAAGCCTTTCGCGCTACGTTAAGGAGAATCGCACGCTGGTGGTGACATCGGTGTGCGCCATCGTGTTGGTGATGCTGCTCGAAGACGTGCTCGACAAGGAGAACATGAAGCTCGACGCGGCGGCGTGGTGGCTGCTCGGCGAGCAGCTGCGCCAACCGTGGCTCACGCCCATCATGGAAAGCTTCTCGGCGCTGGCCACTCCGGTGACGTTGCTGGTGGTGCTCGGCATCGCTGCAGCGTTCACGCCGGTCAAGCGCCCGGGCTGGTGCAACGTGCTGAACTTAGGCCTGGTCGTGCTGCTGAACCAGGCGATGAAGTTCGCCATCCAACGCCCGCGCCCCGATGTGCTGCGGCTGGCGGACGCATCCGGGTTCAGCTTCCCCTCGGGGCATTCCATGGCTGCGATGGCCGTTTTCGGCCTGCTGGCGTGGTGCGTGTGGCGCTACGAGCGCAACCCGCGTCGTCGCATCGCGCTGATGTGCCTGTTCGCGCTGGTCATCGTGATGGTCGGCATAAGCCGCATCTACCTGGGGGTTCATTACGCCAGCGACGTCCTGGGCGGCTTCTGCGTCTCGACCATCTGGCTGGTGCTTTATACGAAGGTCATAGCCCCGGCCCTCGGCCTTATCGAGTAAGGTGGTCGGCGCATCCTTTCGCCAAGTCCCTCGATGCCCCCTTCCCGCTTTGTGTGGTTTCCATGCTTGATTGGGGACAAAGGTCAAACAATAGACTAAACAGTCAATGGTTAGACTACTATGACCGGTCGTCAGTTCGACTCGAAACACCGTCACGACCGTAAGAGGAATCAAAGGCATGGATGTCCTTTCGCAACATTTCACGAAAAGCAAGCTATTGAAATACACGTTGCCGACCATGGCCATGATGCTCGTCAGCTCGGCATACGGCATCATCGACGGCCTGTTCGTCTCCAATCTGGTCGGCAAAGATGCGCTGGCCTCGATGACCATCGTCTTGCCGTTCACCGTTATCCTGTCTGCGTTGGGCATCATGATGGGCTCGGGCGGCAGTGCGGTCGTTGGGCAGCTTCTGGGCGCCGGCGACGGGAAGGGCGCGAATCGCGCGTTCTCGCTCATAGCCTGGACGACGTTTATGGCTGGCGTGGTTTGCTCGGTTCTGGGCATAGCCTTCATGGATAAGGTGGTCGTGCTGCTTGGCGCGTCTGCCGAGATGGCGCCTATGGCCGCAACGTACGGCAAGATCGTCTTCCTATGCCTGCCGATGTTCATGCTCACCTATGTGTTCGAGATGTTCTGCTCCGTGGCGGGCAAGCCCGGCTTCGGGTTCCTGTCGTCGCTTACTGCGGGCGTGGTTAACATCGGTTTGGATGCAGTGCTCATGGGCGTGTTCGGCATGGGGATCGAAGGCGCCGCCACGGCAACCTGCATCGCCGAGTATTCGTCGGCAACGCTCATGGTCGTCCTGTTCGCACGGGGCAAGGTCGGCGTTTTGAAGCTCGTGCATCCTCGTTGGGTGCACGGCGTGCTGTCGCGCTCGATCGTCAACGGCGTTTCCGAGATGGTTGGATGCGCTGCCATGTCGGTGGTCGCTGCAGCGTATAACCTGCAGCTTATGAACCCGTTCGGCCCCGACGGCGTTGCCGCCTATGCGGTCATCGAGTACGCGTCGATGCTGATCGGTGCGGCGCTCGGCGGCCTTACCGAGGGCATGGCGCCGCTGATGAGCTATCGGCACGGTGCGGGAAACAACCACGAGAAGCGCAGCTTGTTCGGCAACGGCGCCACGCTTACGGCGGCGATGGGCGTTGGAGCGTTCCTTGCTGCTCAGCTTCTGGCGCAGCCGCTGGCATTCGCATTCACGGGCTACGATGGGGCGCTGATGGCGTTGGCAGTCCACGCGTTCCGCGTGTACAGCATCGCGTTTCTGCTGATGGGTGTGACCTATTTCGGCTCGGTCATGTTCACGGCGGTCGAGAACGGCAAGATCTCGGCGTTGATCTCCTTCGTCCATACGTTCGTCTTCGAGCTCGGTTCGGTTATCTTGCTGCCCGTGGTCTTCGGTGCGGACGGCATCTGGTGGTCGATCATCGTGGCGGAGACCGCTGCCAGCGTCCTGACCATCGGCCTGGTGGCGCGGCACGCAAAAGGCTACGGCTGGCGCTAAAGCGTGCAGCTGCAGGGGTCGTGGCATTTCGCAAAGGCCCCTGCGATGTTGTTGGCAGTCGCGCCCATTTCGCTTGCGGTTGCGTTCGCTCTGGTATCCGCCGCACTCCCGTTCGCGCTCGTGGTATGCGACTTCTGGACGGTTTCGCAGCAAATGAGCCCCGATTTTGACATGGTCCCCAGGGTTCTGGGCGGTTTCCCGCGGGTGTTGTTCGCTGCCGGCATTGCCGACCTGGGGAAACGCCGGCGCCCTGCGGCCTTCAGGGCTGATTCCGCCTGCAAAACCGCCCAGAAGTTATCGGTGGGGCTCGCGTGCACAAGGTACGGGCAAGGCAAGGCTCGCTTTACTGCCAAGCAAGTTGCGGGCGGGGCTCGTGCGCAACTTGCTTGGCACGCGATTGATGAGCGACAGGTTGTTTCCCTGCGCGGGTGCTGTCGGGATTATTCCCCCAACGCACCTTCCGCGGCTTTAACCAGAAACGCCGTCGCTCCTTTGCCGCACGGCTCGTCGTAGTATGAAACGAATCGGGGGTCTGCCAGATAGCCGCGCACAAGTCCCAGGTAGATATCCCGTTCGGGCTCGGTTCCCCATTGCAGGCCGATCCAACGGCGATGTATCTGCACAAGCTTCGCGGCCTCGATGCCGGTTGCATCGCCATCGCTCAGCGCGATGGAAAGCTGGCCCAGGATGGCCTTTTCCAGCTCTTTCATATCGTTCCAGGTGGCAGGGTCCATGTCGAGGATTCTTTCGTTCATGGCATCAACGGCCTCGTTGCCATATCGTTCACGCGCTTCCGCTCCGTAGCGTTGCTCGTTTTCGCGCACGGTGCGCCAGCGCTCAAGCTGAGGCAAAACCGCGCCCATGAGCGAGACCGCCTCGTCAAGCGTCATGCCCGTGTTCTTCGCCAGTCGCGGCGCGCAATCCTCGATCATGGCTTCCATGGTGGTCTCATAGGTGTAGCCGCCACGGTCGTAGCACCACTTGCAGTAATGGTCGGTTTTCTGGCCGGTGGCATCGGTCCCGCAATCGTCGGGCGTAAGGTACATGCCGCAGCTTTCGCAATAATGCTCGGGCATCTCCAGCAGATGCGCCAGCGGCTCGCCGGTGACGGCGGCAATGAGCTTCATCATGTCGATCCCAGGTGTGACCTCGCCGCGCTCCCAGCGGCTCACGGCTTGGCGGGTGACGTAAAGCTTCTCGGCAAGCTGGTCTTGCGTGAGGTTGTGCGCGCGCCGTACGGCGACGAGTTTTTCTGCGAAGGCCACGAGTGCTCCTCTCGGCGGGGTCGTTTCGATGACATCAGCATACGCGCAAGGGGACGTTTGTCCTAGCAACGGCTGGTTGCGCTTCGGCACCTTACCCGCACGCCGCAACAATCGCGGTGCCCGCCACGATAAGCGCTAATCCGATACCCGCGCGCTTCGAAAGCCGTTCGCCGAACACGATCGCGGCAAAGGCGATGGAAACCAGCAGCGACAGCTTGTCAACCTGAACCACCACGCTGACCTGACCCATCTGTATAGCATAGTAGTAGTACAGCCACGACGCGCCGGTGGCAAGGCCCGATGCGGCAAGAAACGCAAGCTCGCGTCGGTTCGCGCCCCTGACCAGCCCCGTCTTGCCCTTGCCTGCAACGATCGCCCACGTCATGGCAAGCACGAACATCGTGCGGATGGCGGTTGCCAGGTTGCTTTCAACGCCTTCGATGCCCACCTTCGCCAGCACCGAGGTTAGGGCGGCGAAAACGGCGGCGGCTAAAGCGTAGGCGATGCTCATGCGGTAGTCGCGGTCGTTCGCGCCGTTCGCGTCGCTCGATTTCCTCTCGATCATCAGAAACGTTCCCGCAGTTGCCACGGCGGTGCCGGCAAGTCGCAGGCCCAAATCGCCGGTTTCGTTGAACAGCACGATGGAAAGCACGACGGCCATGAGCGTGCTCGACTTGTCGATGGGCACCACCTTGTTGACGTCGCCGACTGAAAGCGCCTTGAAGTAGCAGATCCACGACCCGCCGGTCGCCAAGCCAGACAAAGCAAGGAACAGCCACGACTTCGGCGAGATGTCGCCGATGCTCCCTGCTGACCCGACCACGGCTACCATCACCCAGGTGAAAACGGCCACAACGCAGGTGCGAAGCGCCGTGGCAACGTCGGAATCGATGGTTTTGATGCCGCATTTGGCAAGGATGGAAACAATGCCCGCGAACAACGCGGACGCAAAAGCCGCGACAAGCCAAAGTTGCAAGATGCGCCTCCAGAAACGGTTGACCAGCAGCCTCCATTATCGCCCGAAGCACACGCTCGCGCCACCGTCGGAAAAGCGTCTTCTCTTGGTGAGGCGAAACGTGGTAATGTGAAGCAAGCCGGATGCGAATAGCGACTGCGACCGCCGTGGCCGCGGCGCTGCATCCAAGGGAGGCAAAAGGCCTCAAACGAACACACCTTAGGGGATGTCTTTTTGGTCATTGTTCTTTAGGGAACGGTTAATCGCATAGCGTTTCGAAGAAGGCCGTAACAAGGCCCTGCGTTATTGCGCCGTTCCTCACCTGTTTGAAATATCGTCTCAATCCTCAACGAACAGGAACAACAATGAACAACTTCCCAAAAGCGAACAGCTTCGACATCAATCTCGTCCGCTCAAAGATCATGGGGCCCAACCCGCTTAAGCTCTGCGAGGAGCTGCTTCACGATGCCAATCTCGCAAAAGGCTCGCGCGTATGCGACCTTGGATCTGGCGCCGGCATCACCAGCGTGATGCTCGCGCGCGAGTACGGGTTCGGCGTTTACGCCGTCGACCTGTGGAGCGACCCCGCCGAAAACCGCGCCTTCTTCCGGCAGATGGGCGTGCCGGATGGGCAAATCCACCCCGTTAAGGCCGATGCTGCGAAAGGCTTGCCGTTTGAACACAGGTTTTTCGACGCAGTGGTAAGCATCGACTCCTACAACTATTTCGGCCGTGATCCGCGGTATCTCGGCGAAAGACTTCTTCCTTACGTGAAACCGGGCGGGAGGATCTACCTCTCCATCCCCGGCATGGTGCGCGATTGCCATGATGAGCTGCCGGCGTGCCTGCTTGCCTCGTGGACTCCCGAGCAGCTTGAGTACATGCACGATATGGCCTGGTGGCAAGCTATGATCGGCAAAACGCCCGGCGTGGTTATCAAGGATATGCGCCAGATGACGTGCACGCGCGAGGCGTGGGCCGACTGGATCGCCTGTGAAAACGAATACGCTCGCGGTGACAGGGCGGCCGTCAAAGCGGGCGCGCTCGACTACCTGAACACCATCGCGGTCACGCTGGTGAAGGGCTAAACAAGGCGGTGAAAGCGGGACGGCGGGCGCAAATCGCCTGCCGCCCCGCATGCGGCCTTTTGCGTTGCGCCAGTGCGTGAGCGGCGAAGCGGCGAGTGGCATAATGCCGCTCGCCGCGTCGCGTGCAGTCTTGGACGTGTCGTCAGCGCATGGGGGGCGAGCGACGATGGATCGCTCGCCCCTTTCTCGCTTCG
>NZ_CAKTYH010000064.1 GCF_934632265.1 uncultured Senegalimassilia sp.
TGTCCACGCCGGCCGCGGCCGCCGCCTCGGCGGCGCGACGCGTGCAGACCGCATCCACGTCGAAGCCGACGAACAGCACGTCGGGGCGCATCTTGGCACAGGCGACGGTGTACTCGCCCTTTCCGCAGCCCAAATCCAGCACAACGTACGAAAACGCCTGCTCGCGGTGCTTCCCGCCGGGCGCCCATGCGGCCCAGCGACCGGCCCAAGCAGCGCCGTCGCAGCAGATCCAATCGCTGCACTCCCGGAAGCGCTTCGCAAACGAGAACCCTTTGTGCAATCTGGAAGCAGCGGAGCGCATGCCATCCCCTTTCGCGCGCGGAACACCTTCCGCGCCATATACCCAAACAGCCCCGCAAAGCAAACCTTGCGGGGCTGCGATCTAACGTTTCAAGCGGACAGCGCGCCGCCAAACAGCGCCGCCGCCAAGCCGCGTTACGCGCGCGTGCGGATCTCCTCGCACACCTTCGCGATGAAGTCGGCCGTCTCGAACGGATGCGTCTCGTTGGAGCGGTCGCGCACGGCGATGGTGCCCTCCTCGGCCTCCTTCTCGCCGACGACGATCATGTACGGCACGCGGTCGATGCTGCGCGCCTCGCGGATCTTGTAGCCGATCTTCGCGTCGCGGTCGTCGACTGCCACGCGGATGCCGGCCTCGTCAAGCTGCGCGGCAACCTGATGCGCGTAATCGCGGGACTTCTCGGACACGCACAGCACCTTGACCTGCGTGGGGGCAAGCCACACGGGGAACTTGCCCGCGTAATGCTCGATGAGGATGCCGATGAAGCGCTCGATGGAGCCGAAGCACACGCGATGCAGCATGATGGGGCGCTTCTTCGAGCCGTCGTGGTCCACGAACTCCAGGCCGAAGTTCAGCGGCATCTGGAAGTCGAGCTGCACGGTGCCGCACTGCCACGTGCGTCCCAGCGAATCCTCCAGGTGGAAGTCGATCTTCGGACCGTAGAAGGCGCCGTCGCCCTCGTTGAGCTCGTAGTCCATGCCCAGCTCGGCCAGAGCCGTCTTCAGGCCGCCCTCCGCTGCCTCCCAGTCCTCATCGGAGCCCATGGAGTCGTCGGGACGGGTGGAAAGCTCCACATGGTACTTGAAGCCGAACTGCTGGTACACCGAGTCGATAAGGCGCACGACGCCCACGATCTCATCGGTGAGCTGGTCGGGGCGCACGAACAGGTGCGCATCGTCCTGGTTGAAGCAGCGCACGCGGAACAGGCCGTGCAGCGCGCCGCGCATCTCGTGGCGATGCACCGTGCCGATCTCACCGGCGCGGATGGGCAGATCGCGATAGCTGCGCGGCTGGGAAGCGTACACGAGCACGCCGCCGGGGCAGTTCATCGGCTTGATGCAGTACTCCTCGTCATCGATAACGGTGGAGTACATGTTGTCCTTGTAGTGGTCCCAATGGCCAGACGTCATCCACAGCTGCTTGTTCATGATCATGGGCGTGGAGATCTCGACATAGCCGGCCTTGCGATGAATCTCGCGCCAGTAGTCGAGCAGCGTGTTCTTCAGAACCATGCCGTTGGGCAGGAAGAACGGGAAGCCCGGGGCCTCCTCGCGCATCATGAACAGGTCCATCTCGCGGCCGATCTTGCGGTGGTCGCGCTTCTCGGCCTCTTCCAGGTTGTGCAGGTATTCGTCAAGCTCGGCCTTCTTGAAGAACGCCGTGCCGTAGAGGCGCTGCAGCTGCTCGCGGCTTGCGTCGGCGCGCCAGTAGGCGCCGGCCAGCTTCATGAGCTTGATGGCGCCGATCTTACCGGCAGACGGGATATGCGGGCCGGAGCATAGGTCCACGAAGGAACCGTGACGGTAAATGGTGATCTGCTCGTCGGTGAGGTCGTCGATGTGCTCGAGCTTGAAGCGCTGGTCGGCGAAGATCTCCTTCGCCTGTTCGATGGTGACCACCTCGCGCACGAACGGCTCGTTGGCCTTGATGATCTGCTGCATCTTCTTCTCGATGGCGCCGAAGTCATCGGAGGAGATGTTCTCGGGCAGCAGGAAGTCGTAGAAGTAGCCGTCATCGGTGGCAGGGCCGAAGGCGATCTGCGTGCCGGGGAACAGCTCCTGCACGGCCTCGGCCATGATGTGGGCGCAGGAATGGCGCAGGATGTGCAGCGCCTCGGGGCTTTTCGCCGTGACGATCTCGACGGCGGCGCCATCGTGTACGGGGGTGGTCAGGTCGACGAGCTTGCCGTCGATCTTACCGGCAAGCGCGGCCTTCGCAAGGCCCGCGCCGATGGAAGCCGCCACATCGGCGACGGTTGCCCCGGCGTCCAGCGTTTTCTTCGTGCCGTCGGGCAAAACGATTTCCATGATACGTTCCTTTCCTCAGCCGGGCAGGTGCATACCGCCTGCGCATCGGTTTTATAGATTATAGAAAGATAGCATGCAGCTGCTCCCCATGCTAGCGCATAGACCGGCGAATCCCAAAAGAAGGTCTGCCGCATGCATAGGAGTTTCACGCGCCACCATCTGCGCGGCTTTCGCGACAAGCCCGCAAAGGCCGCGGCCTTGCACGCCGAAAAGCAAAACGAGCCGTCCGATCGGACGGCTCGTGCGTACGACAAGGGTTCAGCCTATTCCTCGGGGCGCGCCGGGCGCTGCGGGCGTGCCTGGCGAGGAGCCGCCTGAGGCTGCGGGGCGCGACGCTGTGCCTGGCGCTGGCCGCTGACCGGGCTTGCGCAGTACGGGCACACCGTCCATGCCGGCTCAAGGGCGTGGCCGCAATGGCCGCACAGGTTCTTCAGGCGCTGATGGCAGTTCGGGCACAGGACGTAATCCGCCTCCACCGGATAGCCGCAGTTGGCGCATTCGCCGTAATGCATGAGCTGACGCTGCTTGAGCGCCACCTCGAGCTCCTGCTCATCGCGATCGATCTGCAGCAGGGGCGGACGCAGCAGGCAGTACGCCACAACGCCCACGAGCGGGATGAGGGCAACGATGCCCCACACGTACCAATAGGTGCCGCGCATATACGCATCGCGCGCAACCCATACGATGGACAGGATGTACAAGATGGCAAGCAGCACGACCACGACGGAAAACGCCGCTTGGATCTCGGGCGTGATCAGCTGCGAAAGCAGTTCGCTCATAATGTCCCCATTCTTTCCTTCGATCGGCGCTTCGGCCGCTTCGCCAGTGCGAACGCTTCAAGGTTCCCATTAGCACATATACGATGCGGGATTATATCAAACCAGGCAGAACAAGGGCGTTTTGCCAACTAATTTCCGCAACCGGGGCCATGACAACGCTGCCCTACACCGCGCCGGGGGCGAAGCAGAACGCCAGCAGCGCATAGCTTGCGCAACCGGCAAGGGCGCACCACAGCAGCGATTTCGTCTTGCGCGCGACCACGACCACCACTGCGGCGGCGGCAAGCGGCATGGCGGCGGGCCACACGCCCGCGTCGAACATGCCCGGCGAGAGCAGGTCGTTGGCCACCAGGGCGGCGAACGCCGCAGGCGGGATGAACCCGAGCGCACGGGCCAGGCCCTCGGGGAGCTGGCGGCCCTTCAGCACGAACAGCGGCAGGCAACGGCACAGCAGCATGGTGACCAGGCACGTGGCGAAAACGATGAAGAAGTCGTTCATGCTCATCGCGCATCGCCCCCTTCCCCGGCGGCCTTCGCGATCTTCTCTTCGAGCGCGGCATCCTCGGCCCTGCGCTCGCGGCGTACCTGCGAGACGAGCATGGCCGCGACCACGCCCAGGATGGCGCCGATCAGGATGGCGGGGCCGGCAAGCCCCACGGCCTTGCACGTGAACACGCCCACGATGGCCACCACGGCCGCCACCACGTTCTCGAACGTGATGCGCTGGGTGACCAGCAGACAAATGAAGATGCTGGTCATGGCGAAACTGGCGATGGCCAGCGGGATACCGAGCGCGCCTCCGATGAGCACGCCCGCCACGTTGGACAGCGTCCAGGAGCTGCACGAACAGATGTTGACGATGGTGGCGCGCGGCACGTTCCACGTGCCCGTGGCGAAGTTCGCCATGTTCACACCGAAGCTTTCATCGGTGACCGTGGCGGAGAACAAGAACGAAAGCCGCTTAGGCTCCTTGGCGCACATGGGCGCGAAGGATGCCGAATACAGCATCTGGCGCGTGTTCACGAGCGACACGCTGGCGATGATGGAGGCCAGGGGGCTGCCCGCCAGCCACATGTTGGGGATCATGAACTGACCCGCACCCGAATAGAACATGCACGAAAGGAAGAACACCTGCAAGGCGTTCATACCGATGGAGTCTTCCAATATGCCGCAGGGAATGCCGATGGCCACATAGCCCAGCATGATGGGGATGGCGGCCTGCACCGCCGGCTGTATGTCGCTTCTCTGTATCATAGCCGCACGATTATAGCCCGAACGGAATCGGGAAAACAGGGGTTGCTTTTCATGCGAAAGAGGGGGATTCGACAAGTCCTGCGGGCAGACCGCTACCTCATGAAGTCTCGCGGCACGAACAGGCGCTTGAACGTTGCCGTGGCATACCGGTCGGTCATGCCTGCGATGTAGTCGGTGACGGCCTGCAAGCGGTCGCCCTCGGCGATGACGCGATATTCCTCGGGAACCTCTTCGATGTTGTCCACATAGTAGTCGAACAGCTGCGAGACCAGGTACTTGGCCTTGTTCACCTCCGCAAGCACCTGCGGCGCGGTGTAGACGTTGGCGAACAGGAAGCTGCGCAGCTCGTTCATGGCCTCCCACACCGGCTCCGACAGCGCGATGTCGTCGAGCGCCGCGGAGGTTTGCACCATGTCGCGCACCAGAAGCTCGATGCGGCTGGAATGATCGGGCCCGAGCACCTCGTGCGTGCTTTCCGGCAGCGCGTCCTCGGTGAGCAGGCCGGCGCGGATGGCGTCGTCGATGTCGTGGTTGACGTAGGCGATGCGGTCGGCGGTGGCCACGATGCGCCCCTCGAGCGTTTCGGCGCGGATAGCGCCGGTGTGATGGAGGATGCCGTCGCGCACCTCGGCGGTGAGGTTAAGGCCCCGCCCATCGTTCTCGATGCGCTCCACCACGCGAAGGCTTTGCTCGTTGTGCCGATATTGGGCTGCTACCTGGGCTGACGCGACATCGATGCCGCGGTGACGGGCCAGGCAACCCGCCAAGGCGGCTTCTCCCGTATGGCCGAACGGGGTGTGCCCCAGATCATGGCCGAGCGAGATGGCCTCGGTCAGGTCCTCGTTAAGCCCCAGGGCCCGCGCGATGGTGCGGGCGATCTGGGCGACCTCGAGCGTATGGGTGAGCCGCGTGCGGAAATGATCGCCCTCGGCGGCTAGGAACACCTGGGTTTTATGCGACAGCCGGCGGAAGCTCTTCGAATGCAGGATCTTATCGCGGTCGCGCTGGAATTCGGTGCGCAGGAAGTCCGGCTCGCCCGAGCGCGCACGGCCCTCGGACTCGTCGGCCTTTGCCGCATCGGCGCTTAGAAGCGCATGCTCGCGCAGCTGCTGGTCCTCGCGGTGAACGATGTTCATGGCTACCCTCCCGACCTTCATGTTTCAGGCATGCAGCCAGTATACCGCGCAAGGGGCATGGCGCGACGCGAGGAGCGAAGCTTGACGGCAGGCGAACTTCATGGCATCGAATTATGGAAAGGTCGGCACAGACGGGAAACAAATAAGCCACAGACGGGGAGAAAGAAGTATCATGGTTCACCAGTGCAACGATTTGATGACACGAAAGGCCGTCATGAGCGATACCTCGACCGAATACCGCAAACCCGGGAAATACCTTCTGGATTCAACGTTTTTCGTGGCGTTCGAGCTTGCCCATGAGAGCCTGAAAGAAGGCCTTCGCGAAGCGAGCTGCCTGAACTGCACGCAGTATCGCGTGCTCGTCAAGCTTGCCGCCGCCGAGCCCGAGCCCATCGGGCAGAAGAATCTGGGCATCATATTGGACCTGAAGCCCAACGTGATCACCCATGCGGTCAACACGCTCGAGGATGCCGGCTTCGTCGAACGCATCCACACGCCCGGGAAACGAGGAAGCCGTGTGCGCGTGCTCGAAGCAGGCATCAAGCATATCGAGCAGGCCAACCCCGCCATCATCGCCCAGCTCTACCGCATCTTCCCCACCCAAACCGCGCCGTTCCGCTCGATCTGCGAGGCCGCCGTCATGGCCGGCGCCACCATCGAGCCGCCGCTGTCCCGCGAGATGTCGCGCAAGTTCTTCGCCTCCCGCGCCCTGGCTTCCTTCGAGGTGCTGCGCAAGCGCATAGAGAAGGCGTTGGAGGAGTCCTGCGACGGGGCCACCTTCAGCGAATGCCGCGTGCTGCAGCGTTTGGGCGAGGTGGGCTACCCCATGCGCATCGTGGACCTGGCGCGGCAGCTGAAGCTCACGAGCGCCACCGCCGTGCGGGCAACCGACCGCCTGGCCGAACGCGGCTGGGTGGAGCGCATGAGCGCGCCCGACGACCGCAAGGCCGTGTACGTGGCCTGCACCGACGAGGGGCGCCATATGCAGGACGTGGTGCTTGCGGGCGTGGACCGCATCGCCACGCAGTACCTGTGGAGCCGCCTTGCCCCCGAGAAGTGCCGCGATATCGCCATGGCGGGCCATGTGGTGATGGCCGACCTGCAACAACGCGAAGAAGAGGAACGCCTGAGCACCCTCACGCAGCTGCGCCCCTTGAAACAATAAGCGTGGGAGCTTTCCCGCCGCGGCAACACCGTTCGCAGGCAGATCCGCCACATGGGTCCCGACGGCATGTCCAAGCGAAAAACCTCCTTGCACCCCAAGCGCGGGTTCGCTCCCTTGAACACGAAGCGGCTGATTCAAAACGAAAAAGGGCGTTGGCCTGAGCCAACGCCCTTTTCCAGTGGATGCGCGATTTATGCGCGATTCGCTGCTTCTTGAGCCTGATCGTACGTCAACCACCCATCAGGGATGGGCGCATCATCATGACATTGGCTGCACGCGTTCACGGATGCACGATGCGCCTTATGGCAATCTCCGCAGTCGAGCTGCTGCCCATGCATGGCCATATGCGGGTTGCGCTCGCCATACTGAGCCGTCGCCTTCACCAAGTCCTGGCGCGTGATGTTATGGCACGCCGAGTTCAAGCAGAACGCATCGCCGTCCTGGCTCAGCCACTCGCCGAGCTGCTCGGTATCGCGCTCCCCAAGCACCAACCCATAGGTCTCGTTGGCGTACAGCGGCATGTTGCCGGTGGCCCACTCGCTCACCTCGGTCAGCTGCTGCGACATGGTGGGTTTGTGGCAGCTCAGGCAGTTCGCATCAGCGCCGCCTTCTTCCTTCGGCACCGCATGCACCACGGCCAACATGGAATCGGTGTTCTCCACCGTGTTCCCCCACTTGTCAACGCCCTGCACGCCCGGCTCCTGCTCGAACGCGGCAAGGTATGGATCCATGGGCGTATGGCAAATGGCGTTGCAGAAGCTGGGCTGTTCATGCCAAACCCAAAAGCCCCCGCCGGCAACTGCCGCGACCACCGCCACCACAGCCACGGTGATCGGCCACTTGCGGTTTATCCTGCGAGGCTTGCCGGTCCCGTTTTGCTCGCTCATGTGTTCTAACCCCCCTTCCGGAAAAGAATCGGAATATGCTAGCGGTTGCCCCCGAGCTCGCAACGCGCTTTTGCTCGGGAGCTTCGGAGAGAAAGCCGCCTACGCTTTATCCGAGCATGGACAATGCCTGGTCGGCCGCCGCTTCGGCCTTATCCAGGGTTTCGAACGTCAAATCGGGGTTGTGAGCGCCCTCGCTGTTCTCGACCATCACGAAATCCCAGTAGAACTGCGCGTTGCGCTGCAGTTTCCACAGGGCGGCAAGCTCATCGGAAGGAGCCTGCTTGTTGCCGGCGTTCTTGGCGGCCTTGATCGCGGCGATCTCGTCAGCGTATTTGGAGGCGATCTTGTTCGTCATATCCTCGATCTTCTCGCTGATCGACGTGACGCGCTGCTCTTCCTTGGCCTGCGTAGCCGCAACTTCGCTCTTCAGATCGGCATGGCAGTTGTTGCAGTCGTTTGCCAGCATATCCTCGTTCTCAAGCGGGCTGATCCAATCATGAGACGTGTATGCGGTGCCGTCCTCGGCGACTTCGGTGCCCATATGGCAGTCGGAGCAGGTGTATCCGATGCGCGCCATAGTGGTGGATTCCCCGCCGTAGATGGTTTCGAACTCCGGATGCTGCACCTTGATCATAGGCGCCATGGTGTCGGCATGGTTCCAGTCGGAGAAGCTCATGTCATCGTAGTAGGCAAGGATGGCATCAGGGGTCATCTGATCGGTGCCGGTGTAGGGGTTCGTCGTCGCCTTCGTGGTCGGATCGAAGTAATACTCGTTGTGGCACTGGCCGCACGTTTGGCTGGCCAGCGGCGCCTTCTTCTCGTTATCCAAGTCATCGCCGAGCGCCCTCACGAAGAACTTGTTGCCCACGACCAATTGGGTGGGGTCGTTCTCATGGCAGTTATAGCAGCTGATGGGCTCGTCGAACTGATCGATCATCTCGTTGAATTTGCCTTGATAGGCCGTATCGCCCTCCGCATTCACCAACGCGGTGTATTGCGGGGTCTTGCACGAGATGCAGTTGGCGAGCTGTTCCTTTTTCTGCGTACGCGGCGTTTCCTTTACCGTATCGAGCGAATGCGTATGACCGTGCGCCTCATCGTAGCCAAGCGCAAAGGCATATCCCTTGTACATGGTGTTCAGCGCAGGATACAGCTGCAGGTAATCGTGCTTGCCCTCGGTGCCGTTAGCGTCGTTTTGCTTATAGGTTTGGTACTGATATGGGTAGTCGCCGGCCCATTGATCGGCATGCACCACGCCATACTCATCGGCATCGGGCGTCTGCTCGACTTGCTGCGCGACCGGCTTGTCGGTTGCCTTCTGATCGGCACGTCCAGCCTTGTCGGCGTTCGGCGCACAGGCCGAAAGACCCACTACCAGGCCGAATGCGCACAAAGCGGTAGCCCAAACGATCGCTTTGCTCCCTTTTGCCTTATTCATCTCCATCTTCCTCCCTTCTTGCAGGCGCTTCTCTCCGCATCCAACGGTACACGCATCGCGCATGCCCATGCGCTTGATGCGCGCGCAGTAGCGAACCCTTCCCCAAACAGACGGGGAAAACCCTATGATTCTGCCGATGCCGCTTCAAACCTGCTATTGTTAATTGGTTGTCTCTGCGCGAAAGGTGCAGAAGCGTTTTAAGATGCTTTTGGTCATGGAAGGGGACATCATGGGGGCATCGAACTTCGACCAGGCAACGATCTCAGGTCAGAACGCCGCGTTCCAGCAAGCGATCGACGCGCTGCGCGAGCGCTTCAGCTTCGACTTCGCATCGATGGGCATCACCGCGTTTCCAGGTGCGCCGCTTAAATGGATCTACAGCGCAGGCGAAACCAGCAATCGGCACCGTCGCATCTCGCTCGCGCCCGGGCACGGCATCGGCGGCATCGTGCTGAAAACCGGCAAACCCATGCTGTTCACCGACATCGATTCGGAAATGGACCCCCGCGAATACTCGTCTTACCCCATCGTCTTCGCCGAGGACCTGCGCAGCTTCTGCGCTTTGCCGCTCAAACGCGCAGACCATGTGGTTGCCGTGCTGCTATGCGCTTTCCGCAACGTCGATCCATCGCATGCGGAAACGTTCCGAACGCTTATAACCGATGAGCTGCGTGGGACGTTCTGCGGGCTCGAGGTGGTATCCGAAGGGTTCATGGGGCTTGGGGAAGCCGACGATCGAAGCGAAACCGCGCTTATCGACATCTCGGGCGATACCTCTTTCGCCGGCGTGCGCGACACCGACGAAACGGGCGCGCCGAAGCTGTTGCGCGGCGACCTGGCTCGCGCCATAGGCGCACAAGAGGAAGAGCGGCGGCGCATTTCACGCGAACTGCACGATGGCGTGGCGCAGGAGCTTCTGACCGTCACGTTCACGTTGCAACGCCTTGCGGACCACGTCGACGCGGAAGGCGCCGCCATCTTAGAAGAGGCGCGCGGCGGCATCAACGGCGTGCTCGATGAGCTGCACAACATCTCCGTGATGCTGCGCCCCAGCTCGCTTGACCACTTGGGATTCGTGCCCGCGCTGCGCAGCCAGGCTTTGCTGCTTGAGAAAACCTATGGCTCCGCCATCCGCTTCGAAGGCGAGCTCACCCTTCCCCGCTTCGATCGCGCATTGGAAACGCAAGCCTATCGCATTTGCCAGGAAGCCATGACGAACGCCTGCAAGTACTCCGGATCGGACACCGTGGCCGTGAGCGTGGAGGCCGCCGGCAGCTGGCTTCACATCAGCGTAGTCGATGAAGGCTGCGGCTTCGATGTGGCGCATCCCACCATCAAGGGCACAGGCTGCGGGTTGCTCGGCATGCAAGAGCGCGCCAACCAGGTTGGCGCCACGCTTTCCATCGAATCAAACGAGCACGGCACGCGCGTCACCTTGGTCACGCCCATGCGTTCTGCAGAGGAGGGAGAGCCGCGATGATCAGCGTAGTGCTCGCCGATGACCATGTAGTGGTGCGGACCGGCATAAAAATGCTGCTTGACATCGATCCCGATATCGAGGTTGTGGCCGAAGCCGCCGAGGGAACGGAGGCATATTCCCTGGTGGCCCGCTACAAACCTGACGTGCTGCTCTTGGATATATCCATGCCGCCTGGGCAAAGCGGGCTTATCGCGTGCGAAAAGACGGCAAAGGATTTCCCGGATACCAAAGTGGTTATCCTTACCATGTTCGCAGAGCCGGAATACCTGCTGTACACGCTGCGCGGCGGAGCGGCGGGATACGTGCTGAAGAACTCCACGCCCGAGCAACTGCGCCAGGCCGTGCACGACGTCGCCAACGGCGGCAGCTACATCCACCCCACCATGGTCGAGCTGTTGGCGAAACATACGACGAGCGGTTCAAACGACCCATCCATCCAACAACTGTCCGGCCGCGAGCTGGAGATCTTGCAGCTGATAGCCCACGGTCACACCAACAAGGAGATCAGCAAGATGCTGTTCCTCTCCGTGAAAACCATAGAGGCGCATCGCAGCAAGATCTATAAGAAGCTTCACCTGAAAACACGCGCCGATGCCGTCGATTACGCGCTACGCCATAAGCTGCTCGACCTGTAGTGCACCGCTTGACGCGGTTTTGTTGCAAATAGCCAGGGTCCAACAGAAAGCCTACTGAGCAGAATCTCCTTCTGGCCCAATGGCTTGGCTCCGGCCCTCCGTATATCGCGGCTTATAGGACAAAAAGTGTGTCCAGAACAATTATTCACTCCGTTGCGTACGGGTACCTTGTCGCGTGATGCAATT
>NZ_CAKTYH010000065.1 GCF_934632265.1 uncultured Senegalimassilia sp.
ACCCTAACCGAAAGGACCCCTCCTATGAGCATGAACACCATCCCCGAAGCGCTCGACGAGCTGCGCGCAGGCCACGTCATCATCGTGGTGGACGACCCCGACCGCGAAAACGAAGGCGACATGATCTGCGCCGCCGAGTTCGCCACCCAGGCCAACGTCAACCTGATGGCTAGCGTTGCCAAGGGCCTCATCTGCATGCCGATGAGCCGCGATCTGGCCCATAAGCTCAACCTTGAGCAGATGGTCTCCGAGAACACCGACAACCACGAGACCGCCTTCACCGTCAGCATCGACCACGTGAGCACCACCACGGGCATCTCGGCGGCCGAGCGCTCCATCACCGCGCTCAAGTGCGTGGACGACGACGCGAAGCCCGGCGACTTCCGTCGCCCCGGCCATATGTTCCCCCTGGTGGCAAAGCCCGGCGGCGTGCTCGAGCGCAACGGCCACACCGAGGCCACCGTCGACCTCATGCGCCATGCGGGCATGAAGCAGTGCGGCCTGTGCTGCGAGATCATGCGCGAGGACGGCACCATGATGCGCACGAGCGAGCTGCTCGAGCTGGCGCGCGAGCACAACCTGGTCATCGTTTCCATCAAGCAGCTGCAGGACTGGTGCCGCATGCATGACAACCATATGCACGAGCAGGCATGCGTGCAGCTGCCCTGCGAGTACGGCACGTTCCAGGCGCACGGCTTCGTGAACGACATCACCGGCGAGGAGCACGTGGCCCTGGTGAAGGGCGATCTGGGCGACGGCCGCGACGTGCTGTGCCGCGTGCATTCCGAGTGCCTGACCGGCGACGTGTTCGGCTCGAAGCGCTGCGACTGCGGCGAGCAGCTGCATGCCGCCCTTGCCGCCATCGAAGCCGAGGGGCGCGGCGTACTGCTGTACATGCGCCAGGAAGGCCGCGGCATCGGGCTGATGAACAAGCTGCGCGCCTACGAGCTGCAGGAGCAGGGCATGGATACCGTTGAGGCCAACGAGGCGCTGGGATTCGCCCCTGACCTGCGCGAATACTGGAGCGGCGCGCAGATCCTGCGCAACCTGGGCTGCAAGTCGCTGCGCCTGCTCACCAACAACCCCGATAAGGTATACGGCCTTTCCGGCTTCAACCTGGAGATCTCCGAGCGCATCGCCATCGAGATGGAGCCCCAGGAGCACGACCGCCGTTACCTGCAGACCAAGGCGCACCGCATGGGGCACCTGCTCGAGCACGTGGAAGACTAACCGATTCGTACCGTTAAGCGTTGCACTCAGTTCGTACAACAGAAAGGATCCATCATGGCCGTCAACATCATCGAAGGCAAGGTAATCAACGAGGGCATGAAGGTGGGCATCGTGTGCGCCCGCTTCAACGAGTTCATCACGTCGAAGCTGCTCGGCGGCGCGCTTGACGCGCTGCGCCGCCACGACGTGCCGGAAGAGGCCGTCACCGTGGCGTGGGTTCCCGGCGCATTCGAGATCCCCGTGGTGGCCCAGCGCATGGCGCAAAGCGGCAAGTTCGACGCCGTCATCTGCCTGGGCGCGGTCATCCGCGGCGCCACCTCGCACTACGACGTGGTGTGCAACGAGGTGTCGAAGGGCATCGCGCAGGTGCAGCTGGCAACGGGCACGCCGGTGATGATGGGCGTGCTGACCGTCGACACCATCGAGCAGGCCATCGAGCGCGCGGGCACCAAGGCCGGCAACAAGGGCTTCGAGTGCGGCGTCGGCGCCATCGAGATGGTCAACGTCCTGCGCCAGCTGTAGTCAGGGGTCAGAGCTGCATCGGCGTGCCTGGCATCAGCGCCCCTTCTGCTCTTACCAGAGGGGGCGCTGCAAATCCATTGGCTCTTTTGTGTGAGCATAGCTTCAATTGCGTTTGAATCGTGCTCGCGAAACGGTTGTCTGGCAGAACCCGCCGAAAGCGGAGCCTTAACCCCCGCACCTTTCGTGAACGTCCCCGCACGCCCCCGGCGCGCGGGGACGTTTTTGCTAGACTGGGATGCATTATGACTAACGAAAACGCTTCCCAAACCACAGCGAACACCGCTTCGACTCCTGAAAATCCGCAGGTCACTGGCAAGATTCAGCGCAAAACCGCCTGCATCCTCTCCTGGATCGCCGCTGCCGTCATACTGGCGCTCATCTTCTTCATGTCCAGTCGCAGCGGCATCGACATCGACAACAACACCGGCATCTTCTCGGCGATCAAGCAATGGCTCTCCGCGCAAGCCGCCGCCCTGTTCGGGCACGAAGTCGACGTCAGCCCCGTCGGGCACTTCTGCGAATACCTGGTCCTCGGAGCCGCGCTGTGCAACGCGCTGCGCTTTCACTTGAAGCCGCAAGGGCCCGCCGGCGCGCTGCTGGTCGCCAAGCCCATCGGCGAGCTGTCGAAGTGGGCGCCCATCGTCGCCGCGGCGCTGTCGAGCCTGTACGGCGTCACCGACGAGTTCCACCAGATATTCACCCCCGGCCGCAGCTGCGACCCCATGGATTGGCTGGTGGATACCATAGCCGCCTCCCTCGGCGCGCTCATCTGCTACCTGGCACTCAAGGCGCTGCGGGCAAGGAAGTAACGCGAAACGACCTTGGCGGCATTAGCGCAGCACCTGCAAGGCCGCGGGCAGCACCTCGGCATCGAACGTCCGCGCATCGATGCGCTCGCCGTCCACTTGCGCCGCGGGCATCTCGTCGAACTCCACGTGCACCTTGCGCGCCTGATGCAGCTCCATGCACCCAAGGCGCGTATGGTTGCCGCCCTTGGCCATCAGGAAGATGGCCGCCGCACCGGCAGGCGTGATGGGCGGATGGCTGATGCATACGTCGAGCAGCCCATCATCAAGACGGGCATCCGGGCAGATGCGGAACCCGCCACCGTAATAGGGCCCCATCTGCACCGCGAACGTGATGGACTTGCCCTCCATCACGGGGCCGTCGTCAAGCTGCAAGCGATATTCGCGCTGGTCAAGATGATGGAACAGCTGGTCGAATCCGCTTGCCATGTACAACGCCGCACCGTGCCTGCCCGTGCGCTTGCGGCGCTCCATGGTGTCGAGCGCAATGGCCGCATCTAAGCCAAACGACAGCGTCTCGGCGAAGAAGCTTCCGTTCACGCGGCCGACATCGGCAGGCTGCGAGCTTGCCGACAGTAGCAGATCGCACGCGCGATCGACCTTCGCCGGCACTCCCAGCGTTCGCGCGTAATCGTTGCCCGAGCCCACGGGGATGACGCCGAGCTGCGGACGATCGCCCGCCGGGCGCATCATCAGGCCGTTAACCACCTCATGGATAAGGCCGTCGCCACCGAGGGCCACCACCGTCTGCGCGCCCTGTGCGCCCTCGGCAATGGCGCACGCATGGCGGGGACCCGCGGTTCGGGCCACGGTGACCGCATCTTCGCCGAGCGCCGCGCGCAGGTTCGCCGCCGCCTTATCGGCCGCAGCGGCCCCCGCCCCGCTTTGCGCAGCGGGGTTGGCAATCAAAAGGATATGTCCTAGAGGATTCGACACAGAATCACAGGTCCATTCAGGTCAGTGAGGGCGCTTGTGGTGCGTCGCATTCGCGGGAGCCCAAGGGCGAAGCGTACTATGGTACGTGAGCCCTTGGGGTCGCGCGAAGGCAGCGTGCCGCAAGCGCCCGCAACGTCGAGCGGTCCGGCTGCCGTCAGGCAGACGGAACCTATTCGCGAGTCCACAGGCCGGTCTTGCCGCCGTCCTTCAAAAGCAGGCGCACGTCCATGATCTCCATGCCGCGGTCGACCGCCTTGCACATGTCGTAGATGGTCAGGCACGCCACGCTGGCGGCGGTGAGCGCCTCCATCTCGATGCCGGTTTTGCCGGTAACGCCCGTGGTGGTGGTCACATGTATGCCCACACGGCCGTCCTCGCGCTCGCCTGCGTGCACCGGCTCGCACTCCACCTTCGCCTTCGTGATGTTGAGCGGATGGCACATGGGGATGAGCGTGCTGGTCTGCTTGGCGGCCATGACGCCCGCTACGCGCGCGCACGCCAGCACGTCGCCCTTCGCCGCCTTGCCCTCCACGATAAGCGCCAGCGTATCAGGGTGCATGCTGATGAAGCCCTCGGCCACAGCCACGCGCTTGGTGATATCCTTCTCGGACACATCCACCATGCGCACATCGCCCTTCTCATCGATATGCGTCAAATGCTGCTGCTCAGTCATATTCGCTCTCCTTAAAATGAAACCTCTCGAAAGAGATTTTAAAACCTCCGGGACCCCAGCAAAGTCAGTGAGGGTGGCTGTGGTGCGTCGGATTCGGTTGAAACAAGCGGGCATTGGCCTTCGGGCCATGCCCGCGCAGTTGAAATCGAAGCCGGCGTGCCACAGCCAGCCGCAACGTCGAGTAAATTCGCCGGCCGGAAGGCCGGCGAAACCAATTAGCCACCTATTTGACTCATGCGGCGTTCGGTGCCGGTGATGTCTTCGTGATCGTCGGGCTTCGCGCCGAGCGCCGTGCGGAACGCATCCGCCAGGTCCCGATCGATCTGCTCCTCGGGCTTGCCGCTGCGAAGGATGCTGCGGATGTCATATTCCCGGTCACTGAACAGGCACGGACGCAGCTTCCCGTCGGCCGTAAGGCGCATGCGGTTGCATTCGCCGCAGAAATGCCTGCTCATAGGGCTGATGAAGCCGACGGTGCCCTTCGCCCCGGGAAACTCGAAGTAGCGCGCGGGCCCCCAGCCGAGCGGCTGGTGCTTGCCGGCGGGCACCAACTCGGGCAGGCCTTCGGCACGCGCCTGGCGGTTGATGATCTCGAACAGCTCCTCGCAGCTGATCACGTCGTCGGGACCCCAGCCGCAGCCGTCAGACCCCGAGCTTTCGCCCACGGGCATGTACTCGATGAAACGGACGTGCAGCGGGCGGTCGATGGAGAGCTTCGCGAACGCCAGGTAATCCTGGTGCAGCTGGCGCACCGCGACCGCGTTGATCTTCACGGGGTTGAATCCGGCCGCCAGCGCGGCATCGATGCCGTCGAGAGCCTCCTGCAGATACCCGCGGCGCGTGATGGCGTGGAACTGCTCGGCGTCGAGCGTGTCCAGCGAGATGTTCACGCGCGAGAGCCCCGCCTGGCGCAGCTGATCGGCCATGCGCGGCAGCAGCACGCCGTTGGTGGTGAGCGAGATGTTCTTGATGCCGGGCGTGTCGTTGATATCGCGCACCAGGTCGACCACGCCCTTGCGCACCAGCGGCTCGCCGCCGGTCAAGCGCACGCTTTTGATGCCAAGGCCCGAGAACACGCGAACCACGTGCGCGATCTCCTCGATGCGCAGGATGTCGGTATGGCACATGGACTGCACGCCCTCTTCCGGCATGCAGTAGATGCAACGGTAGTTGCAACGGTCCGTCAACGATATACGCAGATAATCGATGGTGCGGCCGTGTCCGTCCTTCATGAGGTCCCCTCTCGTTTCAGAATCCCCAGTGTACCACGGGCGAGGCGAATGCATCCGGCTCGGTAGCAATTGCCCCACCGAACCAGCAGACCCGTTCGCCGAAAGCCCCTTGCGCCGCAGCGCCGGCCGCGCCTTCGCAGCGCGCCCCTTCATCAAGACGAACCTCCCGCTTCTCGAACCGCCCTATCGGCCCAAGAGGCGAGAGGCACTCGCTGCCAAGCGTTTCGCGTTCCTACCTTTCCACCAGGTACAGCTTGTCGTCGGGAATGCGGATCCACAGCTCCTCGCCTTCATGAGGCAGAAGCGCGGCGTCCGTCTTCAGCTTGTCGACGCGCCAGAACAGGTGCTGATGCAGGTACTTCATCTCGTCCTCGGTGCGCTCCACCGCCGGCGCCGCCTCGGGGCTGCGGTCCAGAAAGCCCAGCAGCGCCGTGCGCTCGAAGCGCGAGTCGCTCACGCGGTCCACGCGCATGCGGAAGCAGTTGCGCCCCGGGCCGTCGGCGCGCTCCAGGTAAAACGCGCGCACGCCCAGGCATTTAACGCCCTCGGGAACCTCGGAGGCCGTCTCCACCTGCACGCCCCATTTCGGCAGCCACACCGTGTGCGGACCGCGGCGCTGCGCCGGCGTGGCGTTCTTGCAGCCCGACAGCTTGATGCCGGCCTGGCTTTGCGGGCGGTTCACCAGGTCGTCGCCCGTGCCCATCTCCATGATGTGGCCGGATTCCACCACGGCGATGCGGTCGCAAAAGCGCAGCGCCTCGTCGATGTCGTGCGAAACGTACAGGATGGTGCCGCGGAACGCGTCGAACAGGCTGACCAGGTTCTGCTCGAGCACGCTTTTCAGATGCGCATCGAGCGCGGAGAACGGCTCGTCGAGCATGAGGATGCCCGGACGCGCCGCGAGCATGCGCGCAAGCGCCACGCGCTGCTGCTGGCCGCCGGAAAGCTGAACGGGATAGCGCTTCTCGAAGCCCGACAGGCCGAAACGCTTGAGCTCGGCCTGCACCATGGCGTCGCGATCGGCCGGCGATACGCCCTTGGCGATGCCCGCCGCCACGTTCTGCGCCACGGTCAGGTTCGGGAACAGCATGTAGTTCTGGAACAGCAGGGCGGTTTTGCGCTGCTGCGGCGAAAGGTCCACGCGCGCCTTCTTCCCGGGCGCGCGGTCGAAGAACACCGTGCCGTTGACCACGATCTTGCCCGAATCGGGACGCTCGATGCCGGCGATCGAGCGCATGGTCAGGCTTTTGCCGCACCCCGACGCGCCCAACAGCCCCAGCGTCTCGTCCCCTGCCGAGAACCGCGCCTGCAGGTTGAACCCTTTGAACTTCTTCTCGATATCTACTTCAAGGCTCATGGTTTACTCCGAACGCTTGCGATATTTGGTGGTGTGGCCGCTCCACAGGTTGATGAACACGATGACCACCAGGGAGAACACGATGATGACGCCCGTCCAGAACCAGGCGACGTCGCTGTTGCCGTTCATCCACTCGAAGTAGATGGCGATGGGGATGGTGCGCGTGATGCCCACGTAGTTGCCAGCCATGAACAGCGTGGCGCCGAACTCGCCCAAGGCGCGCGCGAACGCCAGCACCATGCCTGCTGCGATGCTCGACCACGACAGCGGCAGCATGAGGCGCACGAAGATCTTCGCGTTGCTCCACCCCAGCGTGCGGGCGGCGTCGAGCATGTTGCGGTCAATGCTCTCGAACGCGCCGAGCGCGTTGCGGTACATAAGCGGGAACGCCACCACCACCGCGGCGATGACGCACGCCGCGGGGCTGAAGATGAGCGGGAAGCCCGTCTCTATCCAGAACCGGCCGAACGCCGTGTTCGAACCGCACGCGAACAGCAGGATGAAGCCGCACACGGTAGGCGGCAGCACCATGGGGATGGTGAAGATGGCATCGAAGATGCTCTTCGCGCGCGAGCTGAGGTTCAGGCAGAAGTACGCCGCCAGCAGGCCCAGGATGACGATGAACACGATGGCGATGCCCGTGGTGCGCAGGCTCACCCACAGCGGGCTCCAATCCAGGTTCTGCAAGAACTCGCCCGCCGCGGCCAGGCCCGTGGGCTTGGCGACGATGCTCACCTGGTCGGCGGGCGCGATGACGCCGAAGTCGGCAAAGGAGGGCTTGGCGTAGTTCGCGTTCTCGCCGTCGGTGATGTCGCTGTCGTCCACCCCGATGGCCAGCACGTACGCCTTGCCCGAGATTTCCTGGTCGAACATCAGGCGCACGGCGCCCAGGTCGTAGGTTTGCTGCGTGGTGAAGTGCCACGTGGAGATGCCGCTTAGGGGCACCGAGCCCGACGACTGGCCCGCATCGAGCGCGCAGAACAGCTGCTTGAGCTGCATTTGCGTTTGCGCGTCCTCAAGATCGAGCGAGAGCTGCTGGGCCATGCTGCGCGGGATGTAGGCCACCACCTGGTCGTTCACGGCGATAAGCTGCGCCACCTGGCCGACCCCCTGGCCGATCAGGTACGCGTAGCCGCGATACTCGCCGTCGATGCTGCGGTTCGACCCCTTCTGCGCGCGCGAGAAGCCGCTTATCGCAAAACTGCTGCCCTCGATCGCCGCAGCGTCGCCGTCTTTCGACACCTGCACCGTCGACGTGTCCACATCGCCTGCGGTTTGCACATCGGCATCCGAAGAGGCAGCGGCCGGCTTCGCGCTTACCGCGGACGCATCCACGTCGCCCAGCGCGTCGTCGGCAAGCGCCGCAGCCGGCGCGCACAGCGCCAGCGCGACTGCAACAGCAAGGCTTGCGATAAGCCTTTTCGCACGTTTTCCCTGTTTCGTCATACATCCCGTCCTTGGACGCGGTAAGGGGATGAGGCCGAATCGCCCCATCCCCTTGCTTCGTTCGCTTATCTGCTATGCGGTTCCAAGCGCGGCGCCTACGCCAGCTCGAAGCCCCACTTCTGCCAGATCTCCTGCGCCTTGTCGCTGCTCAGGCACCAATCCAGGAACTCCTGGGTGGCAGCGGCGTTCTTGCTCTCGGAGGTGACGGCGCCGGGATACACGATGTTCTTGTGCGTGTTGGCCGGCACGGTGCCGACGATCTGCACGCCGCCGAAGCGGTACACGTCGGAGGTGTACACGAAGGCAACGTCGACGTCGCCGGACTGGGCATGCTTGCACACGTTGCCCACGGAAGTGTCGGTGACCACCTTATTGCCGGCGTCGACGAACGCCTGGTAGCTGCCGCCCTTGCCGGAGATGTCCTTGCCGGTCTTGCCCTCGTCGGAGGCGGCGGGGGTGTACACGCCTACCGTGGACAGGGACTGGGCAGCATAGTTGCCGGCGGGCACAGAGTCGTCGCCCACGCAGATGGAGTACTTGCCGGCGGCGATGTCGTCAAGGGTGACGTCCTTGATGTCGGTGCCTTCCTTGGAGACCATGACCAGGTCGTTCTTGAACATGTCGACGCGGGTAGAGGAATCGACGTAGCCCTTCTCCACGGCGGTGTCCATGGAGCCCTTCGAAGCGCTGATCAGCAGGTCGGCATAGGAGCCGGCGCCCAGCATCTCGTTGAGCTCGCCGGAGGCCTTGTACTGCGTGTCGGCGAAGGACACGTTGTCATGGCCGTCGGCGATATAGGCGGCCTGGACCTCTTCCATGGCCTTGGACAGGGAGTTTGCCGCGAACACCTGCAGCTCGACCTGCTCGGTGTTATTGTCAGCGGACTGCTCGGTGGCGGAATCGCCCTTCTGCTCGGTGGAACCGCTGTTGGACGAGCAGCCGGTCAGAGCGAAGGCGCCCACCATCGCGAACGCGCATACGGCAGCGACCACGACGCGAAGTTGCTTCTTCATGTGCTTCCCTTTCATGTTTGGCAAGATGTCCCCTTCTTTATACGCAACGGCGAACAATCCGTTGCATGGTGGTTATATTATTCTCACCTTCGTATGTTAGTCAATTGACAATAATCCATTTTCGTGAATTATTTCGCTATTCGAATACTCGGAAATGGGAATGAAATGCACATGATGGCAAATAGGCCGGGAACGCGAAATGGCGCCCGGCCTCGGTCCCTTGCTTGAGCCGCGTCGACGTGCGGAAAAAGACAGCTCGCCTATCGAGAAGCGGCGGGCAGCGTCACCACCACGTTGTTGAGCCCCACCGTGTTCTGGTACTCCACCTCTCGCACGCCTTGGCGAAGCATTCGGATGCCCACCGCCGAGCAGGGGTCGGCAGCGGAAAGGTCCAGGTCCATGGGGTTGAACGCCGCGCCGTTGTCGCGCATGCGCAGCACCAGCGTGCCGTCGCGCTTCAAGATGAGCTTCACGTCGATGGCCGGGTGCTTCGTTTTGGCGAAGCCGTGCTCGACCGCGTTGGCGGCCATTTCCTCCACCGCCAGCGGCACCAGATAGGAACGGCGCCCGTCGACGCCCTGCGCCTCGCACCACGCCGCCACCTGCTGCGAGCACGCCGCGACCGACGCGATATCGGGTTCGCAGGAAAACGCCCGCCAGGCCCGCCAATCCTGCTGGAAGGTCTCGGGCAGGTACATCATCTTGTCGAGCAAGCCGGCCCGCTCGCGCGCATCCGCTGCAGCTTCGGGCGCACCGTCGGCAGCCCCCTTCGCCGCCCTGCGCTTCCACAGCACGCTGGCTACGACCAGCTGCAACGCCAGCGTGATAGCCTCGCCCACCAGAAACGACGTCCATACCGCCGTCGCGCCCCAAAACCATACGGTCCCCAACGCGAACAGCACGGCGAACAGGCCCGACTGCCCCACGGCGATGGCGCTTGCGGCGCGCACGTTGCCCGTGCCCTGATAGTAGTTCACGAACAGCTGGTTGATCAGGTCGATGGGCACGCACAGGATGAACGCCCGCACGGCGACCACGCCGAACGCCTCGGCGTCGCCCTCAAGGCCGAACAAACCCACGACCTGGGGCGCGAACACGAACACCGCCGCGCACAAAGCGCACGACAGCACCAGCCCCATGCGCATGCCCGTTCGCAGCGTCGCCTTCAGCGCGCCGCGGTCCTCTTCGCCGAAGAAGATGCCGCACAGAAGGGTGGCCGTCTGCCCCACGCCGATGGTCACCGACGACGCGAACGAGTTCACCGACGACAGCATGGACAAGGCCGCGACCGCGCCGGCGCTCGCCACCGCGAGCAGCAGCCAGTTGAACGTGAACGTGCGCACCATGACGGTGGCGCGGGTAAGCGAATCGGGCAGGCCCGTCTTCAGCACGCCGGCAAGCTGCCCCGCATGCGGCACGGGGTTCACCAGACGCAGCGTGTTGTCCTTGCTGAGAAAATGCGTGCAGCAGATGCCGACGGCCACGCAATACGCCAGCGCCGTGGCCAGACCCATACCGCGAAGCCCCAGGTCAAGCACGCAAACAGCCACCAGATTGAATACCACGTCGCACACGCTCATGCCGACGATGGCCACGATGCCCAGCTGAGGCGCGTTGTCCAGGCGCGTGAACCCCATGAGCAGCTGCAGCAGCACGATGGCGAACGCGCCGGAGCAGATGCCGCTCAAATACGCCGCGGTGTCGGCGTGCAGCTCGCCCGATGCGGCGCCGAGCATGGTCGCCAACGCATCGGCGCCGGCCACGCCGCCCGCCGACAGCGCCGCGCCCACCGCAAGCGCCGCGGCAAGCGACACGCTGAACAGCACGTTCACCCTATCGGCGTCGCGGTTGCCCAGCGCCCGGGCGCACAGGGCCACCGCGCCCGTTTCAAGGATGCCGGCGCACCCCGAGAACAGCATGAACACGGAAAGCGACATGCCGATGGCCGCCACCGCGCCCGACCCCAGCAAGTTGCCGGCGATCACGTTGTCAATCATCATGCCGAGCGTTGCCGA
>NZ_CAKTYH010000066.1 GCF_934632265.1 uncultured Senegalimassilia sp.
CGTGACGAACTACGAGATGGCGTCCCATTTCGACTTCATGGACTTCGCGGCCGTGGTCCTGGACGAATCGAGCATCATCAAGGCCCACGACTCCAAGACCCGCACGGCGCTGACCGCGCAGCTGAGCATGGTTCCCTATGTGCTGTGCTGCACCGCGACGCCCGCCCCTAACGACCAGATGGAACTCGGCACGCACGCTGAGATCGTCGGGGCGATGAAGCGCGAGGAGATGCTGGCCATGTTCTTCACCCACGACGGCGGGGACACGTCGAAATGGCGGCTCAAGAACCATGCGGCTGCGGACTTCTACCGGTGGATGGCCACATGGGCCGTCATGATCTCCCGCCCCGGGGACATCGGATACCCCGATGACGGATACGAGCTTCCCGCGCTCGACATCGTGACGCACACGGGCGATTCGGGATACGTCCCCGACGGCGTGCTGTTCGCCCTGCCCGAGGAGGGGTTGGCCGGCCAGCGCCGCGCCCGCAAGGCCGGGCTTGATTGGAAGGTGGAGAACCTCGCGGCCATGGTCAACGCATCGGACGAGCAATGGTGCGTATGGTGCGATTACAACGACGAATCGGCGGCTCTGGCCAAGGCGATTCCCGATGCGGTCGAGGTTCGCGGCAGCGATTCCGCCGAGAGCAAGGCGGACGCCATGACCGGGTTCGCCGAAGGGAGATACCGCGTCATCGTCAGCAAGCCGAGCATCTGCGGGTTCGGAATGAACTGGCAGCAGTGCCACCTGATGGCGTTCTGCGGCCTGTCCTACAGCTACGAGCAGTTCTATCAGGCCGTGCGCCGCTGCTGGCGCTTCGGCCAGGGAAAGCCCGTCGAGGCCCATGTGTTCACCACCGTCCAGGAATCGTCGTCGGTGGACGCGATAAAGCGAAAAGAGGAGCAGATGCAGGAGACGAAGCGCGGCATGATCGCCGCGATGGCGGAAGAGACCGAGCGGCAGATTGCAGGCGCCGCCGAGGCGGACGTGCCCGATGCGGCCTACGCGGACGCCGAGGGCAAATGCTGGCAGATGCTTCTGGGCGATAGCGTGGAGCGCCTGGAGGAATTCCCCGATGACCTGTTCGGGCTGGCCGTGTTCAGCCCGCCGTTCGCCAGCCTCTACACTTACAGCGACAGCGAGCACGACATGGGCAACTGCAAGGACGATGCCGAGTTCTGGGAGCAGTTCGAGTATTTGATCGACGGGCTGTACCGCGTATTGATGCCCGGCCGTTCGTGCTGCATCCACTGCATGAACCTGCCCAAATCCAAGCAGCGCGACGGCGTCATCGGGCTGAAGGACTTCCGAGGCGATGTCATCCGGGCGTTCGAGCGCGCGGGGTTCGTCTACCACTCCGAGGTGACCATATGGAAGAACCCCGTAACCGCCATGCAGCGCACGAAGGCGCTTGGGCTTTTGCACAAGACCATCCGCAAGGATTCGTCCATGAGCCGCCAGGGCGTGCCGGATTACGTCGTGGTCATGCGCAAGCCCGGTGACAACCCCGAACCCATCAGCCACACGTCCGAGGAGTTTCCCGTCTCCCGGTGGCAGGAATGGGCATCGCCGGTGTGGATGGACATCGACCAATCCAACACCTTGAACGGGCGCAACGCCAAAGACGCGGACGATGAGCGCCACATCTGCCCGTTGCAGCTCGACGTCATCGAGCGATGCGTTGGGCTGTGGAGCAACCCGGGGGACGTGGTCCTGTCCCCTTTCGGCGGCATCGGCTCGGAGGGCTACCAGTCCATTCTCATGGGGCGCGAGTACGTGGGCATCGAGCTGAAGCCCTCGTATTTCCGCGAAGCGGTCAAAAACCTGCGCGAAGCGGAGCGCAGGCGCGACGAGGTATCGATTTTCGACATGATGGAGGACGCAGATGAACATAACGATTAGCAAAGACGCGCTGGAGCAGGCGATTTCCGCCCCGGCTAAACTGGCGCGCGCGGCGAAGGTGGACTATCTCTCGTGCATCCTGCTCGATGCGCGAGGGGACGGACTCGACGCGGCCGCGACCGACATGAACGAGTCCGTCAGGTGCTTCGCCATGGCGTTGGTCGAGGAAGAGGGATGCGCCCTCGTGCCCGCGCTCGCGCTTTCCGGCGTCGTGAAGACGCTTCCCGATAAGGCGGTCACCCTGAGGGACGGAGGGCGCGGAATCATCGTCAAGTGCGGCAAGACGGCGTTCGACCTGCCCGCTCTGGACCCGGGCAACTTCCCCGGCTTCCCCGACGTCGAGGGCGATTCGCTCGTGCTGGACTTCGCCGTGCTCGCGGCCATGGTGTCCGCGTGCAAGCCGTTCGCCGCGAAGAAGGACGAGGCCCGCAAGGTGTTCACGTGCGCGCGCATCGCATCGGACGGGGCCACGCTGACCATGGAATGCACGGACTCTTTCCGCGTGGGCCGGGCGTGGATGGGCATCGACGGCTCGCCGTTCGAATGCTGCGCGCCCGTCGCATTCCTCGACGGCGTGCTGTCCGTCAAATGCGGCGGCAACGTGGTGCTGACGGCATCGGCGGGCCAGATAAAGGCCAAGACCGATGCGGGCGTGTGGACCACGCGCACGGTGGAGGGCAAGTTCCCGAACGTCAAGCAGCTTTTCGACGGCGAGCGCATCGCGTCCGCCGCCTTCGACCTCGCATACCTTCGCAGCGCGGTCAAACGCGCCCAGGCCATCGGCAAGGGATACGTGCGGATGCAGATAGGCCCCGAATGCCTGCTCTCCCGCAACGACGAGACGGGCGCGTACGAGGAGGAGCTGGAGGCGATCGATTACGACGGAGAGTGCCATGTGGGCATGCAGGCCCAGTACCTGGCAGACGCGCTCGGAGCGGCTCCCGCCGACGAGGTGCGCATAGAGCTCATCAGCCCCGTCAAGCCCATCTACGTGACCGCAGACGGCTTCCAGGCGTGCATCATGCCCGTAAGGATGGACCGATGAGCGCGGTATACGTGGTCACCTGCGACGATGAGCCGGTGGCCGTGTTCGAGGAGCGATATGAGGCGGATTTGCTCGCGATGCGCAACCGGGACACGTACATGAGCGAGGTTTACGAAGTCGAGTACAAGGCATCGGAGGTGAACCATGGCGCGCCGCAAGGTCAAGCATAACGACACCGTGCCGCGTGAAATCGCCGAGCTGCAGGTGGCGGCGTACCGCCACGCCTTCCAGGAGGCGGTGCGCCGCGCCAACGAGGCGATTAAGCAGCGCGACTATTACCGCAGATGCGCGATCGAGACGAAGTGCGAGCAGCTTTCCTCCGCGGGCAAGTGCCCCGGCGATATCTGCCCGCTCGCGTTCGACATGCACTGCGGGAAATGCCACGAGGCCGAGAAGAAGGCGAGGTACCTATGAGCAAGAAACCGAAATCGAATCCGCCTGTGCTGTACGAATCCCGACATGAGGGCGCGTGCAAGCGGTGCGGCTCGTACGTGACCGCCACGGCGTGGCGCAAAGGCGCGCCGCCCAAGGCCGCATATTGCCCGGTTTGCGGCGAGAGGATGGGCAAATGAGCGCGCCGAAGATAACGCCCGAAGATTGGCTCGATTGGGCGGACGACAAGGCAGACGAGTTCGAGCGGCGCGGCCAATGCGGCTCCTATTCGGCGGCGATGACGGCGAAGGGCTATCGCGAGCTGCGCCAGCTCATCGAAGACGGCATGGCGTGGAGGGCGAGGGGCAACCGGCGCGAGGTCGACCGCGAAGCGTTGCTCGGGCTGGCCGACGCCATGGGCGATGGCGTCTTCGCGGAATGGGCGGATGCGATTCGGAAGGCGGTGCATGCGTGATGGACGCTTCGAAGGTCCTGGCCGTCGCAGATGAAATCGAGGCGGCGGAAACCGAGGCCATGCGGGATTTCGCGCCCAGGGACGGCGTGGACCCCATCGGCGCCGCCTATGCGGCGGGAATGGTGGATGCGATCGATGGCGGATGGGCGAAGCAGCTGCGCGCCGCTTGCGGCCCCGATGCCGCCAGCGACGCAAGCGCAGACCCGCGCGACGTGGCCCACATGCTCGACATGGCGGCGTTCGAGATCACGAAAACGAGCATCGCGGTAAGCGACATGCTGAGCGATTTGGCATGGTCGGTGAAAACCGGTGACCGTGATTTGAGCGGGTTCAAGGAAAGGTGGCTGAAGTGAACCGCCCGATGCGCCGATGAAGAGCGAGTTTTCCGGGCAGCTCAGCCTGTTCGCCGACCCCGAGCCGGAGAGCTGCCCCCACGAGATGGGGCGCTACAGAACCAAGACGGAGTGCGGATTGGCCGGAAGGCCCATATGGACGAACTGCCGCGAGGTCGGGCGCTGCGTGCTCGGCGGCGGCGTGGAGCTTCCGGCCGAGGAGGAGGATGACGAATGATGATTACCCCGATTCAGATGGCCGTTCTGGCCGAACGTTAGGAGGATGGAATGGAGCTGAAGCCATGCCCGTTTTGCGGCGGCGAACCCCGGGTGATCCATTTCGGCTCGTGGCGAATCGTCGAATGCCGGCATTGCGGCATCAGGACCTCTGCCGTGTCGGAAGACCCGGCGAAGGATTGGAACCGCAGGATGGCCGACGTCGTGAGCGTGAAAGACGGCGATTTGCCGAAAACGGAGCCGATGCCGCAGATTCCGCGCATCAGGTACACCGACGCGAGCGGGTGCGTGCACGAGGGATGGTACGCGTTCCACGAGCGCAGGCAGGTGTCCCCGATAAACGACGGATTGAGGCCCGGAGACTGCATGCATTGCATCGTGTCCGACAAGGAGGCCGATTGGAACCTGCCCCGAGATGTCCGGGTGCAGGCAATCGACCCGGACGGCGGAATTGTCGAGATTGAGAGGCGGTTCCGGTGATTATCAAGCAAGACGAGAGGTTCCTTCGCGCGGCTGACGCGCAGCTCGCCATTTGGTGCGCCGAGGACGCGGGGGAGCATGAGGACGAATCCGCGAGGCTGCTTCGCCGCCTGGTCGAGCAGCTGTCCGGTGACTACGGCCTGAGCAAAGCGACGGTATCGGCGCTTGTCGCTCGCCAGGCTCTGGTCGATTACGAGTAAGGAGCCTCCTATGAGCGAAATGTACACATGCGATTTATGCGGCAAGCCTACGTCGAACTTCGTGCCGTGGACATGCGGCCCAATCGCGGGGAAGCTCGGGCGTTCGTGGTGCGACGACTGCGAGAAGCGATTCGAGCGCGAACATGCATGGGAAAACGAGCAGGCGGACAAGGAAGAGATCACGTGCCCATGGTGCGGATACGTAGACACCGACAGCTGGGAGTTCGAGGGCGAATACGATGACGCGTACGAATGCCCGAGCTGCGGGAAGCCGTTCATTCTCGAGCGAATCATCGATATCACGTACACGAGCAAGCGCAGGGTCGACGATATGCCGGAGGGGTGGTGCGGCGATGATTAGCAACGAGGAGCGCCGGGCGATAGTGAAAAAGATGCGCTACACGGCGAACGACGACCTGGGCGGATTAAGTCTGCAAAAGAACCTCGCCGCCATCACTAAGGCCGAAGATGGCAGCTGGCGCGGAGTGATGCGCAGGTTGGCCGACCTCATCGATAGGCCGACGGCGAAGCAGGAGCATAACGGTGCTTACTGGCGATGCGCGCATTGCGGCGCCTTTACGCGCAAAGACGCGGTGGTCAGGGACGGCCTCGGCGTGGTCCCGCTGCGCTGCTGCGGCAACTGCGGAAGGGAGTGGGAGTGATGATTAGCGACGAAGAGCGCAGAGAGGTTGCGGCAAAGCTGCGCGGTCTCGACGAGCATATTGACAGGGTGCCGCTTCTGCGCTCGCCGCAAGTGCACAATGCCATGGCGCTCAGCGCAATCCGCGCGGTCGTCGGCAAGGGAGATATATTCCATCTGCTGGCAGATCTCATTGATCGCCCGACGTGTCGAAACGTCTACGACTGGCACGAGATGGGAGCCTGCGACAACGGCTTCGAATGCAGCGAGTGCGGCAACCGCGTCGAGGATTACGAGGGCTACCGCATCAAGGGGACGTTCAATTACTGCCCGAAGTGCGGGCGAGGGGTTGTGCGCGAATGAGCGCCGCAGGATGGTTCATCGCCGGGTGCTTCTTCGGCGGAATTGCCGTATCGCTCGCGTTCTTCGCATGGGCGTGCGTCGCCGCAGGAGCGTGCGAAGACGAACGCAATGAAGGGAGGTAGCCATATGACAGCATGTAGTCGCTGGTTTCAGGCGAAGCTTCAAAACGGGTGCATTGTCGTGTTGGACACGTCGCGCATAGAGGCGTTCCGCGAGAAAGCGCAGGCTGTGGATATGAGAAGCGGCAGAGGTTTTCACCTCGATGCCAATGACTTCGCCGCATTGCAAACGCTCGTCACTGGATACGAGCCTGAGACGATTGCGATCGGGGGCGATGAGTAATTGACCGATTACAACGAATCCGAGGTTCGTCGCTACCTGCAATCCTATCAGCGCGCGACGCGCAACATCGAGAGCCTCATCGCCGAGAAGGAGCGCATCGAATCCCAGGTGTACTCCATCACGGCATCTACCGGCGGCGAAGGCGGCGGCGGAAACTCGGCCATCGGAGACAAGATGGCCGAAGGCGTGGCCAGGCTGTGCGACATATCGGAGCGCATACCGGAGGAGATAGCCGAATGGGAGCGCGCCAGGGCGGAGGTCCGAAGGGTCATCAACCGAGTGGGCCAGGCGAACGACATCTGGGGTCAATGCCTCCATTACCGATACATAGACGGCAAAGGGGCGGTGAACACCGCTCACGACATGGGCTATTCCGAGAGCAACGAGCGGTACATCCACCGAAACGCGCTCAGGTGCGCATGGCGGTACATGTAGCCGATTCGGCAACTTAATCGCATTTAATCGGGGGTAAGCTGTTATCTTGTACACGTCGAGAAAGCGACAAGAGCGGTCGGTGCAAACTCGTGGGACGCTCGAGTAGCGGGTTCGACATAGACAGCAATGCGTAAGCAGCACGAAAGCCGTCGGCGCCGTCAGTGGCACCGGCGGCTTTCGTGTTCCATGCCGTCATCCCAAAGGCGCGTATATAGTATACTAATCGCAGCCGAGAGGGGGTGATTCTATGGCAACGGCGGCTCAGACGAAAGCCACGGTGAAGTACATCAAGAACCATATGCGAACGTTCGTTTGCAGGTGCAACAACGAGACGGACAAGGACGTCATCGAGTACCTGGAGAACTGCGGCAACGTGAACGCCGAGATCAAGCGGCTGATTCGGAAAGAAATCCAAAAACCTATGTAGTTTACTATATACTTGCTGATGACTATATAGTATAATATAGACACCGGCAAGGGAAAGGCCCGAGCCATGGACGAAAGGCAAGAAGAGATGAACAACCAAGAGTTCGAAACCTTCAAGAAGATGCTGGTGCTGCACCTCGAAGAGCTGAAAGGCCTGGAGGGAGACGCGGAAGCCTGGAAGCGAAAGCTCGACACCATCATTGAGACGCTGAAGGATTAAACGAACAAGGCCGGGGAGAAATCCCCGGCCCCGCAAACAAGCAAGCACATAGTACCACGGGAAGCCCTGCGAAAGCGGGGCTTTTCTTATGTCCTGAAACGAGGTGAGCTAAACGCACGTGCCGACTGACAGGCCGCTCGCGTCCTGGATACGCGAGTTGGAGAGCCAAGGGAAGCTGTACGCGTTCTACAAGACGCCGGAATGGCGCGCCCTCAAGGCGCAGGTTATGCACGATCACGGCAACGAGTGCGAGGCGTGCGCCGCCAAGGGCAAGTACACGCGAGCCGACACGGTGCATCACGAGAAGGAGGTGCGCAAGTTCCCGGGGCTGGCGCTCACCCGATGGGTGCAAGGCCCCGACGGCGCGCCGCGAGAGGTGCTGCGCCCTCTGTGCAACCGATGCCACAACGAAGCGCACGACAGATGCAACGGCGAGCGGCGGAGCGCGAAGAAAAACAAACGGAAAGACTTGACGGCCGAACGGTGGGACTGAACACGCGACACGGCGCGAGGAGCCGCCGAGAGCGACATACCCCCCGCCCCCCATAGCCCTCTTTTAAGGGAGGGGAAGGCAACGGGGGTGGAAACCCGACAGGCTGACTTTTTCTCCGTTTTTGGGAAAAACCGATAGGAGGTGGGGCCGTTGGCAGGACGCCATAAGCAGCCCGTCGATGTGATCGTGGCGCGCGGGAAATCGCATCTGACGCGAGCCGAGAAGGAGCGCCGCAAGGCCGAGGAAGCGACCGTGCCGCCGCACCTTCGCGCGGTGCAGGCCCCCGAGTACCTCAGCGAGTGGCCCGATTTGGTCGATGCGTTCTACCGCTACGCCGAGATGCTCAGCGACATCATGCCCGAGCAGTTCGGCCAGCCGGATGCCGATTTGCTGGCTCGATACCTTGTATCAGAACGTTTGTTTGAATCGCTTACGAGTAAGTTGGTGAAGCTAGATGATGTTGACGGTATCAAAAGCCTGCAGGTTGCCCAGGATAAGGCGTTCAAGCAGGCTCATACGAGCGCGTCCGCCCTAGGTCTTACGGTAACGTCGCGCTGCAAGCTTGTCGTCCCTTCCGGCGGTGAAGACGATGACGAGAGCGAATTCTAGCCGCGCCGTCAAGCGCAAGCGCATCACCTGCCCTGAGATAAGCGAATACATGCGCATGGTCGAGACCGGAAAGGTCCCGGCATGCAAGGAGCAGCATCAGCTGATGGCCTATCTGCGCGATGTGTTCGCCAACGAGCGGCTCATAATCGACTATGAGCGAATCGAAGAGTATCGATCGTACGAGAAATACTTCCCGTTCGACCTGTTTCCGTGGGAGTGGTTCGCCTTCACGCTGTTCATGTGCGTCTTCAAGGCGGACGGCACTCCTCGATGGTCGCAGGAGCTTGTCTATATGGGGCGCGGCGGCGGTAAGAACGGATATGACTCGTTCGTTGCGTTCTGCGCTCTCACCAAGGTCAACGGCATCCGGGATTACGACGTAGACATATGCGCAAACTCGGAGGAGCAGGCCAAGACGTCGTTCTCTGATGTGTGGAACATCCTGGAGAACACCGGCAAGCGCGCGAAGTTCCAGAAGGGCTTCAAATGGAACCTCGAGCACATCACATGCCGTTCGACGAACTCGACTCTCAAATACCGAACCGATAACCCGAAATCGAAGGACGGCCTGCGCTCCGGCATGGTCATCTTCGACGAGGTGCACGCCTACCAAGACTGGCGGAACATCAAGGTTTTCACGACCGGCCTGGGCAAGAAGCCGCATCCGCGCCGCCTGTACACCACCACGGACGGCGATGTTCGCGACGGCGTGCTCGACAACCTGCTCGAAAAGGCCCGGCGCATCCTGGCGGGCGAGATGCCTGACAACGGCTTTCTGCCGCTTATCTGGAAATTGGACGCCGCCGAAGAGGTGCACGACAAGGCCATGTGGCCCAAAGCATGCCCTTCATTGCCGTACCTTCCCGTGCTCATGCAGCAAATCGAGGAGGAATACGCCGATTTTCTGGTAAACCCGGCAGGAAACGCCGACTTCATGACCAAGCGCATGAATCTGCCGTCAGGCAATCCTGATTACCAGGTGACCGATTACGAGAACCTGAAAACCGCCAGCCGCGCGCTTCCCGATCTTCGCGGCATGCCGTGCGTGTTCGGCATCGACTTCGCGAAGACGCAAGACTTCGTGGCGGCGGCGCTTTTGTTCCGCCGAAACGGCGAATACATGGCGATGCATCATTCGTGGGTATGCAAGCGGTCGAACGACCTGCCGCGCATCCGCGCGCCGCTCGACGAGTGGGAGCAGATGGGAATCCTGGAGTACGTGGACGACGTGGAGATACATCCGTCGCTAGTCTGCGATTGGATTTACGAGCAGATGGCCGAATACGACGTGCTGGGCGGAGCAATCGACTTTTACCGCCACACCACGTTCATGAGGGCGCTCGACGAAATCGGATTTTCCGCCAAGGAGAAGACGGTGAAGCTGGCGCGTCCGTCCGATCTGATGCAGGTGCAGCCCGTCATCAACTCGGCGTTTCTCAACGGCACCATAGCCTGGGGAGAAGACCCCATGATGCGCTGGTACACCAACAACGTGAAGCTGGTCGCATCGGCTCACGGCAACTACAGCTTCGAGAAAATCGAGCCCAAATCTAGGAAAACGGACGGGTTCATGGCGCTTGCCGCCGCCTTCACGGCGTCCGACCAGCTGCCCGAAACCTCCGAGATAGAGTTCATGGCACCCCTGACGTTCTAGGAAAGGAGGTGATGCCGTGGGACTGTTAGAATTTTTGAGCCTGCGCGTGAAAACGCCGGAGATGAAGCCAGCCGCAGGCGGCGGGGGAGTGGTTTCGGCGGATGTTGCCGCTGCCGCCTACTTCAAGCTGTGCGCATTGGAAACGGCGATATCGTACAAGGCGAACGCCATAGCCATGTGCACCATACGCGTGTACGAGCACGGCAAAGAGGCCCGAAACGAGCTATGGTACCGGCTCAACTACGACCCTAATCCTAACCAATCGGCCAGCCAGTTCTGGAACTATTTCATGGAGCGGCTTTGCCGCACCGGCGAGGCGCTCGTGGTCCCCATCAGGGGGCGATTCTACGTTGCAGACGGGTTCACGCAGCAGGAACGACAGCTGGGAAACAACCTTTTCACGAACATATCCGTTGAAAGATACGGCTACAGCAAGCCGTTCTCGGCGAACAACTGCATGTACTTCAAGCTGAACGACCGCAACATATCCAGCTACGTCGAACAGACGCTCGACCAGTACGCCCAGATGATGGGCCAGGCGATGACGGCGTATCGCAACACATGCGGCCAGAAGTACAAGGTATCCATCGAACGCGCGCCGACCGGCACCAGGGCCGATGAGGGCGATTTGCAGGAAATGCTCAAAGCCAACCTGAAAACGTTCATCGGCAACGCAAACAGCGTGTACATGGAGACCAAGGGCCAGCACCTTGAGCCTGTGAAGATCGAGAACAAGACGGAACCCGCAGACATCACTGAGCTTCGCAAGGAAATCTACGATGCGTGCGCCGTGGCGTTCAAAATCCCGAAGTCAATCATGTACGGCGATATGACCAACATGGGCG
>NZ_CAKTYH010000067.1 GCF_934632265.1 uncultured Senegalimassilia sp.
ACCAGGTGGCGAGCATCGTAGGCGGACAGGCCGAACTCCTCGGCGAAACGAGCGGCCTTCTGGTCGGGCAGCTCGGGCAGCTTGGCGCGGACGCCCTCGATGAACTCATCGGAAAGGTCGTAGGGCGCCAAGTCGGGCTCGGGGAACAGGCGATAGTCGTCAGCGGTTTCCTTCACGCGCATGACGATGGTGTGCTTCATGGTGGGGTCCCAATGGCGGGTCTCCTGGTAGATCTGACCGCCCTCTTCCAGAACCTCGGCCTGACGGCAGATCTCGTAGGCCAAGCCGTCATGCAGGTTCTTGAAGGAGTTCATGTTCTTCAGCTCGGTCTTCACGCCCAGCTTCGTGGAGCCGCGGCGACGCAGGCTGACGTTGCCGTCGCAGCGCATGGAGCCTTCCTCCATGGAGCAGTCGGAGATGCCGATGGCCAGATAGATCTGGCGCAGCTTCTGCATGAACAGGCGCGCCTCCTCGGGCGTGCGCAGATCGGGCTCGGTGACCAGCTCGATAAGCGGCGTGCCCGCGCGGTTGTAGTCGACCAGCGAGTGCGTGGCGCCCGCGATACGGCCCTCGTCGCCGCCGATGTGGATCATCTTGCCGGCGTCTTCCTCCATATGGATGCGCGTGATGCCCACGTGCGCCGTGTAACCGGAATCGGTGACGGTGACGTTCTCGCACGTCTCGCCCGGCTTCAGGCCGGCGATGTCGCCGCGCTCCTTGGCCGCCGGGCCGTCGACGTCCAGATCAAGATGACCGCGCATGCAGAACGCGACCGGACCCTGTGTGGTCTGGAAGTTCTTGGCCATGTCGGGGTACATATAGTTCTTGCGGTAGAACATGCTGTGCTTCTCGATGTCGCAGTTCGTGGCCAGGCCGGCAAGCACGATGGACTCGATAGCGGCCTTGTTCGGCACGGGCAGCGCGCCGGGAAGGCCCAGGCACACCGGGCAGGTGTGCGTGTTCGGGTCGGCGCCGAACTCGAGCTTGCAGCCGCAGAACATCTTCGTGTTCAACGTGGTCAGCTCGGCATGGATTTCCAAGCCGATGACTGCCTCCCAATCCTTTAATACCTCTTCAAGCTTACGCATTAGTAACGCACCCCCAAACCCTTCGTCATCCCAAGGGCCTGCGCCCCGCTTCGCGGTGCTCGGCCTGCAACAGTCCACTGGACTGTTGCATCTTTCAGCACTTCTTCAAGCTTACGCATTACTCAATCACCTTCCCGTCGGCGAAGTTCGGGGCCACGGGGGCTTTGCCGTAGGCGGCCTCGAGCGCCATGGCGGCGCGGAACATGTTCTCATCCTTGAACTGCGGGGCGATAAGCTGCACGCCCACGGGCATGCCGCTTTGCGCGCCCAGACCGCACGGCACGCTCATGCCGCCGTTGCCGGCGATGTTGATGGAGATGGTGAACACGTCGGACAGGTACATGGTTGCCGGATCGGCGATCTCGCCGAACTTGAACGCCGTAGCCGGAGCCGTGGGCGCCAAGATGACGTCGCACTGCTCGTAGGCGTTGCGGTAATCCTGCGTGATGAGCGTGCGGACCTGCTGGGCCGGATAGTAGTACTGCTCGTACACGCCGGCGGAAAGCAGATAGCTGCCCAGCATGATGCGGCGCTTCGCCTCTTCGCCGAAGCCGTGGGCACGGCTTGCCTCGTACTGGCTGCCCAGGTCCTTGTGGCCCTCCTCGCAATAGCCGTAGCGCACGCTGTCGAAGCGGGCCAGGTTGGAGAACGCCTCGCACGGGCCCAGCACGTAGTATGCGCTGATGGCGGCGTCGATATGCGGAAGATCGACCTCGACGATGGTGGCGCCGGCGGCCTCGAGCTTGGCAGCCGCCTCGGACACGCGCTCCGAAACCTCGGAAGACAGGCCCTTGGCGTCCATGAAGCTGCGGACCACGCCGACGCGCATGCCCGCGACATCCTGCTGGCATGCGGCGCGGAAACCGGCCTTCACGTCCTGCGACGTGCAGTCCAGGGGATCATGGCCGCACAGGGCGTCCATCGCGGCAGCGGCGTCCTCGACGCTGCGCGCGAACGGGCCGACCTGGTCGAGCGAGCTGCCGAAGGCCACGACGCCGTAACGGCTGACCGTACCGTAGGTGGGCTTGACGCCCACGATGCCGCAGAAGCTAGCGGGCTGGCGGATGGAGCCGCCGGTGTCGGAGCCCAGCGTGACGCACGCCATGCCCGCAGCGACAGCTGCCGCAGAGCCGCCCGAGCTGCCGCCCGGGACGCGGCCCAGATCCCACGGGTTGCGCGTGGGGCCGAACGCGGAGGACTCGGTGGTGGAGCCGAACGCGAACTCGTCCATGTTCAGCTTGCCCAGCGGCAGACCGCCGGCGTCGATGATGCGCTGCACGCACGTTGCGGTGTACGGGGACACGTAGCTCTCCAGCATGCGGGAGGAGCAGGTGGTGTGCGTGCCCGTCATGTTCATGTTGTCCTTGAACGCCACCGGCACGCCAGCCAGCGGGCCGAGCGTGTCGAACGTGCCGTCGGCGATGGCCTGGTCCACGCGCTGCGCGGCGGCCATGGCAGCCTCGGAAGTGACCTCCAGGAACGCATGCACCTGCTTATCGGCCTGCGCGATGCGGTCGAGGCTTGCCTGCGCAACCTCGCAGGCGGTGAACTGCTTCGATGCCAGACCCTCGCGGATCTGCGCGATGCCCATATCGGAGATAGCCATTACGCGTCGCCCCCTTCGCCCAGGATAGACGGGATCAGGAAGCTGCCGTCCTGCTGCTTCGGCGCGTTCTCAAGCGCAACCTGCTGCGTGAACGATTCGGTTTCCACGTCCTCGCGCATGACGTTGGACAGGCTTCCGATGGGGTGGAACGTAGGCTCCACGCCCTCGAGGTCCAGATGCTTGATGGACTGCAGCGTTTCGATGATGTTGTTCAGATCGACCGTCATCTCGGAGAGCTCCTCCCCGGAAAGGCCGATGCGCGCGTATTCCGCGATTCCGCGGACCTCGCGCTCGGTAAGGTATTGGGTCATTGGTTTCTTTCCTTTCGATTCCAACGCACGTGTTAGCGGCCACGCTGCAAAGCGACAACTACCCCGCATCCGATTGCCGCCAGCACAATCGCGACACTTGCGGACGCACCGGGGAAGCCGACACAATGGCGGCACCCGCGGACACGCCGAGCAAACCGGCGCAGCCCAGCTCCACGCACGCTGAAAGCGGTTAGACCGTTAACTTGGCTATGATAGCAAACAAGCCCGCCCATCAGGCCGCGAACCCTCAGGCGACAGCGATTCGATAGACACCGGCCCGGCCATGCCGCATCGCTGGTCGCTACGCAATGCCAGCGAGCTTCAAGTCTTCATCTACCAGATGGCGAAGATATTCCGACCGCTTCATTCCCAGCTGCGCTGCGCGGATGTCGATGAGCAGGATTTTATTCACCGGCTCCTTAAACCCCACCTGCTTCATCTCCTCATCGAACATGAGCGGACGACCGGGACCATATGTAACTGGCCCGCTAGGTTCTCCATGCAAAATGCCGGCAGCGGCATCCGCCTCCCATTGGTCAAGCTGTTCAGGCGTAATGCCGAATTCTTTTTTGATTTCATCCGCAGACATTGCCATGCCTACCGCCTCCTTGCCAATAGCCCAAGTTCGAACAGCACTCTTTTCGTTGGCGGCTCCATTGCGTGGTAAATCACTACCGCAGAAGATTTTTGGGAGCCAACTAGCTCAACAACCCTTCCGTCTTCCGTAAGCCCGATAGCAACGACTTGGTCTTCATACGGAGCCTTTCGGTGTTGCGATGCCATTCGATTTTCCCAGGCGTACCGTATGCTCTCTTCGTTTAAGCCGTGTTTAAATGCATGCTCCGCGACGACGAGTCTGTTCATGAATGCCTCGAATTTCGTACAACGATATTCTAGCAGGCTTTACCTGCGAAAACTATCATTGTATTCCGTGGTTTCGAGGATCTTGCAGAAGAGGAGAGGGCACCCCGGAGACGGATGCCGGCCACGACATTCCCGCAGACCCAACGCCCGAAGGGAAAGCATCTGCACTGGCTCATGTAATGCAAGGATTCTAACATGCGCACAGATGTTCGTGCAAGCGAAACCGAACATATTTTCGCTATTGCAAGCACAAGCAACTCGCGCGCCACCCGCTCGCGCCGGGAGCCCGCCCTCGGCAAGCTATTCTCGGTTGAATACAACCCAAACTATAGTCCAACTTCATCTGTTTGCGTGCCTTTCATTTGGATTCGGAATCGAACGCCCATGGCGCTTGCATCGGCGCTTCGCCACGGCGTATACTGCCCCCTCGTAAAGGAGCGCGGGTGACCCGGAGCAAGTCCAGGCATCCAGCCTCGCAGCAATGAAACGAAAGGCGCTGACGTGACCACATCGGTTGGTTCGTGCCCCGCAGAACGTGACGCGCGCTTGCGCGTGGGGTTCGTGGGAGCCGGCAAAATCGGGTTCGCCCTGGGAACGCATCTGTTCGAACACGGATCGAAGGTCTCAGGCTATGCAAGCCGCACGCAAAAGGCGGCGATTTGGGCATCGCAGTGCACGCAATCCGTTTCATTTTCCTCGCTGCAAGCGCTTCTTGATTCCACGGACCTCATCTTCATAACCGTGCCCGATGGCGCCATCGCCGAAGCGGCAGGCCAGCTGGCCGACGCCGCGGCGAACACGCCGGCAGGCGGCCTTTCCGGAAAACTGGTGTGCCACGCAAGCGGCGCGCTGACCTCCGGAGAGCTCGACGCGTGCCGAAAAGCCGGGGCAGCCTGCGCGAGCGTTCACCCGCTGTGCGCCGTGCCCGACGTCCCGACCAGCGCCGATGCGCCCGATCGCCTTGCCGGCATGTTCTTCACGCTTGAAGGCGACCAGGCCGCAGTCGACGCTGCGGGCGCGCTGCTGGATGCGGCGGGCAATCCGCACTGCACCATCGCGGCCGACGCGAAGGTTCGCTACCACGCCGCGGCGGTGTTCCTGAGCAATCTGGTGTGCGGCCTTGCCTCCGAGGGGCTTGGCATCCTGGAAGGCTGCGGGTTCACGCCCGAGCAGGCCCTGCAGGCAGCCGGCCCGCTATTCACCGGCAATTGCGCCGCCATCGCGCAAAAAGGCCCGCAAAACGCCCTGTCCGGCCCCATCGAGCGCAACGACATCGAAACGGTGCGCAAGCATCTGGCCGCATTGGACGGGCAGGCGCGCGAAACCTACGCCACGCTGTCGCTTTCCGTTTGCGAGCTGGCCGCGCGGCGCCACCCCGAGCGCGATCACGCCCCGATGAGGAATCTGCTGGAATCAGCACAAACCCGCAGGTAAAGCGAAGGAGAGAGACCAATGAAAAACACCGTGGCAACGTTCGCCCAGGCCAAGGCCGAGGGCCGCAAGCTCGCCATGCTCACGGCTTACGATTACTCCACCGCGAAGCTCGAGGATGAGGCCGGCATCGACGGCATCCTCATCGGCGACTCGCTGGGCAACGTGGTGCTCGGTTACGAGGACACCCTGTCCGTGACCGTGGAAGACATGATCCACCACAGCGCCGCCGTCGCCCGCGGCGCCAAGAACGCGCTGATCGTCTGCGACATGCCGTTCTTGTCCTACGAGGTCAGCGTGCCCGACGCCGTGCGCAACGCCGGTCGCCTGCTCAAGGAAGGCCGCGCGAACTGCGTGAAGTTGGAAGGCGGCGAAGAGGTCTGCCCGCAGGTTGCCGCCATGGTGGCCGCCGGCATCCCCGTCATGGGACACCTGGGCCTGACGCCGCAGTCCATCAACGCGTTCGGCGGTTTCAAGGTGCAGGGCAAAAGCGAGGCCGCTGCCCGCAAGCTGATCTCCGATGCGAAGGCGCTCGAGGCCGCCGGCGCGTTCGCCATCGTGCTCGAGGCCGTGCCCGCCAAGCTTGCCGCCCTGGTCACCAAGGAAGTGGGCGTCCCCACCATCGGCATCGGCGCCGGCGCCGGCTGCGACGGCCAGATCCTCGTCTACCAAGACATGCTGGGCATGTTCAGCGACTTCTGCCCGAAGTTCGTCAAGCGCTTCGCGAACGTTGGCGAGGCCATGCGCAACGGCTTCGCCAGCTACATCAACGAGGTGCGCGAGGGCTCCTTCCCCTCCGCCGAGCACACGTTCAAGATCGACGACGAAGTGCTCGAGAAGCTGTACTAGCCGATAACCGGCGGGCGGGCGCGGTGCGGGCGCGAGACGCCCTCGCCGCGTCCGCCTTCCCAAACGATTCGCAAACGCTCCGCATCCCGCGGTGAATCTGAGACCGTCGACGCTCTCAGATTCACCGCGAGTCGGTCAGGGCCCTAACGCGACAAACCGCGCGCCGAGGTGTCCAGACCTGCTGCGTCCACGGCATCTCGACCCCGCCGCTTCACGATTTACCGAACCCGAAAGGAAACCTACCAAAATGCTTACCGTTGCCACCACCCCCGAACAGGCGAAACAGGTCATCAGCGAGTGGAAGGCGCAGGGCCTGAGCGTGGGCCTCGTTCCCACCATGGGCTACCTGCACGAGGGCCACGAGAGCCTGATCAAGCGCGCCGTCGCCGAGAACGACCGCGTCATGGTCAGCGTGTTCGTCAACCCCATCCAGTTCGCCCCGGGCGAGGACCTGGAAACCTACCCGCGCGATTTCGAGGCCGACAAGCGCCTGATCGAGGGTGCCGGCGCCACGCTGGTGTTCCATCCCGAGCCCGCCGACCTGTACTTCCCCGATGCGTGCACCTACGTCAACGTGGAGGGCATCACCGCCGAGCTGTGCGGTAAGACGCGCCCGACGCACTTCCGCGGCGTGTGCACCGTGGTTAACAAGCTCATGAACATCTCCCAGGCCGACCGCGCCTACTTCGGCCAGAAGGACGCCCAGCAGCTGGCGGTCATCCGCCGCATGGTACGCGACCTGAACATGAACGTGCAGGTTGTGGGCTGCCCCATCGTGCGCGAGGAAGACGGTCTGGCGAAAAGCTCGCGCAACACCTACCTGTCCGCTGACGAGCGCGCAGCCGCACTCGTGCTTTCGCGCGCCGTGGCCGAGGGCCAGCGCCTGATGGAGGCCGGCGAGCGCTCCGCCGCCACGGTGCTGGGCGCCATGAAGCAGCTCATCGAGGCCGAGCCCCTGGCGCGCATCGACTACGTCGAGATGGTGTCGTGGGACGGCATCAAGCCTGTTGAGACCGTCGATGGCCCGGTTCTGGTTGCCATGGCCGTCTACATCGGCAAGACGCGCCTCATCGACAACTTCATCTTCGGCGAATAACTTTGATTTTCAAAACCTACGAAAGGACCAACAACCGTGTTCTCTACCATGCTGAAGGGCAAGATCCACCGCGCCACCGTCGTCCAGGCCGAGCTTGACTACGTGGGCAGCATCACCGTCGACGAGGACCTGATGGATGCCGCGGGCATCCGCGAGTACGAGCAGGTGCAGATTGTCGACGTGAACAACGGCCAGCGCTTCGAGACCTACGTCATCGCAGGTCAGCGCGGCAGCGGTATGATCTGCCTCAACGGCGCCGCCGCTCGCTGCGTCTCGGTTGGCGACAAGGTGATCATCATGTGCTACGCCCTGATGACCCCCGAGGAAGCCGACGCGAACCCGCCGCGCGTGGTGTTCGTCGACGACGACAACCGCCCCGAGCGCATCACCCGCTACGAGCGTCATGGCCGACTGGAGGACATGGACCGCTAGCATGTCGGCAGCATCAGACGCTTAACGCTACGTCCCCGATGCGCCTGACCCAATCGCCTGGACCGCTGACGCGGTATGGCGGAACCCGACAGCTAACGCTACGTCCCCGAGGCGTCTGGGCGAAGGGGTCGGAAACGAACAGAGGCCGGGATACGCAGAGCAGCTGCGCATCCCGGCCTCTTGCATTGTCGGAACAGCGATACCTTTTAGTGCACCTGCACAAGGGAGAAGACGTCGGCATCGGTGACCTTGGCGATGGCTTGGCGCGGATTCAAGAACGCCAGCTCCATGAGAAAGCCCATGCCCGCCAGCGAGGCGCCGAACTGCTCGATGAGCTTGGCCTGCGCCTCGGCGGTACCGCCGGTGGCGACCAGGTCGTCCACGATCAGCACCACGTCGTCGGGATCGATGGCGTCGGCGTGGATCTGCAGCTCGTCGCTTCCGTACTCCAGGTCATAGCTTTCGCTGCGCACCTTTCGCGGCAGCTTACCCGGCTTGCGGGCGGGCACGAAGCCGGCATGCAGGCGATACGCCACCGGCGCGCCGATCATGAAGCCTCGGGCCTCGGCGCCGACGACCTTCGTCACGCCCGCATCCTTGAAATGCTCGGCAATGGCATCGATGGTGGCCTCGAAACCGTCCGGATCCTTCAACAGCGTGGTGATGTCCTTGAATACCACGCCCGGCTTCGGATAATCAACGATGTCGGTGATATGGCCTTCGAAATCGAACGACGACATGGCGGTCCTTTCCTAGAATATGCGACCAAGCCATTGTAGCGCCACCGGGCAAGCCTGGCGCCGCCGCGCATCGAAATCGGCCGTTTACGGCATCAATGTCCACGAACCCACATGTTCGCCACGCCGAAGCGCTGCAGCTCCTCGAACAGAAACGGCAGGTAATACGGCCAGGCGCCGCAGCCTTTGCTGGAAAAGCCCTGCGCATCGCTGAGCACCTCGACGCTCCATTCCAAGCTATCATCCTGAGCAGCATATGGCTGATAGGTTTCCTCCCATGAGGCAAGTTCGAAGCCAAGCAGCTGACCGCGCAATGCAGCGGCATCCTCGGGGTTCAACTGCAGAAACTCGCGCTGCCCCATCACGCCCAGCTCTTGCTCGAGCGCCGCGCCCAGCTCATCGAACGTGATGCGCACGGTGCTGCGATTCTCCACGGAGCCGCGCATGGCCAGGTTGAACTCCACCATGCGCGCGCAACGCAAAATCTCGAAACGCCTATCCACGCGCATGCCCTCGTCCACATCGTGCTGGCCGACGATGAGCTGCTCGCCCGAACGGGCTCGATAGCACCCCGCCGGGACCAGCGAGTCGCCATCGATGCGCAAAATGCCATCGACGTCGAACTTCGCCCCTGAAGGCAACGGCTTCCATTGCGCGTACGAATCGGATGATTCGCCCAGGCGTTGCAATGCGCGGTGGCATTTCCCCAGGTTGCCGCGGTAGTAATCGAACCCGTCATCAAGCGCCGCCTCGAAGTTCGCCGCTGCCTGCACGTAATACGCCTGCGCCAGCGCATAATCCTGCGCACAGCCGCGACCGTATTCGAAACAGCCCCCAAGCCTGAAGGCAGAGCTTCCCAGCCAATCAGGCTCGTTGCGGCCCTGCGCCAGCCGATGCGCTTTGCCGTACAGCGCAAACGCCTGGATGTCCGCCGCGGATTCGTCCTCGACGTCGATGTTGCGCCAATACAGCATGTCGCCAAGCTTGTACAGCGCCTCCGGATGCTCGCAAAACGCCGCCTGCTCGAACAACTCCACCGCCAGCTCAGGGTCTTCTTCGCCCAGACGACCGTATTCGTAGATGTAACCCAGGTTCACCGCGGCTTGCGGGTTGCCGAAACTCAAGCTTTTCTCGTAGAACCGACGCGCCGCCTCGAAACACCGCTTGTCGTCGGAGGCAAGCCCGTCGTTGTAAAACCGCGCGCCGATGTCCAACGACAAGCTGCCGCGTTGCTGGCTGTCGCGCGATTCGTCATATGAGGGGTCAAGATTGCGTAGGTCCATGTGGTTCCCTTCGAGGTATACCCTTCCACCATAGCAGAGAATCAGCGAAGGCGGCCCGAAGCCGCTGCGCTCAAGGAGGGAACGGGCAGGCGAAACGACCTACTCGTATCCCTGCAGCAGCTCGCGCAGGTAGTCCGCGTATCCTTGCCGCAAGCTTGACGGCGACTCCACCGTGATTTGGCCGGCGAATTGGGCTATCCAGCCGAAGAACACCGGCGTGGCCATGGCCGCCACGCTCACGCGGGCGGTCCCGTCCCCCATGTCGTCCACGCGCGCGTCCTTTCCGAAGCGATCGACCACGGCGTTCATTGCGCTTTCCCTCACGCGCAAAACCGCGCGCACCGAGCTACCCGAGAACATGCCGAACACGCGCCGGTCGTATTCATCCGCATCGAACGTGGCGATGCGGGCGTTTCGCGTTGCGCGCTGCTGCGTCACACAGATGTCGCACATGCGGTCGACGCGGTAGTTGGCGAAGTCGTCGTACTTCTCGCTGTAGCAAACCAGATAGTAGAAGCCGTCGGAATACATCAGCTGCACCGGCGTTTGGATGTACGGCTTGCCGCCATGGCGAAACTGCACGCGCGCCGAGCAATCGTATCCAGTGTATTTGAACGACAGCATGCGCTTGGCGGCGATGGCCTCTTGGATGACGTCGACGTTGCGGAACACGCTATCGTTTTGGCTTTTCACGCGGCCGCCGACGTGCACGTGCTTTTCCAGGCCCTTCACCTGGTGTTTCGATCCCAGGCTTTTGATGGAACGGACCAGGGAGGCTGACTGCCGCGCCGTGAGGAAGCGGCTTCCCTGCACCGCGTCGATAAGCAACAGCAGCTCGGATTTGGTGAAGGGGCGCCTGGCAAGGAAGTAACGCACGGGTTTAACGTGTTGCCGCTGGATTTCGATGCCCGCGTTGTTCAGCGCTTCGAAATCGCGATAAAGGGCCTTGCGCTCCGCGGACACGCCCGCCGATTCCAGCTCCTCGAGGATCTGCTCAAGCGTCAGCCCTTGCTCGTCGTCGGTATTCTCGAACATGATCTTCAGCAGCGCCAACAAACGCTCTTTGCTGACTTCCTTCGCCATAGGGACCCCTCACGCAGCTTCCTTCGCGCACATTGCGCATCTGCATATGATAGGCGATTTTCGCTACCGCACGGGTAGACGGGCGGAGCGGTAACGTACTATTTCTTTCGCAAATTGAAAGCCGAATACGTCTAGGAATGAAAAAGACATGGTCGTCAGCCATCGG
>NZ_CAKTYH010000068.1 GCF_934632265.1 uncultured Senegalimassilia sp.
TCGTGGGCCACCCCGCGGTCGATACGTTGAAGATTGTGGAAAACGGCGTCATCATGGGCACGCCCGACCGTCGCGTGTTCTGGGATGCGCAAACGCCGCAGGTCTTCCGCACGGGAATCTACCGCCGCGCGCACGCGAGCGCGCTTTCCGACGGCTTTGTGGGAACCGACGACTCGTCGCTTATCGAGCGGTTGGGCGGCAAGGTGCTCGTGGTCGAGGGCAAGCGCAACAACATCAAGCTCACGGTGCCCGAAGACTACATGATGCTCGCCGCGGCCGTGCGCGCGCTCTATCTGAAGCAGCCGGAGGAGTAACCGATGGACCCTAGGAACCTCCGAATCGGCCAGGGATACGATGTCCATCAGCTCGTGGAAGGGCGCAAGCTCATCATGGGCGGCGTCGACATTCCCCATACGCGGGGCTTGCTCGGGCACTCCGACGCCGACGTCCTTGCGCATGCTGTGGCCGACGCGCTTTTGGGTGGCATTCGCGGAGGAGACATCGGCAAGTTGTTCCCCGACACCGACCCCGCCTATGAAGGCGCGGATTCTCTGAAACTTTTGGCCGCTGTTGCGCAGAAAGTGCGCGACGAAGGCTTCGAAATAATTGACGTTGACAGCGTTATTGCAGCTCAACGCCCAAAGCTTTCGCCGTATCGCGATCAAATGCGCGCGAATTTAGCGCACGCCATGGGCATTCCCGTGGAAAACGTGGGCGTGAAAGCAACTACGACCGAACGCTTGGGATTCGAAGGCCGCGAAGAAGGCATTTCTGCCACGTGCAGCTGTTTGGTTTGTCGATGTATGCAGGCCTAAGCGATGTTCGCTGGGCGGCTTTCGCAAAAGTAACTCGGGCGAGCTTCGCGAATATGGCCTGAATGACCGACCCCTTCTGCTCCATTACTCCCGAACCTTCTAACCGAAAGGCTATGATCATGAAAATTTACAATCCGCAGACGCGTTCTAAAGTTGAGCTGGAACCTATTACCCCTGGTAAAATCGGCATGTACGTGTGCGGTCCCACCGTGTACAACTACATCCACATCGGCAATGCCCGCACCTTCGTCAGCTTCGACGTTATCCGCCGTTACCTTTCCTGGCGCGGCTTTGAGGTGAAGTTCGTCTCCAACATCACCGACGTCGATGACAAGATCATCAAGAAGGCCAACGAAGAGGGCCGCAGCGCGGCTGAGGTTGCTGCCGAGTACTCGCAGGCCTTTCTCGACGACATGCACGCCATGAACGTGCAGGACCCCGATGTGCGTCCGCGCGCCACCGAGGAGATTCCCGAGATGATCCAGCTCATCCAGGAGCTTATCGACGGCGGCCATGCATACGAGGTCGAAGGCGACGTCTACTTCAGCGTGCGCAGCTACGCCGATTACGGCGCGCTCTCGGGCCGCAACATCGACGAGATGGAAGGCGGCCATCGCGAGCTGCGCGCCGACGGCCAGGGCCTGGAGGACCGCAAGCGCGATCATCTTGATTTCGCGCTGTGGAAGGCTGCCAAGCCCGGCGAGCCCTCATGGGAAAGCCCGTGGGGCCAGGGCCGTCCCGGCTGGCACATCGAGTGCTCGGCCATGTCGCGCAAGTACCTGGGCCTGCCCTTCGACATCCACGGCGGCGGCGCCGACCTGGTGTTCCCGCACCACGAGAACGAGCGCGCCCAGTCCGAGGCCGCATGCGGCTGCACGTTCGCCAACCACTGGATGCACAGCGGCATGCTGCAGATCAACCACGAGAAGATGAGCAAGTCGCTGGGCAACTTCCTGTTGCTGCGCGACATCCTCAAGACCACGTCCCCCGATGTGCTTCGCTTCCTGATGCTGCAAACGCACTATCGCAGCCCGCTCGATTTCTCCGACGAGCGCCTCGACGAGGCCGAATCCGCGCTTTCCCGTATCGAGAACGCCGTGCGCAACCTTGATTGGCAGATGAGCAACGCCCAGGATGTGCCCAGCCCGCTTGACACGCAGGCCATCCTGAAGCAGGCGAAGACCACGCGTGTCGAGTTCGTCCTGGCAATGGACGACGACTTCAACGCCCCGCGCGCACTGGGCGAGGTGTTCGACCTGGTCGGCTTCGCGAACACCACGATCGCCGACAAAACGCTCTCGCTTTCCGATGTTCCCGCCGTGCGCGATCTGCGCGAGACCATCACCACGCTCATGCGCGTATTCGGCGTGGAGGCTGCCCCTCAGGATTGGGAGGACGCGCAGGGCGATGCGTATCCGGCCGAGGTCGTCGACCTGGCGAAGCAGGTCGCTGGTTACGAAGGCTCCGACGCCCATGAGGCCGTCGACGCCTTGCTCGATGCCCGCGCCACCGCGCGTGCCGAGAAGAACTGGGCTGTTGCCGATGCCGTGCGTGATGGCCTCACGGGGCTGGGCTTCACCATCGAGGACACCCCTCAGGGTGCCCGCGTCAGCTACGACCCCTCTGAGGGCAAGTAGGCTAAAACCGACGTTGCCGGCCGCTGCGCCGCTTCGTTCCCATTCTGAACCTTGCGGGCGTGGCAGAAAGGCCGCGCCCGGCTTGGGCTTGCGCCGGGCGCATGTCGCCTGGTGCAAGCCAAGGGTTCCGGCGCCGTACGGCGCCCGGTTTGATGGGTCCGAGGCCGCGCGGCGGCTTTCGTGTTTGTGCTGGACCGATTACTACGAAGATTGCTATCGATGACTGATTTTTCAACAACAGAGCTTCTCGCGCCTGCGGGCGGCCGCAGCCAGCTGGAAGCTGCCGTCCGTTTCGGAGCGGATGCGGTGTATTTGGCAGCCGACAGGTTCGGCATGCGCCAACGCGCCGAGAACTTCACGCTTGACGATATCCCGTCCGCCGTTGCCTTCGCGCACGCGGCGGGCGTGAAGGTGTACGTGACGGTGAACACGCTCATGAACCAGGAGGATATCGCCGCTTTGCCGCCGTATCTCGAAGCCCTTGACGCTTCGGGCGCCGACGCGCTCATCGTCAGCGACCTGGGTGCGTTTTCCCTGGCGAAACGCTATGCGCCGCATATGGAGCTGCATGTGAGCACGCAGGCCTCCGTGATGAACGCCGAAGCTGCGCGCACCTGGTATGACCTGGGCGCATCGCGCGTGGTGGTCGCGCGCGAGATGAGCGTGGAGGATATCGCCGAGCTGCGCGCGCAGGCGCCGCGCGACCTTGAGATCGAGGCGTTCGTGCATGGCGCCATGTGCATGGCGTTCTCAGGGCGCTGCATGCTTTCGGCGGCCATGACGGGGCGCTCGGGCAACAAAGGCTACTGCGCGCAGCCGTGCCGATGGAGCTATGCGCTGGTGGAGGAGAAACGCCCCGGCGCCTATTACCCCATCGAGGAGGATGTACGCGGCACCTACGTCATGAACGCGCACGACCTATGCATGATCGAGCATCTCGATGAGCTGGCGCGAGCCGGCGTCAGCTCGTTCAAGATTGAAGGCCGCAACAAGCGCGCGTTTTACGTGGCAACGGTGGTGCATGCCTACCGGGCGGTCATGGACGGCGCCGACCCGTCTGCGGTCATGTCCGACCTGCACGCCATTTCGCATCGCCCCTATGGCACCGGCTTCTATTTCGGCCAGCCGAGCCAGCGCCAGGAGCGCGACGGCTACGACAAGGATTACCTGCACGCTGCCACGGTGACCGCATGCAGCCCGGAAGGGGAGGGCAGGTGGCGTATCGAGGCCACGTGCCATAATCGCTTCCGTGAGGGCGATGAGCTTGAGGCGCTTTCCCCGCGCAAGGCCATTGCAATGACGAACGTGAAAGGCCTTACCTGGTTGGTACAGCCGAGCGACGATCGCCCGAACCCGTCTCCCGAGCCGGTGCCGGTGGCGAACCGCACCATGGAAACCTATGCGTTCACCAGCGATATCGCCCTGCAACCGGGCGATCTGCTTCGTATTCGCGTGGATTGCGCCCCTCAAGGTGCTCGGGAAGTGAGGGTATGAGCAGCTCCGAAGCAGTATCCGCGAAGCCGAATGCGCCGGAGGTGCCCAGCCGTGCTCGCGGCAACCTCATGATCTTGGTGCTAGCGCTCAGCTGCTTCGTGTTCGGATGCGCCTACCAGTACATCTTGGGCGTGCCTGACCAGGTCGCGCAGATAGCCGGCATCGACCTTTCCCAGGTCAGCCTTATGATGGGCGTCTATGGCGTGTGCAACGCCATCGGCACGCCGCTTCTGGTTATGGCTCTCACCTCGCGGGGTCCGAAAACGTTGCTGCTGGTCAGCCTGGCGCTTATGGCGGTGGGCATGGCCGTCTGCGCCGCCACCCCCATCTATCCCGTCATCTTGACGGGCCGTGCCGTCATGGGCGTGGGCAACGGCACCTTCGCGGCTACCGCCTATATCGCCGCAAGCCGCATCGCCGGCCCTTCGCGTGCAGCCTCGGCTATGTCGAACGTGGCGCTCGGTTTCAGCGCATCGTTCGTCTTTGCGCTTCCCGCTGCGCGCATGCTGCGCAACGTTATCACCTGGCAGCAGGCGTATTGGGTGCTCGTCGTCGCGGCATGCATCGCGTTCGCGGTCATAGTGCTCGTCGTGCGCGTGCCCGAAGCGCCAAGCTCATCGGGCGGGCAGGGCCGTCGCAGCGCCGATGCGCTGCGCGTGTTCCGCAACCCTTGCGTGGTGTTGCCGTTGGCCTGCACCGTGCTCATGTTCGTAGGGTATGCATCCATGAACACCTACATCACGCCGTTCATGGAAAGCGTGCTTCCCCAGCCGGAGTGGGTGAGCGGCTCCCTGTTCGCCTTCGGGTTGATGTCCATGATCGGCTCGAAGGCAAGCGGCTGGGCGGCAGACCGCTTCGGCTCGGCGTCGGCGGTCATCGGCTGCGTGGCGCTTCAGGCGGCAACGCTCGTGGGGCTGGGGCTGGTCACGGGTTCCTGGCCTGCGGCGCTGGCGGCGGCATGCCTATGGACGGGCATATCCTGGGGATTCTTGCCGGCGCAGAACTCGTTCATCATGCTCAACGCCGGGGACGAGGCGGCGTTCGCCGTAAGTTTGTCGAACTCCTCGCTGCAGCTTGGCAGCGCGCTCGGCTCGTTCGCCGCGGGCATGTTCATCACCTGCATGCCGCTGTTGGCCATGCCGTTCATCTCCGCGGCCTTCACCGCATGCGCCGTTGCCGCTGAAATCGCGGCGTTGCGCCTGTCCCGCAAGCCGCGGCGCGCGCAGTAAGGCGAAGGTTTTCGCTGCTTTCCGCTTTGTCGCGTCCGTTCGGCGGCTCAGCGCGCAAAGGGCGCGTGCGGTAAGGCGAAGGCTTCGGCCGTGTTCGGTCTTGCCGCGCTCGCCCGGCGGTTTAGCGTGCAAGGGTCGCGCGCGGTTAAGCCGGTCGCTCGGCTCGTGCGATTCCTTTGCCCATTCGGCGGTTTGACGCGCAAGCGGCTCATGCGGCGGTATACTATGTTCACAACAGATTCGATGCAGGGGTGCCCGGCGGCAACGTCGGCGCTGAGAGGGCGCAAGCCTAACCCTTTGAACCTGTCCAGGTAACGCTGGCGTAGGGAGCATCTCTCGTGCACGGACGAGGGCGCCATCTTCTACGGTAGCGTCCTCGTTTTTCGTTGCAAAGGAGAGAACATGATCGAACAAAGCCAGCTTGAAGCATCCATCGCGAAGGCGGCGGCGGACGTGCGCGCCAACAACCCCTTGGCCGGCTCCATCACCAACACCGTCACCATCGATTTCGTGGCCAACGCCCAGCTTGCCGTCGGCGGTTCGGCGGCCATGGTCTATCTGCCCGATGAGGGCGAGACGTTGGTCGCCGCAGGCGGCGCCGTGTATCTGAACATGGGCACGCTGTTCCCCATTTACGAGGAAACCATCCCGCGCACGGCCGCTGCGGCTCAGGCCGCCGGCAAGCCGTGGGTGCTCGATCCGGTCGGCATCGGCATCGGCGGCCTGCGCACCAAGCTGCTGTCCGAGCTCAAGCAGCACAAGCCCGCCATCATCCGCGGCAACGCCTCCGAGATCATCGCGCTTGCCGGCCTGTGGGGCCTTGAGGGCACTGCCGATGATCTTTCCCGCGCTCGCGGCGTCGACACTGCCGACACGGTGGAGGCTGCTCGCGCGGCGGCTATCGCGCTGGCTCGCTATACGGAAGGCGCCGTCGTCATCTCCGGCGAGTCCGACCTGGTCACCGACGGGCATTCGGTCGTAATCAGCCATGGCGGCAGCGCGCTCATGGGCAAGGTCACCGGCTTCGGCTGCTCGCAGGGCGGCGTGCTCGCGGTGTATGCCACACACACCGATCCGGTCACGGCCGCTGTCGCCGCGGTGAACCACTACAACCTGGCGGGCGTCGCGGCTGCGGCTGCGGCCGATGCTCCGGCAAGCTTCAAGGTGGCCTTCATCGACGAGCTGTTCCGCGCAAACCCCGAGGCGGTTGCCGGCAACCCCATCGAGATCCAGGAGGCGTAGCATCGTGAACACGCTGGTGGCCGTGGCCATCGCCCCGTTCGGCGTGGGCGATGAGCTTGCACCTGAGGTGGCGGAGGTGGTTCGCGTCATACGCGAATCGGGCCTGCCCAACAAAACCTATTCGATGTTCACCGAAATCGAAGGCGAATGGGACGAGGTCATGGCCGTGGTTCGCGATGCCACGTTCGTCTTGGCCCAGAAGGGCATCCGCACCGAGGTCATCCTGAAAGCCGATGTTCGCCCCGGGTTCGAGAACATGATGGAGCAGAAGGTTCGAAGCGTCGACGCCATCCTTGAGAACGGTGTCGACGGGGCTGCTGATAAGGAGGAATAGCATGAGCATGCGCGACAACCTGGACATTTCCGCATATCTGGTCCTGGGTCCGGAAAACACCCTGGGCCGGCCCGTTGCCGACGTGGTCGCCCAGGCCATCGCGGCAGGGTTCACCTGCGTGCAGATCCGCTCGAAGGAGTGCTCTGCCCGCGAGCTTATCTCCTGCACGGCCCAAGCGTCCCAGGTCGTACGGCAGGCCGGCGCGCAAGATCAAGTGGCATTGCTCATCGACGACCGTTTGGATGCGGTCTATGCCGCCCGTCAGCAGGGTGTCAAGGTCGACGGCGTGCATGTGGGCCAGACCGATATCCCCGTCGAAGTGTGCCGCGCCCTGCTCGGCCCCGATGCGGTTGTCGGCCTGTCGGCCCGCGCCGATGAGATGCTCGAGTACGTGAAAACCGCCGACATGTCGCTGGTCGACTATCTGGGCGTCGGGCCGCTGCACGAGACGCCCACGAAAACCGACTGCGGCTTGGCGGCCGATGGCACCATCATCACGAAAAGCCTCGAAGACCTGGCAGCGCTTCACCAGGCAAGCCCGGTTCCCATCGTGGTGGGCGGGGGAGTGAAAGTGGCCGACATCCCCGCCGTCGCCCAAACCGGCGTCGACGGCTTCTTCGTGGTGTCCGCGGTGTGCGCCGCGCCTGACCCGCACGCAGCTGCCCAAGAGCTCGTGCAAGCATGGAGCGCAGCGAAGCAAGCTAGCTAACGCAAACGGAAGCAAACATGGCAAGGGCCCGCTCAACCGAGCGGGCCCTACCTATTTATATGTATCGGTCGCGAAAAGTCCCTAGACGCGATTCGATGCCGAGCATGCTTGCAGGTGGTAATCAATGCTCGCAGGATAAGCCTGCCAACGCCTTTTCGCTCGCGGCATGTATCGATTCGGGCTAAAACAAGCTGGCGCATCATCGTTATAGCACCGTGCCTACTTTGCTCGAATGGCGCATCTGGTCGGCGTATCCTGCCTAATCTTGCAGCAGCTTCTCCGCATATGCCAGCTTCACGCAGCAAACGAACACGTCGAGCGCCGCGTCCAGCTCCTCGACGGGCGGCAAGCTGGGGGCGATGCGGATGTTGCTGTCGGCCGGGTCCTGCTTGTAAGGCCAGGTAGCGCCCGCGCCCGTCATGGTGACGCCGGCGTTCTTGGCAAGCTCCACGATCCGCTTCGCGCATCCGGCGGGGGCGTCAAAGGAGACGAAATACCCGCCGCGTGGCTTGCTCCAGGTGCAGCCGCCGATATCGCTCAGGCCTTCAGAGAGTTTGCGGCCCACCAGCTCGAACTTGGGACGCAGGATGGCGGCGTGCTTGGCCATGTGCTCAGCCAGGCCCTTCCCGTCGTGCAGGAACTTCACGTGACGCAGCTGGTTGAGCTTGTCGTGGCCGATGATCTGCGGGCTCATATGCCCCTTCATGTCCGCGATGTTGGCGTTGCTCGCGGCCATGGCCGAAATGCCCGAACCGGGGAAGGTGACCTTGCTGGTAGAGGCGAACTTGAAGCAACGGTCGGGGTTTCCGGCCTCACCGCAGGCGCGGCGGATATCGAGCAGCTGGTCCTGCTCGGCTGCGTCGTCGTACAGGTGATGGATGCCGTAGGCGTTATCCCAGAAGATGCGGAAGTCCTCGGCCGCGCAAGGCATGGCGGCCAAATGGCGAACCACCTCGTCGGAATAGGTCGCGCCGCTGGGGTTGGAGTACTTCGGCACGCACCAGATGCCCTTGATCGAGGCGTCCTCGGCAACCAGGCGTTCCACCTCGTCCATATCCGGGCCGTCCTCGTTCATGACAACGGGGATCATCTTGATGCCGAAAGCCTCGGTCACGCCGAAGTGCCTATCGTATCCGGGGCAGGGGCACAGCCATTTCACCTCGTCAAGCTTGCACCAAGCCGTATGGCCGAGCGTGCCGAACATCCAGCAGCGCGCCATGGTGTCGTACATGATGTTCAGGCTGGAGTTTCCGAACACCATCACGTGATCGGCGTCGTCGTCGAGCATGGCGGCCATCAGGCGCTTCGCCTCGGGAATGCCGTCGAGCACGCCGTAGTTTCGGCAGTCCGTGCCGTCCTCTGCCGTGCAGTCGTCGACATCGGCGATGCAGGTGAGCATGGGCATGCTCAGATCAAGCTGTGCGCGGGAGGGCTTGCCGCGCGCCATGTTCAGAGCCAGCCCCTTTGCCTTAAAAGACTCGTATTCGCGGGTGAGCGCTTCGTGCGTTGATCTCAACGCTTCTTGGGCAAGCTCTGCGTAAGCTGGCATCGTGGTGCATCCTTTCGCCGTTTGCGGGGTAAGAACAATCGAAAACACCTACCTGAGGTAGGCGAAGTCAAGTATAATCCCAGCGTCAACGTAAACAATCGACCGGTCGTTAAATGCGTCCGTTTCCCGGATTTCGGCGTCGCCGGCTGGAGGGCCGTGCGGTTTGCCTGGGAGCGGGCTTGAAAACGGCATAAGGGGCGGGCACAGAACATGGAAACGAATGATTTGCTGGTCGTTTTGGCCATGGTTATCTACTTCGTCGTGGTGCTGGCGGTAGGCTTCTCCTACGCCAAGCGCTCGAATTCCTCTACCGACGAGTACTTCATCGGCGGTCGCAAGGTGGGGCCGTGGTTCACGGCGCTGTCCGCCGAGGCGTCCGATATGTCGGGCTACCTGCTTATGGGCATCCCCGGCCTTGCGTACTTCTTCGGCGCTTCCGAGGCCATGTGGACCTGCATCGGCCTTGCCATCGGCACGTATTTGAACTGGCTGTTCGTGGCCAAGCGCCTGCGCCAGTACTCCGAGCGCGTGCATGCCATCACCATTCCGGCCTTCTTCTCCAATCGCTTCCATGACAAGAAGAACATCCTGTCCACGGTGGCTGCCGTCATCATCTTGCTGTTCTTCTGCGTGTACACGGGCAGCTGCTTCGTCACCTGCGGCAAGCTGTTCCACACGCTGTTCGGCATCGATTATGCGGCAATGATGATCTTCGGCGCCGTTGTTGTGTTCGCTTATACGCTGGTGGGCGGCTACCTTTCGGTCGTCGCAACCGACTTCATCCAGGGCTGCCTGATGTTCTTCGCGCTTGCCGTGGTTCTCATCGGTTCCATCGCCTCCGTCGGCGGCGTCGATGTGACGGTGGCCTTCCTGCAGAACATCCCCGGCTTCTTGAACGGCGGCCAGCTCACCACGCCTATCATGGATGCGAATACGGGCTTGCAGGCGGTTCAGGGTGACCAGCCGCTGTTCGGCGAGCCTACCGATTTCGGCATCCTCACCATCATCTCCACCTTGGCTTGGGGCCTTGGCTACTTCGGCATGCCGCAGGTGCTCGTTCGCTTCCTGGGCATTCGCTCGGCTGAAGAGGTTCGCCAGTCGCGCATCATCGCCGTGGTGTGGGTCGTCATCTCCATGGTGTGCGCCTTGTGCATCGGCTTCATCGGCCGTGCCATGCTGCCCACCTATTTCGGCACCAATGCGGCTGCTGAGAACATCTTCATCGTCATCGCCCAGATGATCCTGCCCGCCTTCATGTGCGGCGTGGTGGTGTCTGGCATCCTGGCGGCGTCCATGTCCTCCGCTTCGTCGTATCTGCTCATCACCGGCTCATCGGTTGCCGAGAACATTTTCCGCGGCATCATCAAGCGCGACGCTACCGATCGCCAGGTCATGATCGTCTCCCGCATCACGCTGGCAGTGGTCATGCTCATCGGCATCTTCATCGCCCTCGACGAGAATTCCGTCATCTTCCGTGTCGTCTCCTACGCATGGGCCGGTCTTGGCGCATCGTTCGGCCCGCTGGTGCTGTGCAGCCTGTATTGGCGTCGCACGAATCTGCCCGGCGCGCTTGCAGGCATGCTCGGCGGTGCGATCACGGTGGTGTTTTGGCATAACCTCATCAAGCCGCTCGGCGGCGTGTTCGGCATCTACGAGCTTCTGCCGGCCTTCATCATCTCGCTTCTCTGCATCTTCGTGGTCTCCAAGCTCACGGCAGAGCCCTCGCAGGAGATTTACGACGAGTTCGACCACTATACCGAGGCGCGTATGGATGAGGATGTGAATCCCACGGCCGCATAGCGAATGCCATACATATATAGGTGTTTCAACGGGGAAGGGGCCTT
>NZ_CAKTYH010000069.1 GCF_934632265.1 uncultured Senegalimassilia sp.
GACGTAGCCCTATGTGTCCGATTTTCGGACGGTTAGTGCTACGTCCCCGAAGTGTCCGGCTGGCTACGGGAGCATCTTGAAGTGGCTGCTTTGGGGAATCCGGACACATAGTGCTACGTCCCCGAAGTGTCTGGGGTAGTATGAACGTGTAAGGGAAGCCCGGCCGATCGGTCGGGCGCGTGTCCTGAAGGAGGATGCCATGGATGCAAAGGTGTACGAGCTGATTAACGACCAGATTCGCAAGGAGCTGTACTCGGCGTACCTGTACCTGTCGTTCGCCGACTACTATCAGGAGGAGGGCCTGGAGGGTTTCGCCCATTGGTACGAGATCCAGACGCAGGAGGAGCGCGACCATGCGCTCATCTTCCGCAAGTACCTGCATGAGAACGGTTGCAAGGTGAAGCTGCAGGCCATCGACCAGCCCGACAAGACCTTCAGCAACCATCTGGAGCCGCTCGAGGCCGCGCTGGAGCATGAGAAGTACATCACCAGCACCATCAACGACATCTATACCGCCGCGCTCGAGGCGAAGGACTACCGCACTATGAAGTTCCTGGATTGGTTCATCGAGGAGCAGCAGGAGGAAGAGGACAACGCCGAGAAGCAGGTGTCGCGCATGAGGCTGTTCGGCAGCGACGCCAAGGCGCTCTACGACCTGGACCAGGAGAACGCGGCCCGCGTGTACGCCGTTCCCAGCCCGCTGGCGAACGCGTAACCTCGCGGCGAAGGCGGTACAGCCGGGTTTGCGGGCGGTTTGTTCGGCTTCACCAAACGCAAAAGCATGCTGATAAGGCGCCCCGATGCGAATCGGGGCGCCTTGTTGTTTTCCCGCATCATCAACGGCGGCTATCGATTGAGCGCTCTTTTGGGTGGTTTATGCATAAATAGTGGAGCATTATGCATTTCTATAAAAACTCACAAATAGTGGCATCTGTGGCTATAATGCGAGTTCAGAGGCCGAAAATGATTGTTTCATCTGCGTAAACGGCGTTTTGCCCAGGTTGCGGAAAATGAGCCAGCATGCAAGAATACTACCTGTCCGACAGAAGACAAATTGCAAAACTCAAAACGACTATCTTCGCCAAATCGACTGTCTCGGGTTTGCAGGTTCCGTCGCCAAGCGGAACGCGGGTTGCCAAGACCCCGCACATTGCCTGTCGGGATTCCTTTCGAAAGCCGGGTCCTTCCTACCCGGCTTTATTTTTTCCCTTGTGCACCTGCAAGAAACGGGAGCAGTACGCGTTATACTGAGCGCATCGTGCTGCTTGCGGGCGAGGGTGGGCGGCGCGGCGTCCCGAAACCAAGGAAGGCGGTTCCCATGGAAGACTTCGAGTTCGTTTCCCCTACGCATTTCGTGTTCGGCCACAACGCCGAAAGCAAGGTCGGCCCCATGCTGGCCGAGCGCGGCGCGCATAAGGTGCTGCTGCACTACGGCGGGCAGAGCGCCATTAAGTCGGGCCTCATCGACCGCGTGTGCGCGTCGCTTGAGCAGGCTGGCATCGAGTACGTGAAACTGGGCGGCGTGCGCCCCAATCCAGAGATTGGCCTGGTGCGCGAGGGTGTCGCGCTGTGCAAGGAAAACGGCGTGGACTGGGTGCTGGCCGTGGGCGGCGGCTCGGTTGTCGACTCCGCGAAGGCCATCGCCAACGGCGCCTGCATCGATTACGACGTGTGGGAGCTCATCACCAAGAAGCACCCGAACACCAATGTGCTGCCCATCGCCGTGGTTCTCACCATCCCGGCAGCCGGCAGCGAGGCTTCGAAGAACACCGTCATCAGCAACGACGAGCTGGGCATGAAGACCGGCTACGCAAGCAACTACCAGCGCCCGAAGCTGGCGTTCATGAACCCCGAACTCACGTTCACGCTGCCGCCGTTCCAGACAGCCGCCGGCATCACCGACATGTTCTGCCATCTGCTCGAGCGCTTCTTCGACGACGTGGGCGCCGTGCCCGTCACCGACGGCATGAACCTGTCCGTCATGCGCACCATCCGCGCCGAGGCCCCGCGCGTGTTGGCCGAGCCCGAGAACTACGACGCCCGCGCGAACATCATGTGGGCCGGCATGCTGTGCCATCAGGGCCTTTTGGGCATGGGTCGTCACGAGGACTGGGCGACGCACGGCCTTGAGCACGAGCTGTCCGCCTACGACACCACCGTCACGCACGGCGCCGGCCTGGCCTGCTTGTTCCCCGCATGGATGGAATACGTCTACGACGCAAACCCGGCGCGCTTCGCGCAGTACGGCTACGAGGTGTTCGGCCTGGCGCCCACGGGCGACATCGAATCCGACGCGCTGTCGGCCATTGACGAGACGCGCATGTTCTTCGCCAGCCTGGGCATGCCCATCAGCCTGGGCGAGCTCGGCTTGGACGAGGACAACATCGAGGACGCCATCGCCGAGATGATCCCCACCCTGCGCGAGAACAAGGGCGAGCCGTTCGGCAGCTTCAAGAAGCTGACTATGGAGGATGCCGCCGAGATCTACCGCTTGGCGTTGTAAAAGGAATCGCCCGTCTGTCGATGCACGGCAGGCGGGCGATTGCGAATAGGGAAGGGCCCTGCGGCTCCCGTTCGCTTCTCAAACCGTATGGCGTGGCCGGAAGGCCGGCGCTGCAGGTGGAGGCGGATTCGGGAAGCCGCAGGGCCCTTTGCGGTTTTCAGAGGGCGTTTGCGGGGGCTGGGCGGAATCGAAGCCGCGCAGCGCCTACATGAAGCAGCCGGCGATGATCACGATGGCGGTGGTGAGCAGGCCCGATACGGCGATGCTCACGCCGGACATGGCGCCTTCCAGCTCGCCCATCTCAAGCGCTTTCGTGGTGCCCACCGCGTGGCTGCACGTGCCGATGGCCACGCCCTTGGCGATGCGGTTGTTCACGCGGAAGATCTTCGACATGAGCGGTGCGAAGATGGCGCCGAGGATGCCGGTGATGATGACGGCCGCCACGGTGATGGACGTGATGCCGCCCAGCTGCTCCGACACGGCGATGGCGATCGGGGTGGTCACGGACTTGGGGATGAACGAGGTGGCCATCTCGTCGCCCAGGCCGAGCAGCTCGCAGAGCGTATAGGCGCTGATCATCGACACGACCGAGCCGACCAGGCAGCCGCAGAAGATGGGGATGAAGTGCTGCTTGAGGATCTGCCGCTGGCGGTAGACCGAATACGCCAGGGCGACCGTTGCCGGACCCAGCAGAAACGAGATGAGCTGCACGCTGGACTCGTAGGAATCCAGCGGGATGTGGAAGATGCACAACAGGGCGATGATGAACGCCACCGTCACCAGCAGCGGGTTGAGCAGCGGGGAGCGCACCTTCTTGTACAGTGCCACGGCCAGCTTGAACACGATGAAGGATACGACGGTGCCTGCGGCCAGGGTTGCGATAAGGTTCAGCATAGGTTAGGCCTCCTTGCCGGCGACGGGGGAGATGATGCCGGTTCCCGGCGTATGCGGATGGTGCTTGCCGGAGCCCTCGGCGTGCGTGCTGTTGGAGTCGGCGCCGCCGGCCTGGGCCTTTGCCGCGTTCTCCGCCTCGACGGCGGGTGCGAGCGCGGTGTCCTTGCCCATCTTCGCCATGATCCAGGATACGAACAGTACCGTGTAGGACGTGGCCAAGAACACGATGACGGTGGTGGCGATGCAGACGAACGCGAACTTCGCCGCCGCCGCTTCCAGCATGGAGAAGCAGCCCATGATGGCCACGCCGGCGGGGATGAAGAACACGGACATGTTGTCGATGAGGTAGTCGCACGCCTCGCTGATGTACTTCGTCTTCAGGATGTGCGTGCCCAGCAGCACGAGCAGCAGCACCATACCCAAGATGTTGCCGGGAAGCGTGATCGGCAACACGGATGCCAGTGCGCAACCGGCGGCGTATACGCCCATGATCAGGCATAACTGCGCCAACAGCAGCAGGCCGTGCCTGACGGAGCGCTGCAGGCGCTGTTTGGGGGTGTCGGCACCTTTGAACATCTCGTCGTGCGTTTCCTTCAGGTCGCCTTTGACGGAGACGACGAATTCCTTGAAGTGCGCCCAGATTTTGCGCGCACAACACTTGACGCTTGCGGCGTCGTTATTCGATTTCATGATGTGTGGAACAACCCCTTGCCTGGATTTGGGAATAAATACCGTTTTTCTCGGATTTCATACTAGGCCGCTTACCCGGCATTTCGGAAATTTGCCGGGGAATCCACGCGACCGGCATAAGCCGTGCAACGGAACCTCACAAACCTAGGCATGCGAAAGGGGCGATGGGAATCGTTTCCCATCGCCCCCTGCAAGAAGTTGGCGGATTGGTTGTCGGGCTCTCAGCTGGCTGATCGGCGTCGCGCTCTCGGCTGTCGGGTCGGACGCCGCGCGTATGGCCGGCGGCTTGGCCGTCGATCGCTTGCTAGACCCCGGCTGCCGAAGCCGGCAGCGTTAGCGTTCCCGGGCCTTCCATCCCAGCGCGGCCGCGGCTATCACGAGTGCTGCCACCGTTGCTACCAGGCCGATGGTGGGCGCCTTGTACCCGACCAGCATGACCGCCGTGCCGAACAGCGCCATGACCAGGCACAGCACGCTCAGCCATCTCATGTAACCCCGCGTGTTCATCTAGTAGGTCACATCCTTATCGTCCAGGCGCCCGCGGAAGATGCGGTACGCGATCACGTGGTAGGCCAGCACCAGCGGCACGCCCACGCAGGCGATGCCGGTCATCCACGCCAGAGACGTGTCGGAGGATGCCGCGCTCATCAGCGTGATGGATGCGCCCACGCTGCCGGGGGCTGCAACCACCAGGTTGGGGAACAGCGTGACCGCGGTAAGCGCTACCAGGCACACGGCCGCCGCCGACTGCAGAAGGAACGCGACCAGGTCGTTACCCTTGCGGCCCAGCGCGATCGACGCGACGACGCATGCAAGGAACACCAGGGCGATAACCACGCCGGCTGCGAACATGCCCGGCGCGAACACGGGCTTCACCACCGCGAACACCAGGACGGTCGCAACGGCGAACAGCGCCAGGGCCGCGATCTGGCAGGGCACGCGCAGCTTCGCGGCGCGCTTATGCACGGCGGAGCCGGCGGGAGCCTTCAACGCCACCCATGCGGCGCCGGCCGAAAGGCACATGGCCAGGCCGAGCAGGCCGGCGACCAGGGTGAACGGCGACAGCAGGCCCAGCAGCGGCACGCCCGAGTAATCGCCGTTGGCGGCCATGGGGATGCCGGCGATCACGTTGCCCAGCGCCACGCCCGGCAGCAGCGCCGGCAGGAACGAGCCGACGGTGAAGCAGACGTCCCAGGCGCGCGCCCATTGCGGGTCGTGGGCACGGAACTCAAGCGACACTGCGCGGACGATCAGGCCGAACAGTACCAGCATGACGGCTAGGTAGAAGCCCGAGAACGTGGTGGCGTACGCCGCGGGGAACGCCGCGAACAGCGCGCCGCCGGCGGTGAGCAGCCACACCTCGTTGCCGTCCCATACCGGGCCGATGCTGCGGCGCACGAGCGCCCGCTCGCGCTCGTCTTTCGCCAGCGCGCGGTACAGGACGCCCACGCCCAGGTCGAACCCGTCGAGCACGAAGTACCCGGCGATCAGCACGAAGATCAGAAAGAACCAAAGGACTGCAAGCGCGCTCATGGCTATTCCCCTTCCTTGACGGCGGTGGTTGCATCGTCGGCGGAGCCGGCCGCGGAGGCGGCGGAATCACCGACGGGCCCGCGCTTGATGAAGCCCGAGATCACGCGCGCCCATCCGACGAACAGGAACACGTACACGGCTGCGAACAGGGCCAAGGTCGTCAGCAGCTCAGGTGCGGAAACCGACTGCGAGATGGCGTTGTTCGTCAACAGGCTCACGCCGTCGGGACCGGACGTGGAAGGATAGACGACCCACGGTTGGCGACCCACCTCAGCGGTGATCCAGCCCACCTGGATGGCGATGAACGGGAACAAGGGGCTTACCAGCAGCAGCTTCTGCAGCCAGCGCATGGAGCGGATGCGGCCGCCGCGCAGGCTGAACACCACAGCAAGGATGGCCGTGATCATGATCAGGCCGTACATGGCAACCATAAGGTGGTACGACTGGAACACCAGGTTCACGGGCATGTCGGCCACGTCCATGTCGCCGTACTTCTCGGTCTGCGCCAGGGAGTTCAGGCCTTGGTACTGCGTATCCCACGTGCCCGTTGCCAGGAAGCTCGTGCCGCCGGGAATAGAGAACGGGGTGATGACCTGCTGGTTCTCCTCGTCGACCCAGCCGAAGGCGTACAGCGGCGGGACCTCGTCGTCGTACATGCCCTCCATCATGGCAAGCTTGGTGGGCTGCTCCTGCGACACCTCGACGGCGGAGGAGTGCGCGGTGACGATCAGGGCGCACGAGGCCACGATGCCCACGACGGCGCCCACGCGGATGGTCTTCATGGCGAAGTCGGCGTGCTTGCCGCGCAGCAGGTACCATGCGCCCACGGCCAAGGAGGCGAACGCGCCCAGGATCAGCAGCGCCACCACCACGTGGGTGTAGCGCGGCAGCGTGGACGGGTTGAACGCCGCAGCCAGGAAGTCGGTGATGACGGCCTTCGAGCCGTCGGCGGCCAGCTCGGCGCCGGCGGGCGTCTGCATCCACGAGTTCGCGATGAGGATCCACAGCGCGCTTAAGCACGAGCCGGCCCACACCAGCCACGCGGACACGGTGTAGAACAGGCTGGACACCTTGTTGCGCCCGAACAGCAGCACGCCCAGGAACACCGATTCCAGGAAGAACGCGAACAGGGCCTCGGCGGCAAGCGGCGCGCCGAAGATGTCGCCCACGAAGCGCGAGTAGTCGGCCCAGTTCGTGCCGAACGAGAACTCCATGGTGATGCCCGTGGCCACGCCGATGGCGAAGGTGGCGGTGAAGATGCGCACCCAGAAGCGCATGGCGTTGCCGTCGGCCTCGCTGCGGCTTCGGTGGTACTTGGTGGCGAAGATGGCCAAGATCAGGCCCAGGCCGATGGATAACGGGACGAAGATGAAATGGTACGCCACGGTCAGCGCGAACTGGATCCGCGAGAGCAGCGCAACGTCGGATAGCATATCCATGAGAACCCCCTCCTATGTTCATATGCTACTAAACTAGTAACATAATACGTCGCGAAACGAAGAAATGGAAGTCTTAATAAGATTTTGTATCGATTATTTTTTGCGAGAACTTCTGTCAGCAGCGCGTTTGGGCGCACTGAGCCGTGCGTGCACCGTTTCGGTGCACGTGGCTTAGCGCGGGAAAGCGCAACTCAGCGGGTTTTAGAGCCTGCTCGAGCGACGGCGGGTTCGGCGGGGTTGCCGCCGCTCGAGCTGCGTTCGCCTAGTTATCCGCGACGACCGAGTTCATGATCGCGGACACGATGCTGATGACGATGGACGCGAAGAACGCGCTGCCGAAGCTGGAGATGTAAAAGCCCACATGGAACATGCCGTTGCTCAACCATGCGGCAAGGTACAGCATGGCGGTGTTCACCACCAGGTAGAAGATGCCGAACGTCAGGCATGTGATGGGCAGGCTGAGCAGCTGCAACAGCGGCTTGATGCTCATGTCGATGAGCGACAGCGCCAGGCCGGTGATGGCCACGGCGATCCAGCTTTCGGTGGTGCCCAGCACGGCGATGCCGGGGACCAGCCATACGGCGGCCCCTACGGCGACGGCGGTGACCAGCCAACGGATGATGAATTGCATGGCGTCTCCCTTCGGTGCGGTGGGGCATGGGTCAAGATGGTTGCCTCCGATTATAGCCTCGCTTTATGCGCGGGGCGTGTGCGGCGCCGCGGTAACTCCGCCTCGGAGGCGGCTCTGCCGCGTGACGTCGCACGCGCCCTACGGCGCCGCGGCCTCGCTGCAGGAGGGCCGCGGCGCCCGCGTCGCTAGCGATCGTCGTTGCGCTGCAGCTCGTCCAGGGCCTTCGCCAGGTCGGCGATCTTGAACGGCTTGCCCACGTGCGCGTTCATGCCCGAGTCCAGGGCCTTCTTCACGTCGTCGGCGTAGGCGTTGGCGGTCAGCGCGATGATAGGCGTTGTCTGCGCGTCGTCTCGCGGCAGCTTGCGGATGGCGCGCGTGGCCTCGTAGCCGTCCATCACGGGCATCATGGCGTCCATGAGCACGGCATCGAAATGCTGCGGCTCGCTTTCGGCGAACAGCTCCACGGCCTCCTTGCCGTTTTGCGCCTGCTCGAGGGCCGCCCCGCGCTCGGTGAGCATCTCGGCCAGGATGATGCGGTTGATCTGGTTGTCCTCGGCCACCAGGTAGCGCCGGCCCTTGAACACCTCGGTATAAGAGGGTCGCTTCTCGTCCGCACCGCCCTTCGCGCGGCCGTGCTCGGCGTCCTTGCCCGCTCGCTTGCCCTTGCCGGGTTCGTTCTCGGCGGCCTTGCACGGGCACGGCTTCGCCCCTTCGCCTTCGCCCAGCTTGAACTTCAGCTTCACGGTGAACGTGGTGCCGTGGCCCTCCTTGCTTTCCACGTCGATGGTGCCGCCCATGGCGTCTACCAGGGCCTTCGTGATGGTCATGCCCAGGCCGGTGCCCTGGATGCCCTGCATCTGCCTGCCTTCGGCGCGCTCGAACGGGGCGAAGACGTGGTCGATGAACTCAGGCGGCATGCCCATGCCGTTGTCGCGCACGATGAAGCTCAGGCGCACGAAATTCGGGCTGGTCTGCTCGTGCTCCTCCACGTGCAGGGCCACCATGCCGCCGTCGGGCGTGTACTTCACCGCGTTCGACAGCAGGTTCAGCAGGATCTGGCGCACGCGCAGCTGGTCGGCCGCGAAGCTGCGATGCTGCACGTTCACCGCGTCGAGCGTGAGCAGCTGCCCCTTCGCGGCGGTTTGCGGCCGCATGATGGCGTCCACGTCGCGCAGCAGCGTGTCCAGATCGCAGCATTCCTCCTGCAGCTCGATGGCGCCGCTTTCGATCTTGGACATGTCGAGCACGTCGTTGATCAGGCTGAGCAGGTGCTGCGACGAGGCCTGGATGGTGGCCAGGCATTCGTCGGTCTTCTCCCAGTTGCCGGCGTTGTCGCGCGCTATCTGCGTCATGCCCATGATGGCGTTGATGGGGGTGCGGATGTCGTGGGACATCTTCGCCAAGAACGTGCTCTTCGACTGGTTGGACTGCTTGGCTATGGCAAGCGCCTGCTGCAGGCGTTCGCGGCTTTCGGTCTCCTTCGTGCGGTCGAACAGCACGTACACCAGCTTCTCCGTGTCGCCCACCTTCGCGCGGAACAGCGTCTCGTGGTACCAGCGCAGCTCGCCGGTCTCCTGGTGGCGGCGCGTGCTGTCGCCGTCGCGGTGGTCGTTGCTGGGAAGCGTGTGCATGTTGGATTCAAGCAGGCCCTCCGACCCCGGCTCCAGCGAGCGGTCGATGTTGCGCACGTCCTTGGCGATGTCGGCGGAAGGGATGCCCAGGATACGCTGCGTGTTCGGGCTGACGTAGTCCACCGCGCCGTCGTCGGGGCTGAACATGACGAAGATGTTGTCGGTGCTGCCCGACAGCGCGCTGAACAGCTGCTCGCGATATTTCACTTCCCTGACCTGCTGGTCGAGCACGCGACGCCCGTGCTGCACCAGGATGCCCACCACCAGCGCGGCAAGCGCGAACAGCACCACCGACACGGTGGCGATGGTGAGCAGCTGCACCTCCGACATGCTGGCGTTGACCACGTTGCTGGGCACCACGCCCACCATCACCCAGTCCTCGAACCCGACGGGCATGTAGGTGAGATAGTACTGGTTGGTGGCGGTGGAGAACTGCGTGGTGCCGCTCTGGCCTGCGTCGATGTCGGACCGGATGGAATCGATGCCGCCGTCTGCGCCGAACGAGGCGATCTGGCCGAGCCAGTCGAGCAGGTTGGACGACTGCGAGTATTGGTCGGTGGCGGAGAACAGCAGGTTGCCGGCCGGCGTGATGACGAAGCAGCTGGACTGCCCGTCGAAGGCGTTCACGTCAAGGGCCGCCTCCATGTCGTGGTTGTTGTAGCTTATGGCGATGGCGGAGTAGTCGAACCCGTCGAACGAGGCGGGCGTCACGGGCGTGGCGAACACCGTCAGCCCCGTGCCGCTGGTGGGGACGGTGTCCGCCACGATGCTGTTCCCGCTGTTCAGCTGATCGAGCTGCTGGCCCAGGTTGAGCGTGCCGCGCTCGCCGTCGGGCGTTGCGTAGCCGCCCTGCGAGTTGATGAAGTAGAAGTCGGTGAAGCCCCACTTGGCCTGTTCGCCGTCTATGAACTCGCGCGCCTGCTCGGCGTCGTCGCCGGACACGGAGCCGCCGGGCGAGTGGGCGGCGGAGTCCTCGAACATGGTGTTCCACGTGCTCAGGTGGTTCCAGTTGTCGGATACCAGCATGGAGAACGTGTTGTTGACCTGGGAATATATCTCCTTCAGGTGGTCGGCGCTCTCGTCGTGCACCTTCTCCTGGATGAAGTGGACGTACAGGCCGCACACGCAGGCAAGCGTCACGATGACGATGCCGATGGCGGCGGCGAGGGATCGTCGTTTCATGGGACCTCGTTTCGGGCAAGCGCGGGAGGTGCCCGCGCGGGGCGTATGGAGGGGGTTCGGCGGCGGGCGTCGGCGTATGCGCGCCGGGCCCGGTCGCGCGTTCGGGTCCGGCGCGCATGCGTTGGGC
>NZ_CAKTYH010000070.1 GCF_934632265.1 uncultured Senegalimassilia sp.
AGCATACCGACCTGGGAAGCGGTATGCGCATCGCCATGCGCGACCTTGAGATCCGCGGCGCCGGCAGCCTGATGGGCGCCGAACAGTCGGGCAACATGTCCGCCGTCGGCTTCGACCTGTTCGCCCAGATGCTCGGTGCGGCCGTGAACGCCACGCGTGAAGGCGACCTGAAGGCCGCCGAGGGCCTGCCGCCGGCGCTGTCCGATATCACGGTGAACCTGCCGGGGCGCGCGTACCTGTCCGAGGAATACGTGCCCGAGGCCGACGAGCGGGTGCTGTGGTACCGCAAGATCGCCAGCGCCGCAACCGTGGGCGCCGTGGAGGACATCTACAACGATTTGGCGGGCAAGCGTCCCGACATGCCGCAGGAGGCGCAGAACCTGTTCGAGAAGGCGCGCATCAAAGCGTTCGCCAACGAGCATCACATCAAAACCGTGTCGGTGGTGGCAGGCAAGCTGGTGGTCGAGCCGATCGACATCCCGCGCGACAAGATGACCCCTTTGCGCCGTGCGGGCGGCCGCTATCTGTCCGACAAGCGCAAGCTGCAGCTGCCGCTGAAGTATTTCCGCCTCACGGAAAAGGGCAACCTGTTCGCCCCCGTGGCCAAGTTCCTGAGGGAAATGAACGGCGAGGAGTAGCGTTCGGGGCGTGCCGGGCAAAGGGGGGAGAGCGCTCGGAAGGCGGGTCGATGAGGCGGTCCGCGCCGCCGCTAGGCGGGTCACCCTTGCGCCTGGCCACTTGGGCGGGCGCTCTCCGATCACCTCATCGCGTCAAGGTAGCGCTCGACGTCGTCGACAAGGGACGCAAGCCGTACGGCGCCGATCATGGGGGCGGCTTTGCGGGCAAGCAGGCCGGGCTTGTACACGATCATGGTGACGGTCTCGTCAGCATATATGCGGGGCAGGGCGGCATCGCCGGTTTGCGCCGAGACGCCGGAGGCGACGTCGGCTGCTATGGTAAACGGCGCGTCCTTCGCCTTGCCTGCCGCCTTCGCATGAGCGGGTATGTGCTTGCCGGCTTGCGCATGCCGCGCGCCGCCTATCCGCTTGCGGGCTAGCTTGCCGTGGAATCGTCGGCGGTTCGCAAGCTGAATCCAGGTGGCATACGGTTCGCGTACCTGCATGCCGGAAAAGCCCGTGCCAAGGATGGCGTCCACCACGCCGCTGGTGCGATCGAGCTCGCGCGACAGCTCCTCGGGCGTCGGCGCGACCATCACGGCAAGCGGCCATCCGTGCGCCTCGGCGGCCGTCATCGCCTCAAGCGCGGCGGTTCGCGCAGGCTCGGCGGAAAGCTGCTCGGGCGGTCGCGGGCAGGCAAGCGAAACGGGCCACCCGGCTTGCGCGAGCGCGCGCCCGCACACCCAGCCATCTCCGCCGTTGTTGCCGCTTCCCGTCAAGATCAAGATCGGCGCCGGGTCGGGAACCCACGAGCGCATCTGGTCGGCTATGGCGCACCCGGCTCGTTCCATCAAGGCGCCCAGCGATGTGCCGTCGGCCGCTATCCGCCGCTCCAGCTCGCCCACCTTCTCCACATCAAGCACGTGCGTGCGCTCGCGGATCTGCTTGATGCCGTCCTCGGTCATGATGCGGGTGTCGCTGATCAGCCCGTTGAGCATGATGAACGGGGCCTGCCCGCGCCAGGCCCGCCAAGCGCGCACGGCAAGCGTGGCCGCCCATGCAAGAACGCCAGCGCACCATATAAGGGTCAACGCCGTCTTGTCGTGCACGCACAGTGACGCGAGCGCGCGAAGCTCGGCGGGGGTGGTGGGGATATCGTCCACGCCGGCAACCAGCCCGAACGCCCATGCGGGCAGCAGCACGAGGGCGAACAAGGTGGCGTAGCGGCAGAGGATCTGCCTGCCGGATGCGGGCGCGGCGTCGGGTCGCACGATGCGCAGGCGCAACAGCTTTTGAGCCGGCGTCCGGCCATGCGTGATAACGGGGAACAAGGCGAACACCGCCGCGATGGCCGCGCATTCGCACGCCCAGAACGTGGCGTGCTCGATGCCGAAGCCGGCAAGCAGCCGGCTGCCGTTCACGGCATGCACGGCAAGGAAGCAACATGCCGCAAGCACCTGCGAAAGCACTAGGTCGAGGCCGAACGTCAGCGCGCGTCGCGTCGCGGACGCGGTCGTTCCGCGCTCGGCGGCATGCCGCGCTGCCACGCGTACGTCGGGCAGGACGCGCATGACGGGGCCGGCAAGCCAGAACCCGACCATGCATCCCAGCGTATTCGTCATCAAATCGTCCACGTCGAAAAGCCTATAGGGGTGCTCATAGATGCCCCAGATGCCGGTGAGCTGAGTGGTCTCGAACGACAGCGTCACGCAAAAGCCGATCATGAGCGCCTGCCACCAAGGCCGGTGGAAGTAGTAGCGCAGGTACGCGCCAAGCGGCACCAGCAACAGCACGTTGAAAAACGCCTCGTACATATACGGGTCGCAGATGGCGGCAAGCCAGGTGGAGGGGTCGTCGAGCCGCGCGCTGGTCTCGGCTAGAAACGAGCGCACGAACTGGAACGGCACCAGCTGCGGCGTCTGCGCGTACGCGACCACCGCCGTGCGGTCCGCCGGAAGCGGCAGCAGAACCAGGAAGTATGCGCACATCAGGTAGAACACGAACGAGTACACCGCCGCGGCGTGGAGCCACGGCACGCTTCCCACCTTGCGATACTTGTAAATCATAAAGGGCGCGGTGATGAGCGCCGCGATCAGCGGGAACAGCAGGACCGGCGTGGTTATGGGCATAACGAACTTCGACATGTCCGCAATCTCCTTTCATTGCCGCGGTCTATGGGGCCGCGCGGGCTGACGGCTCGTTCGCGATCATCGGCCTGCAAGGGCTTTGAAGCAGATGGATGCTCGCCGCCGGCTTCGGCCCGGCATGGCCTCTCCCGGTCAGCGGCTTTGCTCGAGCTTGAGCAAAGCGCCGCGCACGCGTGCGGGTTTCCCCTCGCCCCATGGCTGGCCGTTGGCGCGGACCAGGCGGTGAAGCGGCACCGCGATGGCGAACGGGCACGCGCGCACCGCGGCGCCAACGGCGCGATGCGCGCCGGCGTGCCCGATGCGGCAGGCGATATCGGCGGCCGTGGCGGTCTGCGCGTAGGGGATGTCGGCCACCGCGTTCCACACCTGTTGTTGAAACGGCGTGCCGCAGGGGCCGAGCGGCAGGGTGAACGATGTACGTTTGCCGGCCAGGTACTCCTGCACCTGCGTTGCCGCCTTGTTGGTCAGCGCGCTTGGGGCGCACGTGCCCGCAAGCGCCGTCTTCCCCAAGACGATGCGCGTGATGGCCCGCCCGTTGGCCGCCACGGTGATGGGGCCGGCGGGGGTGAAGTAGCTGTAATATGTCGGGCCGTTGCCGTCCATGAGGCACCTTTCTCTATTCTTGTCAGCATTATATGCCCGCCGCGCACGCGCCGCCGCCGCCTTAGGCCAGGTGCGGTAGAATACGCACAGAACCTAAGAGCTTGGAAGGGAAGGGGCCAAACGTGTTCCAACCGGTTAAAATCGCGCCGTCCATCTTGTCGGCGGACTTCATGAACCTGCAGCGCGACATCGCGGCAATCGAGGCCGGCGGTGCCGGCTATGTCCACGTTGACGTCATGGACGGCCATTTCGTGCCGAACCTCACCATGGGCGTGCCCGTGGTCAAGCAGCTGAAGAAGATCACCGACATGCCGCTCGACGTGCATCTGATGATCTCGAACCCGCTTGAGCAGCTGCCATGGTTCCTCGAGGCGGGCGCCGATATCGTCACCGTGCACGCCGAGGCCGCCGCGGGCTATCAGCTCGAGCGCGCCGTCGAGATGATCCATGCTGCCGGCGCCAAGGCCGCCGCGTCCGTCAAGCCCCATACCCCCGTCGAGGTGCTCGCCCCGGTGATGGCGCAGCTCGACATGGTGCTCATCATGTCCGTGGAACCCGGCTTCTCCGGCCAAAGCTACATCGAGGGCTCCGAGCGCAAGGTGGCGCGCACGGTGGAGCTCGCCCGCGCGGTGGGCGCGTCCCCGCTTATCGAGGTCGACGGCGGCATCGGCGTGAAAACCGCTCCGCTCGTGGCGGCTGCAGGCGCCGATGTGCTCGTGTGCGGCTCGGCCGTGTGCGGCGCCGACGACCCTGCGGCGGCCATCGCGCAGGTCACGCAGGCTGCCGAGGCGGCACGCATCGCCGTGCTGGAATCCAAGGAGGCGTAAGGCTCCCATGGTGGCGAAGGTTCCGCAAAACTACGTATACCTCGACTATGCGGCAACGGCCCCGCTGTGCGAGGAGGCAGCCGAGGCCATGGCGCCCTACATGGTGCCCGGCCGCGCCAACATCGCCTTCGGCGGTAACGCCAACAGCCTGCACATCCCCGGCCGCGCGGCGTTCTCCGCGCTCGAGGATGCCCGTCGTGCCATCGCGCGTGCCTTGGGCGCCGCGCGCCCCGACGAGGTGGTCCTCACCAGCGGCGCCACCGAGGCCGACAACGCAGGCGTCATCGGCCTGGCGCAGGCGGCGGCCCACGCCCGACGCCTCGGCGGCGCGGGCAGCGCCCAGCCGCACGTGGTGGTCAGCGCCATCGAGCACGATGCGGTGCTGGCCCCGGCCAAGCGCCTCGAGCAGCTGGGCTTCTCGGTCACGCGTGTGCAGCCCGACCGCAACGGCTTCATAACCACCGCCGCGCTCGAGCGGGTCATGTGCCCCGAAACGGTGCTCGTCAGCATTATGGCGGCGAACTCCGAGGTCGGCTCGGTGCAGCCCGTGGCCGAGCTTGCCCGCACGGCGCACGCCGCCGGCGCGCTGTTCCACGCCGATGCCACGCAGGCGCTTGGCAAAGTGCCCGTCAACGTGGTCGATTGGGGCTGCGACGCCGCATCGTTTTCCGCTCACAAGGTGGGCGGTCCGAAGGGCGTCGGCGCGCTGTACGTGAAAAACCGCACCCCCTTCGACGCCTTCATGCTCGGCGGCGGCCAGGAGGCAGGTCGTCGCAGCGGCACGCAGAACGTCTGCGGCGCGGCGGGTTTCGCCGCGGCCATCCAGGCAGCCCAGGAAAAGCAGGCTGCCGAGCAGGCGCGTCTGGGCGATCTTCGCGACAAGCTCTACGCCGCGCTTGCCGCAAAACCCGGCGTCCGTCCCACGGTGCAGGTCGCGCCGGGCTCGCAGGATTACCTGCCCAACATCGTGCACGTGCTGGTCGACGCCCTGGAAAGCGAAACGCTCATCCTGCGCTTCGATATGCGCGGCTTCGGCGTTTCGGGCGGGTCGGCTTGCAGCTCGCATTCGCTTGAGCCCAGCCACGTGCTGCGCGCCATCGGCATCGACGCGGATGCCGCCCACGGTGCGCTGCGCATCTCCATGGGCCGCTACACCACGGCCGAGGACGTTCAGGCGTTCCTGGACGCCATCGACTCGGTTTTGAACTGGGAATAGGGAATCGCTCGGGGCTGCCGGAAGGCGGCCCCGACTAGGTTCGACCCACCGATGGCCCGGTGTGCGCAGGTTTGCGCCGTCGCGCATCGCCTGCGGCAGGTGCCCTGCGACGCCGCGCCCGCCAAGCGAGCCTGCCGGCTCGTAAGCTGCCGCATCTCGTCGGCAGCGCCTTATAACGAGAGGAGACCGCATGGAACTGGTAACCATGCACACGCATACGAACTACACCGGTCACGGTCACGGCACCGTCGCCGAGCTGGTCGATGCCGCCGCTGCCGCCAAGCTCGGCGCCATCGCCGTCACCGAGCATTACCCTATGTCGGCGGCTATGGACCCCGATAACATCGTCTCCATGGCGTGGGATCGCCTGCCCGACTACCTCATCGACATCGCCGCAGCGGCCGCCGCGCATCCCGAGATGCAGGTCGTCCCCGGCTGCGAGGTCGACTGGCTCGGCGCGCAGGAGGGCCGCGACTTTTCCGCGCTCGACTTCTCCAACTTCATCCACGTGCTCGGCAGCGTGCATTATCTTGACGGCTGGGCCTTCGACGACCCGGCGCAGGAGGCCCGTTGGCACGATGTGGGCGTCGATTCCGTATGGCGCCGCTACTTCGAGGTGTGGTGCCAAGCCGCCAGCTGCACCGACATGCCCTTCACGTGCATGGCGCATCCCGATCTGGTGAAGAAGTTCGGCTATCGTCCCAGCTTCAATCCCCAGTCGCTCTACGATGAGGCGGCCGAGGCCGTGCAATCGAGCGGCCGCATGGTGGAGGTGAACACCTCGGGGCTTACCTATGCGTGCGCCGAGCTGTTCCCCGCGCCCGACCTTCTGCGCACGTTCTGCCGCGCCGGCATCCCGTGCTCCATCGGCACCGATGCGCATGACCCGGCCGTGGTCGATCGCAACCTCATGCCCGGGCTCGCGGCCATGTACGAGGCGGGCTACCGCTGCGTGACGGTTCCCACGTCCACGGGCGATAGGCGCCAGATTGCGCTAGAGTAAAGGCGGCGAAGGCCCCGCCGAGGCGGCGGGGCGAGCGGCGGGGGAACGTGGTCCCGCCGCGCAAAGGGAAGCCTCATCGCATGGAAGGACTTGATGGACATGGCTTCGAAGAAGATCAAGATCGAAGGTTCCAAGGAAAAGGGCCTGCAGGGCGAAGGCAAGCCCGAGCTCGTGCGCTTGGAGGCAGGAGGCCTGCGCGCCAACAGCTTCCAGCTTTCGGTGGGTGCGCTCGAGCGGGCGCTTCTGGCCGAGTTTCCCGCGGCCGATGCGGAGGAATGGGACCGCACGGGCCTGTTGGTAGGCGATCCGGCGGCGCCGGTGCGCGCGGTGGCGGTTGCGCTCGACCCCACGGTCAGCGCCATCGATGCCGCCGCCGATGCGGGGGCGAACGTGCTCGTCACACATCACCCGGCGTTTCTGACCCCGCCCACGTCGTTTAAGCCCGCCTCGTCGCCGGCGTTGAGCTCCGGCGCCGTGGTATATCGCGCCATCCAGCGCGGGGTCGCGCTCATGAACTTCCATACCGCCCTCGACGTCTCGGCCCGCGCCCAGCGCATGCTGCCGGGCATGCTGGGGCTGTCGCTGCGCGGCGTGGTGGAGCCGAAGGCCGGGTGCGCCGAGAAGGGCTACGGCCAACTGTGCGCGCCCGCCGAGAAGATGACGCTCGGCCAGCTTGCCGCGCGCTGCACCAGCGTGTTCGGCCGCGCCCCGCGCGTATGGGGCGGCTTCGACCGTGCGGTCGCCCGCATCGTCACCTGCACGGGCTCGGCGGGCCCCACGGGCCGCGCCGCGCTGGCCGCAGGCGCCGATGTGCTCGTAGCCGGCGAGGTCAAGTATCATGACGCGCTCGACCTGTCGCAGGCCGGCATGGCGGTCATCGACCTTGGCCACGATACCTCCGAGCTGCCGTTTTGCGGCGTGCTCGCCGCCAGCGTCCGCGATGCCGGCGTGCCCGACGAGCTGGTCGCCGTGGTGTCGCAGCGCGACAGGTGGTCTTACCCCGAGGCCGTGCGCGTATAGCTTGCAAACCGCGCCCCGCATCGCGGCTCGGCTGCGCACGGGGCGCCCGAACGAAAAGGATCCGTATGAGGATAGATTCCGAGGTTTTGGCCGCGCTTCTGCACATGCAGGAGCTTGACGTGCAGATCATCCGTGCCGAGAAGCAGCTCCAGGAACTGCCCGAGCGCAAGGCCATCGCCGATGCCATGGCGAAGAAGCGCGCCGTTACCGCCAAGGCCGAGCAGGTGGAGAAGCTTGCGGCCAAGGCCGAGGACAAGCTCGCGCGCATCACCGAGGAGGATGACGGCCTAGCGGAGAAGGCCCGCCGCATCCAAGACGAGATCGAGCAGGCGCAGGGCGATTTCCGCACCGTCGACGCGCGCACCAAGGAGCTGACGGGAGTTCAGGAGCGCCGGGATGTCCTTGAGGAGGATATGCGCGCCGTCGACGCCGAGCTGGAGAAGATCAAGGCGGTGCGCGCCCAGGTCGCCGCGGCCCTAGAACAGCTCGAGGGCATCGAACGCAGCGCCGGCGCCGCGTTCTCGCAGAAAGGCGGCGAGCTGAAGCAGCGTATCGCCGATATGCAGGCCAAACGCAAGGCCATGGCGCAGCGCGTTCCCGCCGACGACATGAAGCTTTACGAGCGCACGGCGGCGGCTACCGCCGGCGTGCCCTTGGCTTTGCTTGCCGAGGAGCGCTGCGGCGCATGCCGCACGCCCATCGAGCACGGGCGCGTGATCGACATGCGCGCCCAGGGCAACGTTGCCACGTGCCCCAATTGCGGCCGCCTGCTCATCTTGCAGGCGCATTAGGGGAGGGGGATCGCCCGGCGAAAACCCCTTAAACGCAAGAATGCCCCCGCTCTTGGAGCGGGGGCATTCGTTTTCCCGTATGGGATGTTCCGCGAAGGTGTTACGCGCGGGTGACCTTGCCGGCCTTCATGCACTTGGTGCAGACATTGGCCTTGCGGACATGGCCCTTGGCGTCCTTGATGGTGACCTTCTGGATGTTGGGACGGAACCAACGGTTCGTCACGCGGTGGGAATGGCTGACGTTACGACCGGCAACGGGGCCCTTACCGCAGATTTCGCAAACTTTAGACATTATTCATCACTCCATGTACCTAGGTTGCATGTATCGGCGCGAACGCCGCTCTTGCACAAAAAGCCCTCCAACTATACCACACGTACTTGCAGCATCACAAGATTATTTCGTGTTTATGCCTTGCATGCGCCGTGCATGCATACCGTCTGCACAATTGCATGCGCTATACTGCCAGCAGAAGTTTCGAGCCCGCATATGCGTGCCAGAAAGGAATGCCATGAACGATACCATCCCCGGCAACCTCCATGTTGCCAACGATGTCCTGGCCGACATGGTCGGCAACGCCGCGCTCGAGTGCTACGGCGTCGTCGGCATGGCCGCACCTTCCGCTGCCGACGGGATCGCCAAGATCCTGCCCGCCAGCCGCCTGCGCCGCGGCGTGACGGTCACCGCCACCGAAGCAGGCGTGCACGTGGCGCTGTACGTCGTCATCGAGTACGGCACCAACATCAACACGGTGTCCCAGAACCTGGTCGACCAGGTCACGTTCGTCTTGAAGGAGTATGCGCGCGTCCCGCTGGACGGGGTTGAAGTGCATGTGCAGGGCGTGAAGGTCCGCAAGTAGCGCGCGCCTAAGCGCTTTGCCGCCTGCCCCAATGAAGGAGAATCCCATCAATGTCTAGTACCTATACCAGCAACGACCTGGTCAACGCCATCGCGGCTGCCAGCAAAAACCTCAGCGCGCGCAAAGACGAGGTCAACCGCCTCAACGTCTTCCCCGTGCCCGATGGAGACACCGGCACGAACATGTCGCTGACGCTGGAATCCGTCGTCGCAAGCCTGGCCAAGCTGCCCATCGGCGCCTCCGCCGCCGAGATCCGCAAGGCCATCACCACTGGCGCGCTCATGGGCGCGCGCGGCAACTCCGGCGTCATCACCTCGCAGATCCTGCGCGGCCTGTGCGAAGGCTCCAACGGTTTCGATGCCGTCAGCGCCGAGTCCATCGAATCGGCCCTGGCCAAGGCCCAGGATGTCGCGTTCCACGCGGTGCGCAAGCCCGTCGAGGGCACCATCCTCACGGTGCTGAAGGACTCCGCCGCCGCGGCCAAGCACGCGCGCAAGAAGAAGATGTCGGCCGACGAGGCGCTGGCCTACGTGGTGGAGCAGGCCTACGCCAGCGTGCAGCGCACGCCCGAGCTGCTTCCCGTACTGAAGGAGAACGGCGTGGTGGACTCCGGCGGCTATGGCCTGGCCATCCTCATCGACGGCTTCGTGGCCGCCCTCACGGGCAAGGAGGGCCCGCTCGTCGACGCTCTGGCGTTCGCTCGCGATGCCGCCCCGAAGGTCGAGATCGAGCAGATCAACGACTGGGAGGGCAGCGAGTACACCTACTGCAACGAGTTCCTGGTGGATTCCGACACGCTCGACAAGGCCGAGGCGCTGGACTTCCTGGCCACCATGGGCGACTGCGAGCTGTGCGTGGGCGAGGCCCCCAAGTTCAAGGTGCACGTGCACTCCAACACCCCCGACAAGGTGCTGGCGTACTTCCTCGAGCGCGGCCAGATCTCCGAGGTGTTCATCCACAACATGAAGCTGCAGTCCGAGGAGCGCACCGAGAAGCTCGAGGCCGAGCAGCACGCCGAGCGCAAGCCGCTCGGGTTCGTGGCCGTCGCCGCAGGCCAGGGCAACGCCAAGATCTTGGAGTCGCTCGGCGTCGACGTGGTCGTCTCCGGCGGGCAGACCATGAACCCCTCCACGAAGGACCTGCTCGATGCCGCCGCCAAGGTCAACGCCGACGCGGTCATCTTCCTTCCGAACAACAAGAACATCATCATGGCGGCCCAGTCCGCCTGCGAGCTGTCCGAGATCCCGGCAGGCGTGGTGCCCACCAAGTCCGTGCCGCAGGCCTTCGCCGCCATGTTCGGCGTGGATGCCCAGGCATCGCTTGAGGACAACGTCGAGGCCATGACCGAGGCGTTCGCCGACGTCAAGACCGGCGAGGTCACCACCGCCATCAAGGATTCCAAGGACGCCGAGGGCAACGCCATCGCCGATGGCGACGTCATCGGCATCGCCGACGGCGCCATCCATGCCGTGGGCCACAGCGTCTCCGACGTGGTCATGGGCCTGCTCGAGCACATGGAGGC
>NZ_CAKTYH010000071.1 GCF_934632265.1 uncultured Senegalimassilia sp.
GCGGGTTCTCGCTCATCACCATGAACACGCGCCTGACCGACGCCGAGAAGCAGGCGCGCCTGCTCGACCTGCAGCGATCCCGTGCCATGACTATCGCCTACACGGTCGACATGGCGAACGCGGGACACCTGCTCCAAACCGTGGCCGACGAGGCTACCGGCACCGCCGAGACGGCTGCGCACGGTCGCGGCCATGCGCAGCGCACGGCCTTCGCCGCCCGCACCAACATCGCCACCGCCGAGGCCCGCACCACCCGCGCGCTCGGCCGCGCGGGTCATGGCCGCCAGGCGGCGGCGCGCCGTCGCGAGGACGTTGCGCGCCAGGACGCCGTGGAAAGCGTCATCCATTTCGCCGAACGCGGCGCGCACGTGTTCGACCACGGCGCCGTGGCGGTGGTCATGTTCACCTCCGGCACCACCGGCCGTTCGAAGGCCGTGCCCCTGACCTGGGACAACCTGTGCGGCTCGGCAGCGGTTTCGAACGCCGCGCTCAACCGCCGCGGCGAGGGCCTGTGGCAGGCGGCGCTGCCCCTGTACCACGTGGGCGGCCTGCAGATGGTGGTGCGCAGCTTCCTGAACGCGAACCCGTTCATCCTCTACGAGCGCTTCGACGCCCGCCGCGTGCTGGCCGACGCCGCCCGTCGTGGCGCCACCCATATCTCGGTGGTCGACAAGATGCTGCAGGACATGCTGGCGGCGCCGAACGCCGATCAGCTGCGCCGCTACGTGTGCATCCTGCTGGGCGGGGGCCCGTTGAACGCGCAGACGCTCGGCAGCGCCCTGGCCGCGCGTGCCCGCGTGTACGCCAGCTACGGCATGACCGAGACGTCCAGCAACATCGCGAACTCCCTGGTGCTGCCCGGTTTCACGGGCGGCATGCAGCTGCTTCCCGGCTATGAGGCGCGCATCGTGGACGCCGGCCCCGACGGGTTCGGCCGCCTTGCCGTGCGCGGCCCCGGGCTGTTCTCCGGCTACCTGAACGCGCGGGCCGCCTACACGGCCGACGGGTTCTTCCTCACCGGCGACACGGCGGCCATCGCGCCCGACGGCAAGCTGTACGTGAAGGAGCGCACCGACGACATGTTCATCTCGGGCGGGGAGAACGTCTACCCCGCCGAGATCCGCGAGAAGCTGCTGCGCGTGCCCGGCGTGGCCGACGCGTACATCTTCGGCGCGCCCGACGAGAAGTGGGGCCGCCGCCCGGTCGGCTTCATCGAGCGCGATGCGGCGTACGACCTGCCCAGGCCCCTGTCGGCCTCCGTCGGCACGAGCGTCGCGGGGCAGCGCGGCCGCACCGTTTCCGACCGAATATTCGCCCAGGAGGCGGCGCGCAGCGTGGCGTCCCAGCTGTCGCGCGTGTACCAGCCCAAGCACCTGTTCGTGCTGGATTCCTTCCCGCGCACGGGCATCGGCAAGGTGGACCGCTCTGCCCTGCGCAAGCTCTACGAGCAGCGCATCGAGGTCAAGCGCGTGAACCTGTACCGTATCCGCCTGCCGTTCCGCAAGCCCTTCGCCACGGCGAAGGGGACGCTGTCGTTCCGCGAATCGCTGCTGGTGGAGGTGGTCGACCACGCCGGTCGCACGGGCCTGGGCGAGTGCGCGGCCTTCCCCACCGACTGGTATCTGCCGGAAACGCTCGACCAGGACCTGCGCATCCTGCAGGAGCAGCTCATCCCCCTGGTGCTGAACACGGTGTTCCTGCACCCCTCCGAGGCCGACGGCCTGCTGGCGGCGTGCCCGGGCGCCGATGCGCTGCCCATGGCGCGCGGGGCCATCGAGCCGGCGCTGTGGGACCTGTACGGCAAGATCGTCGGCCAGCCGCTGTGGAGGCTCATCGGCGGGCAGGTGCCTGAAGATGACCTGCCCGCATCGACGTCGGCGGGGGCTGCCGTGCCCGTGGGATCGGTCTCCGACACGCTGGCGGCCGTGCAGCGTTGCGTGGACGACGGGTACACGCGCGTGAAGCTGAAGGTGACGCCGGGTACGGCGCCGTTTTGCGTGCAGGCGGTGCGCGAGGCGTTCCCCGACCTGGTCATATCGCTGGACGCGAACCAAAGCTTCACCGAGCGCGACCTTGACGTGCTGCGCGGCCTCGACGCGCTGGGCATCGCCTGGATCGAGGAGCCCCTCGACCCGCGCCGCCCGCCTGCCAACGGCCCGCACGATCTGTTCGCGCGCCTGGCCCAGCTGCAGCGCCGCATCCAAACGCCGGTGTGCCTGGACGAGTCCATCTTCACCGCAAGCGATCTGGCGAAGGCGCTCAAGCACCAGGAGCTGAAGTGCTACGCGCTCAAGATCGGGAAATTCGGCGGCATCCAGCCTGCGCTGCAGTTCGTCCGCATGGCCAACGCGCGCGGCATGAGCGTGTGGATGGGCGGCATGTACGACACCGGCATCTCGCGGCGCATGCACGCGGCGTTCCAGATGCTGCCCGGCGTGGTCGACGCGGGCGACATCGGCGCCACCTCGCGTTACTTCGACGTCGATGTCACCGACCCCCCGTACACGGTGGAGCGCGGGACGGTCACGCTCGAGCGCCGAGGCCACGAGCGCGGCCTGGGCTGCGTGCTCGATCGCCCGGCTTTGTCGCGCGTGCTCATCGATCAGCAGACCTACGAATAGCGGGCGCCGCTTCCGGGCGGCGTCCTGGCGGCCCGAGGCATCGTCTCCTTCGGGCCGCCGCTTTTGCGCCCCATCGGCCAACTGGGCCGTTGGGGCGTCGTCTCGCCCGGGCCGTGCGACTTCGGCGCCCGTCGTCGCTCCCTCGGGCCGCCGTCTTCTCGATGTATGGCGTCTTTCAAAACCGCGCATACACCTTAGGCATTATTCATTTGCATCGGAAAATATCCTATACGAATCCTTTACAGAGCCTCGTGTGGGGTATAGTGGTGAGAACTATTTGCTCTGACGAGGAGGGTTCGATGAACAACGCTAACGAAGCGGCAGGCGCTTCTATGGCCGCTTCCGGCACGGTGGCAACCGCATCCGGCGCGCTGCATGATTTGGAACATCACGGCAAGCTGGGCATTTTCCGTCTAGTAGCGTCGGTCATCACGCTGATCCTCGGCGCCGGCGTGTTCACGCTGTCCGGCGACCAGGCCGCCCATGGCGCCAGCGGCGCCGCCATCCTCACGGCCTGGGGTATCTCGGCCGTGGGCGTGCTGTGCCTGGTCATGACGTTTTTCGCCCTGTCGCGCCTTAAGCCCCAGCTCAAGGGCGGCATCTACAGCTACGCCGCCGCCGGCTTCGGCGATTTCCTGGGCTTCAACAGCGCGTGGGGCTACTGGATCTCCGCCATCCTGTGCACCGTCAGCTTCTCCGCGCTTTTGTGCGGCGCCCTGTCGTATTTCTTCCCCGTCTTCGGCACGGGCAACAACCTGGCCTCCGTTATCGTGGCAAGCTGCATCATCTGGTTCTACGCGTTCCTGGTCAGCCGCGGCGTGAAAGAAGCGGCGGGCGTCAACCTGATCATCACCATCAGCAAGTTCGTCCCCATCTTCGTCGCGCTCACCGCCATCATCTTCTTCCAGAAGTTCGACGTGAACATCTTCATGGAGAACATGGCGCACGGCTCGGTGGAGGGCCTGTCGTTCTTCGAGCAGGTCAGCGGCACCATGATGGTCACCATCTGGGTGTTCCTCGGCATCGAGGGCGCCGTGGCCATCTCCGGCCGCGCCAAGAAGGACAGCGACGTGGGCAAGGCCACCGTCATCGCCTTCATCTGCGTGCTCACCATCTATCTGCTGGTCTCCACCTTGTCCATGGGCGTCATGCCGCTCTCCGAGCTGTCCGAGCTGCCCAACCCGGCGCTCGCCGGCGTCATGGAGCGCGCGGTTGGCCCGTGGGGCGCCACGCTCATCAACGGCGGCGTGGTGCTGTCCCTGGTCGGCGCCATGCTCGGCTACACCGTGCTTTCCGCCGAGTGCCCCTACGAGGCGGCGGCCCAGGGCGGCTTCGTGAAATCGTTCGCCCGCGTGAACAAGAAGGGCGCGCCCATCGTCACGCTGGTGGTCACGAACCTGATCATCGAGGTGTTCCTCGTCATCATGCTGTTCTCCGAGAGCACGTACCAGTTCTTCTACGCGCTGTCCGCCGGCATGATCTTGCTGCCGTACCTGCTTTCGGCCGCGTACTTCGCGAAGGTCGCCTTCACCGAGGCGGATTCCTTCAAGGGCAAGCTGGGCGTTCCCGTGCCCGTTTGGCGCATCTTCGCCGTTTTGGGCGTCATCTACAGCGTGTTCCTTGCGTGGGCAAGCGGCGCCGTGGGCGTCACGCTCATGTCTATCCTGTATGCTCCTGGCATCTTGGTATATATCAAGGGCAAGAAGGAGCGTAACCAGCCGTTCTTGGACAACACGCTCGATCGCGTGGTCGCCGCCGTCATCCTTATCGCGGCCATCGTGTCGATCGGCCTGCTGGTCACGGGAACGGTTTCCATTTAACGCGAACCGCATGGCATAGGTAGGAATCGGAAGAGGGACTAGAAGTGGAACTGCTTGAAGAGCGCATCAGGCGCGACGGTGTGGTGAAGTCGGAAGGCGTTCTGAAGGTGGACGGCTTTCTGAACCACCAGATGGACATCAACCTGTTCAACGAGATGGGCAAGGAGCTCAAGCGCCTGTTCGCCGACGCGCCCATCAACAAGATCCTCACTATCGAGGCGTCGGGCATCGGCATCGCCGCCGTGGTGGCGCAGCACTTCGACGTGCCGGTGGTGTTCGCGAAGAAAAGCCAGTCCATCAACCTTGACGGCGACGTGTACTCCACGAAGATTCAGTCGTTCACGCATCAGCGCATCTACGACGTCATCGTGTCGAAGAAGTTCCTGAGCGCCGACGACCACGTCCTGCTCATCGACGACTTCCTGGCCAACGGCTGCGCCCTGAACGGCCTTATCGACCTGGTCGAGGATGCGGGCGCCACGGTCGAGGGCATCGGCATCGCCGTGGAGAAGGGCTTCCAGCCCGGCGGCGACGACCTGCGCCGTCGCGGCTATCACTTGGAGTCGCTGGCCATCGTGCAGTCCATGAACCCCGAAACCGGTGAGATCGAATTCCGTCGATGAACCTGCATATGAAGCCCTTCGATCACGACGAGCTGCTCAAGCTTGACGGTGACGTCCCGTTCGTTCGTTCGGTGCCGTACGGTATCCAGCATATCCTGGCCATGTTCGTGGCCAACCTGGCGCCCATCATGATCATCGCCGGCGCCGCCGGCCTTGACGATGTCTCCACCGGAGGCATGATCCAGGCCGCCATGCTGGTTGCCGGCATCGGCACGCTCATTCAGCTCTTCCCCATCGGCCGCCTGGGCAGCGGCCTGCCCATCGTCATGGGCATCAGCTTCACCTTCGTCACCGTGCTCGCGGGCGTGGTGGCAACCTACGGCATGGGCGCGGCCATGGGCGCCATCATCGTGGGCGGCTGCATCGAGGGCGTGCTGGGCCTGTTCGCGCGGTATTGGCGCAAGCTCATCACCCCCATCGTCGCCGCCGTGGTGGTCACCTCCATCGGCTTCTCGCTGCTTTCCGTGGGCGCCACGTCGTTCGGCGGCGGCAGCGGCGCGGCCGATTTCGGCAGCCCGCGCAACCTGCTGCTCGGCACGGTGTCCCTGGTCGCCTGCCTGGCGTTCCAATGCCTGGTGAAGGGCAAGCAGAAGCACTTGTCCGTGCTGTTCGGCCTGGTTGTGGGCTATATCGTGGCCATTCCCCTGGGCGCCGTCGACTTCAGCTCGTTCTCCGATATCAAGCTGTTCGCCGCACCGTCCATCATGCCGTTCACGCCCGAGTTCGACTTGGGCGCCATCATCTCGGTCACCCTCATCTTCCTGGTGTCGGCTACTGAAACGCTCGGCGACACCACCGCCGTGTGCCAGACGGGCCTGAACCGCAACGTCACCGACAAGGAGCTCTCCGGCTCCATCGCCGCCGACGGCTTCGTCTCCGCGGTGTCCGGCTGCTTCGGCTGCATGCCCATCACGTCGTTCTCGCAGAACGTCGGCCTGGTGGCCATGACGAAGGTGGTCAACCGCAAGGCCATCGCCACGGGCGCGTGCATCATGATCCTGGCGGCGTTCTGTCCCGTGATCAGCGCGCTGTTCAGCAGCCTGCCCGAGCCCGTTTTGGGCGGCTGCACCATCATGATGTTCGGCAACATCATCGTGGCGGGCTTCCAGATGATCGCCTCCGCGGGCTTCTCGCAGCGCAACATCGTCATCGCGGCGCTGTCGCTGGCCATCGGCGTGGGCTTCACCCAGGTGGCGGAGATCTTCTCGTGCTTCCCCGAGCTGGTGCAGAGCGTGTTCGCGCAGAACTGCGTGGCCGTGGTGTTCCTGGTTGCCGTCGTGGCCAACCTGGTGCTGCCCCGGGACATGGAGGTCAAGGCCGCGGGCTCCGATAGTCCGGCGGGCCCTGCCGCCGATGCGGACGCGAAGGCTGGCGAACCGGCTGCATAGCGGCCCTTTGCTCGGCGCTGCTGCGCAAGGCGGCCGCTTCCGATGCCGTGCTCGCTTCGACATCGGCTCGATCAAGGCCGCGGCTTCCGAAAAGTAACGGTTCCGTAAAACGTGCCCTAACTTTTGGATATAGCGTAAAGGAACCCCGTGCGTGCGGATTCGCATGCCACAATAGAAGAGCTACGTGATTAGCAGGCCGTCGGTTTACCGGCGGCTCGGAGGCGGGCCGGGTGCCCGCCTCTTCGATATGTACCCGATATAAGGAGACCCGCTTTTATGCACATAGGCTTAAGCCTGATTCTTGTCGTTTTGTTCCTGGCCATGAACGCGTTTTTCGTTATCGCCGAATTCGCCTTGGTGCGCGTTCGAAAATCCCAGCTCGAGCTGGCCGTCGAGCAAGGCAAGAAGGGTGCGAAAAGCGCCATGCACATTGCCGAGAACGTCAACCAGTACCTGTCCGCCTGCCAGCTGGGCATCACGTTGGCGTCGCTGGCATTGGGCTGGTTGGGCGAGCCCGCGTTCTCCGCTCTCATCCGCCCGCTGTTCGAGATGCTGCATCTGCCCGAGGCGCTGATCAGCGTCATCGCGGTCGCCATCGGCTACTTCGTCATGACCACGCTGCACGTGGTGGTTGGCGAGCTGATCCCCAAGTCGTTCGCCATCTTCGCCACCGAGCGTTACGCGCTGTTCACGGCCGGCCCGCTCATGGCGTTCTACAAGATCACCTACCCCATCATGATCCTGTTCAACGGCATCACCAACGGCGTGGTGCGCTTGACCGGCCATGACCCAGCCAACGAGCGCGAGGTGTACACGGGTGACGAGATCAAGCTGCTCATCGACGAATCCACCGAAAGCGGCCTCATCGACCCCGAGCAGAACGAGTTCGTGGACAACATCTTCGACCTGGGCGACAAGGATGCCGAGGCCATCATGACCCCGCGAACCGACCTGGTGTGCATCGACCTCGAGGACTCCCTGGAGGAGAACATGGCCCTGGTCACGCGCTACAAGTACACGCGCTATCCCGTGTGCCGCGAGTCGAAGGACCGCATCGTCGGCTTCGTGCACGTGAAGGATCTGTACCTGATGCAGAAGGGCTCCACCATCGACGACCTGCCTGTGCGCACCATCGAGGCCGTGCCCGAGAGCATCCCCGTGGCGAAGCTGCTGCAGGTGCTGCAGGAGGGCTCCACGAAGATCGCCGTGGTGGTCGACGAGCACGGCGGCACGGCCGGCATCGTCACCATGACCGACATCATGGAGCAGATCGTGGGTCACGTCGACGACGAGTACCGCCATGCCGACAGCGAGCTGGTGAAGAAGCTCACCGACGACACCATGATGATTGACGGCGGCATGGCTGTGGGCGACTTCGAGGAGCTCATCGGCTTCACGCCCGAGGACGCCGAGGACTGCGAGACGCTCGGCGGCCTGATCATGGACGTGCTCGATCGCATCCCCTCCGAGGGCGAGAGCCTGACGCTCGAGGGCAAGGAGGCCACGGCGAAGCTGACCGTGGTGCGCATGGACCGCCACCGCATCGACCGCGTGAAGCTGGTGCTCACCCCGAAGCCCAAGCAAGCAGAAGACGAATAACAAGAAGGCCTCCCGTTTGGGAGGCCTTCGTTTTGCCATGCATTGCTTTCCGCAGCGATTCGCGTGCTGCCCTCTCGGTGCGGGGCGCTGAGGGTGCTCGCTGAGAGTCGGGGTTCGGCTTGCCCGGCTCGACAGCCGAACGTTCGCGGTCCGGCGGCGTTCGCCCTGCTACCCGACCTTTACGCCGGCGAAGCGTTCGGCGTTGTGCCACAGGATGTTCTCCAGCTCGTCCTCGGTGAAGCCGGCGGTGGTGAGGGTGCGATACTCTTCGGCGGGGTCCCACATGGGGAAGTCGCTACCGAACATGATGCGGTCGGTGCCCCACATGCGCGTGAGCTCCACCGTGCGACGCTGTCCCAGGAAGAACTGCGAGCTGGACTCGTCAAGGAACACGCGGTCGTTCATGGCCACCTCGTGCAGGATGTCGTAACCCACCTCGTAGCGCGACCAGCAGCCGAAGTGCGCGGCGTCCACTACCAGGTCGGGGAACGTGCGCAGGATGTTCACCAGTCGGCGCGGATGCGAGTAGTCGTAACGGTAGTCGCCCGTATGGATGACCACGGGCAGCCCCAGCTGCTCGCAGATGGCGTACACCTCCATGAGGCGCGGGTCGTCCATGTCGACCTTCTGCGTGTCGGGATGCAGCTTGACGCCGCGCAGGCCCAGCTTAACGGCGCGCTGCAGCTCGGCCGCAGGGTCCTCGAAGTCCTGCTGCATGGCGGCGAAGCCGATGAACTCGGGGTGCGCCTGGCACTGCTTCGCGATGAAGTCGTTGATGGCGGTGACGGCGTGCGCGGTGGTTGCCACGGAGTGCACGATGAAATGCGTGATGGGCGCGCGGTCCTTCGCCGTAAGCAGGCCCTCGGCGGTGCCATCGCCGAACATGCCAACGTTGTAGAAGTCCCCGACGGCTTCCACGGCCTTCGGGGCGATTTTGTCGGGATAGATATGCGCATGCGCATCGATAACGGCCATAATGCAACTCCTCATCTGAAAACTGCTCCGATTGTACGGCAGCGCAAAGCCACGTTCCCCGGACATTTCGGGAAATCTGCTGGCAGGGAGAAACCGGCTATTGCCGCGCCGCTTTAAACCGGCCTGCAGATCCGATGTTCGGACGCGTCTTCGAATGGGGCTGCGTGGCACGGTTTTCTCTGACTCTGACCCTGGTTTTCGGCATATCGACCGGGTGTTGCCATGGGGCCCGATCTTCTGGGCGGTTTTGCAGAATAATGGGTCTGATTTGCCCGTCACTCCCGGACTTCTGGGCGGTTTGAAGGGGCTGTTTTGCTCCGCTGGACGTAAAACCCCAGGTCACAATTATGCCGAAAGCCGGATTTCCTCGAAATCGCCTTCAAAACCGCCCAGAAGATTAGAAAGCGCTGCCCTGGGGTCGGCGCTGCCGTGAACCTGAAGGAAATCCTCGAAATCGCCCATGGAATCGACTATGAAACCGCCCAGAAGTTTGGAAGGAGCCACCCGAAACGCGCGCAGGGGGGCTGCGCTCCCGCGCAAAGCCCGCTCATATCCGATCGCAGCCTAGTTCAGGCCGTACTCCGCCAGAAGCGCCTGGCCGCCCATGGTGGTGGGGGCGGCGTCGCCGGCCTCGTCCAGGAAGCAGGACGGGCGCACGATGGCCATGCGCTTGCCGTTCTCGCTCTTCACGCGCACCACCTGCATCTTCGTGCGCTCGGCCAGCTCAAGCTCGGCCTTGCTGAAGTGCGACAGCACCAGCAGGTGCTTGGCCTTCGCTACACCGCCCATGAAGTCGCGGCGCTCGGAGTCCATGATGCGGTTGCGCTCGCCGTCGGTGCTGATCACCTCGAAGGCGTTGCGCTGCGGGAAGAAGCCGTCGATGCAGCCGACCACGAACATGTTGTCGTACTCGGTGCCGCACAGGTTCTGCGGCAGGCAGATGTGCACCACATGCGGGTCCTCGGTCCACACCGGGTCGGAGATGGCGGCCTGCTCGAGCTCGAGCAGGGTCTTCGCCGTCTCGTCGCCCACCATGTCGGCGGCGACGGCCTCGAACTCGCTGATGCCCTCGGCGCCGATGGCCTTCATGAGGCCGAAGCCGCGGCGCGTGGCGTTCTTCTCAAGGAAGTCCTGGCCGGAGCGCCATTTCTCGGCCAGCGTGCGAGCGCGCAGGAACGGCTCCTTCGCGCCGAAACCGGCGTTGCCCACCTGCTGAAGCGCCTGGTACAGCGTAAGGCCCTCGGCCTCGGCGAAGTCCTGCAGGCCCATCCAGGCGTCGGAGTTCGTCAGCGCGTTGTCGAAGCCGCACCAGCTGCGCCACGCGATCATGTCGGTGGGGTCGGCCAGCAGGCCCAGCTTCGTGTACGCCACGAGCGCGCGGGAGCGCGTGGAGTCGCGCGGGTCGCCCGCAAGCGTGCCGGCGGCGCCGGCGGCGGACACGTTGAAGC
>NZ_CAKTYH010000072.1 GCF_934632265.1 uncultured Senegalimassilia sp.
GATAACCGCGTACATAAAAAAATGCGCGGCGGCTGGGGATCGTCTATCAGGACCACGCGCTGTTCCCGCATATGACGGTTGCGGAGAACATCGGCTACGGCCTGAGGATGGCGCGCGTTTCGAAGGCGGAGGCGGCGAGCCGCGTGGACGAGATGCTCGACCTGTTCTCCATCCGCCACATCGCCGATCGGTATCCCGGCATCATCAGCGGCGGCGAGGGCCAGCGCGCGGCGTTGGCGCGCGCCCTGGTGCTGCAGCCCGAGATCTTGCTGCTCGACGAGCCGTTCTCGGCGCTCGACCCCACCACTAAAAAGCGCATGTACGAAACGCTGCGAAACGTGCACGGCCGTTTCCGCTGCACCGTGGTGTTCGTCACGCACGATTTCAACGAGGCGCGCAGCCTGGGGCATCGCGCGGGCATCATCCTGGGAGGCGCGCTGCAGGCGGTATGCCCTGCCGACGAGCTGTTCACGCGCGAGTTCGACCCGCAAGTGATGGCGTTTTTGGGCCGTGGCGAGGGCGAGCTGGGGTAAGCAACGGCTCGCGGCTAGCGGTATCATCTTCAAGAAGGAAAACCACGCGCTAGGAAGCGCAAGGAGGAACCATATGTATATCCCGGACAGCTATCTCGATGAGCTTATCGCCTCCGACATCCCCAGCGGGATCGACCTGACCACGCACGTTCTGGGCATCGGCGCGCAGCCGGGCCGCATGGAATACTACACGCGCGACGCGGCCCTGCTTTGCGGGACCGAGGAGGCCGCCCGCATCTTCGGCCGCTTCGGCTGCACGGTAACGGAAGCGCTTCCCACCGGCAGCATGCTTGCGCCCGGCGACGCGTTCATGACCGTTGAAGGCCCTGCGGCCGGCCTGCATATGGGCTGGAAGATCTGCCTGAACATCTTCGAGTACTATTGCGCGCTTGCCACCAAGGCCAAGCAGATGGTGGACGCCGTGCATGCCGTGAACCCGTTGTGCGAGGTGCTTTCCACCCGCAAGCTCATGCCCGGCACCAAGCCGTTCGATGTCAAGGTGCTCACGGTCGGCGGCGCCTTCCCGCATCGCCTGGGATTGAGCGAGACGGTGCTCGTCTTCGATCATCACCTGACCTTCTACGGCGGGCTCGAGAAGTTCATCGCCGACTTGCCGCAGCTCAAGGCGAAGGTGTGCGAGAAAAAGCTGTTCGTCGAGTCGAGCACCGAAGACGCGGTGCGTCTGGTGGAAGCCGGCGTCGACGGCGTGCAGCTTGACAAGGTGGCGCCCGAGCAGGTCGCGCAGCTGGTGCCGCAGCTCAAGGCCATCAACCCCCGCGTGACGCTCATCGCCGCCGGCGGCGTTAACCTGGGCAATGCGGCCGAGTACGCCGCCACCGGCGTGGACGGCCTGGCAACCACCTGCCTGCATTTCGCCAAACCCCTCGACATGAGCGTGCGCATGAGCGCGCTGTAGGGGAGCGTCGGGTTTTGCGCGCTGCCCGCATGCGGGTTTCAAGGCTTGCATACGGGCAGCGCAGTAGTGCGTCGCCCGATCGGTGCGAGATCGGATCGATCGGGCGGCCGGCCTGAGGAGGCGTCCGCGTTCCCTATTTCGCGGGGATGATCTCGATTCACTGGCCGTCGGGGTCGGCGATGAAGTACGGGCCCATGCGGGATTTGCGTCGGTCGCAAAACGGGAATCCGTGCCAGCTGCAACGTGGCTGCAAGTTGCCAGCGCGCTACAGGAGCCGGTACGTGCGGCCTTCGTAGTCGATGACGCCTTCCTTGCGCAGCTTCGACAGCTCGTTCGACAACGCGCTGCGGTCGACGCTGAGGTAGCTTGCCAGCTTGGTTTGGCTGTAGGGGATGGTGAAGGCGCGGGTGCCGGCCTTTTTCTGCTGCTGTGAGAGGAAGGCGAGGATCTTGCCCCGTATGGTTTTGGGGGTCATGGCGATGGCGCGGCTGTTCATGTCCAGGTTGCTTAGCGCCAAGGCGCGCATGAGGTTCGAGGAGATGTGCGCGTGGCAGCCGCACTGCTTGGGGCAGGGGTGGATGATCCGCTCGGCTTTAAGCAGCACCACCTCGCAGGCCGAATCTGCCAGCACGTCGATGTCAAGGGGCTCCATGCTGCAGGCGTACCCGTGAGCGAAAAGCGAGCCGGGTCCCAAGATATCCAGGATCGTCGTCTCGCCCCAGGCGTCCGAGACCTCGATCCGCACGCGCCCGGATAGGACGACGCCGAGGTATTCGGTGGGCTGACCGGCGCGCATGATCCGCTCCTGTCGGCTGAAAGCCCTTCTTGTCGCCCCAAGGCAGGGCAGCATCAGGTTCGCTTCGTCTTGGGTTATGCCGGCGAAAAGCATCGAGGAGGAATTGGGGATATCAAGCATTGGCTCCACCTGTAGGTTCTACAACAGAAATGTATGCGATACCACAGTATAGTGCAGTCACTTCGAAAAGAAACCTTTGATTGAGGAGCGCGAAATGACTGACGGGAACATGTTCTGCTTCCAATGCGAACAGACGGCGGGATGCACCGCCTGCACCGGAGCCGCCGGCGTATGCGGCAAGACCGCCGATGTGGCTCGGCTGCAAGACGAGTTGACCGGGGCGTTGGTCGCCCTAGCCCGAGCCGAGGACGGCGGAAAGGGGGATGCTGAGTCCGACGGGCTTATGCTCGAAGGCATGTTCGCCTGCGTGAGCAACGTCAGCTTCGATTCTGAAGCCATCGCCGCCCTCGAGCGCCGCGTTCGCGCTAAGGCTATCGCCCTTGGTGAATTCGATCTGTACGACATGGGCGAGCTTTGGCATGCTCAGGAGGATATCCGCAGCTTGAAGAGCCTGCTGCTCTTCGGCATGCGCGGCGTGGCGGCGTACGCCTACCATGCGCAGGCGTTGGGGAAGTCGGATCCGGCTGTGACGGCGTTCCTGTATGAGGGTATGCGGGCCGTCGGCTCCGATCTGGGCATGGACGATCTGCTGCCTTTGGTTCTCAAATGCGGCGAGGTCAACTTGGCCGCCATGGCCGCTTTGGAGGACGCGAACATCTCCGCCTACGGCAAGCCCGAGCCTGCGACGGTTGAGCTCAAGGTCGAGGAGGGCCCCTTCATCGTGGTCACCGGCCACGACCTGCACGACCTCAAGCAGCTTTTGGAGCAGACCGAAGGCCGCGGCGTGAACGTGTACACCCACGGTGAGATGCTCCCCGCGAACGCCTATCCCGAGTTGCGCAAGCATCCGCACCTGAAAGGCAACTACGGCACCGCTTGGCACAACCAGCGCAAGGAGTTCAAAGACCTTCCCGCGCCGATCCTGTGGACGACCAACTGCCTGCTGAAACCAGATGAGTCGTATGCCGATCGCGTGTTCACCACCGGCCCCGTGAGCTTCCCGGGTGCGCATGTCGTAGAGGTGGGCGAAGACGGCGCCAAGGACTTCTCCGCCCTTATCGATAAGGCGCTGGAGCTGGGCGGTTGGGCCGCTGATCGGATCTTCACCGGCATCAACGGCGGCACCAGCGTCACCACCGGATTCGGCTACGACACCGTGATGAGCGTCGCACCTGCCGTCATCGATGCGGTCAAGTCCGGCGACATCAAGCGCTTCATCCTGCTGGCGGGCTGCGATGGCATGCGCAAGGAGCGCAGTTACTACACCGAGTTCGCCAAGATGGCGCCGTCCGACTCCGTTATCCTGACCCTTGCCTGCGGCAAGTATCGCTTCAACGACCTGGACCTGGGCAGCATCGGCGGCATCCCGCGCCTGCTGGACGTCGGCCAGTGCAACGACGCCTACGGCGCGATCAAGATCGCGCTCGCGCTTGCGGATGCCTTCGGCTGCGGCGTGAACGACCTGCCGCTTTCCATGGTGCTCTCCTGGTACGAGCAGAAGGCGGTGTGCATCCTGCTCACGCTGCTGCACTTGGGTATCAAGGGCATCTACTTGGGCCCCACGCTTCCGGCGTTCGTGAGCCCCGGCGTGCTGCAGGTGCTGGTGGACAACTACGGCATTCGCCCCATATCCACTCCCGAAGCCGACCTTGCCCAGATCATGGGCTAGCCGATCGGTTGTTTCCCCTTTAGGTGAAATCCGTCTGTTGGCGGGACCGCGGCCTTCGTTACTGCCTTTGTTCTCGTCAGCAAGATCGCCCTCGTCGTCTGCGCGGCGGCCCAGCTGCTTGCAAGCTGGGCCGCCGTCGTGGCATAACCGGTATCAGGGCGCAGCATGGTAAGGAGGAGAAGATGCGCAGGATCGATAGAGAGGTAACCGATTCGAGCGAACTGCTCGAGATCATGAGGCGGTGCGACGTTTGCCGGCTTGCTTTAAACGATGATGACGGGTTTCCGTATGTCGTTGCGTTGAACTTCGGCATATGCGAACGCGAGGGGAAGATCGGGCTCGTGTTTCACAGCGCGTTGTCGGGCCATAAGATCGACCTGATGAAAAGCGACTCCCGTGCAGCCTTCGAGATGGATTGCGACCACGAGCTTCAGTACTTCGAAAACAAAGGCTATTGCACTATGTCCTATGCCAGCGTGGCGGGAAAAGGCCGCATCCACATGCTGACGGGGGACGAAAAGGTCGCAGCGTTGCGGCAGCTCATGGACCAGTACCACCCTGCTGAGCACGCATATTTCAGCCCTGCGGCAATCGACAGGACGGCGGTCTACCGCCTTGAGATAGAGTCCATGACGGGGAAAAGGAAGCTGCCCAAATAGCAGCAAGCTTGTTCAGTGGCGATGATCGCGGTTGCCTTGGACGATGCCGCAAATCCTAATTCGAGTACGAGCATCGAATCGGAATTGTGCGGAGGTGTGCCAATGGACACCTTGATTCAAGACACGCTGTCGTTCTTCGATCGGCATCAGTCTGTCTATCCGCTGTATGAGCGCTTTCAGGAAAAGCTGCTTTCCAGATTTCCCGACAGTCGAATCAAAGTGCGGAAATCCCAGATCTCGTTCTACAATCGCCATCTTTATGCCTGCGTGTCCTTCTTGAAGGTGAAGAAGGCGGAGCTGTCGGATGGCTATTTCGTGCTTACGCTGGGGCTTCCTGCTCCGCTGGAATTTGACCGGGTAGCGGTGAAAACCGAGCCTTACCCGGGACGGTGGACAACTCATTTCGTCATCAGCGATGTATCCGATCTGGATGATGAATTGTTTGATTGGATCGAGCAAGCGTATCGATTTGCCCAGGTGAAATGACGCTGCAAGATCCCAATCTGAGGGAGCAGCGATCGTTCACAGGTTGACCAGTGGATTCGGTTATTCCGAGAAGAAACGAATAAGCCTGGAGCGGGGAAGTCGCGGTCTCCTTACCGTTTGACGGTCCGACCGCGCTGTCCTTTCCAGATGTACCCTGTCGCAGGGCCGGCTCCCGTCTTCTCGATTTTACCGTCTGCCAACAAATCCGATAGGGTGCGCTCGATGGTGGTCTGGCTGATGTCCGGGCATGCGGCGGCGATGTCGCGCTTGGTCGTCTTGCCGACGGAGCTGCGCAGCACCGCCTCGACGCGCTCGGCCTTGGTGAGCCTGGCGTCTACCACCGCACAGACGCGCTCCTCGAACTCGCGGTATGCAGCCAGGATCGCGCCCAACATGTAGCGCACGAACGGGCCGGGGTCGTTTCGGCCCTCGTGCCATCCTTGCGAGCTTGCTGCCAAGGCGTCATAGTATGCGCCCTTGGTGCGCTCGATCTCCTTCTCGATGGAGACGTAATTGCCAACCATGTAACCCGCCTTGTACAGCAATAGCAGGGTCAGCAGCCTGGACATGCGCCCGTTGCCATCGTTGAAGGGATGGATGCAGGTGAAGTCGAACACGAATATAAGAGAAGCAAGCAACGGGTCTATCGACTCGCTTGCAACGGCGCCGCGGTACGCGGAGCATAAGCGCTCCATGGCGTCCTCGGTGGCCACCGCGGGAACGGTTTTCAGCCGCACGTACTCGGTGCCGTCCGGACGTATGCCGCGCACCTCGTTGTCGCCGACCTTGAAGTGCCCGCCCATGGAGGACGGCGTATACCGGTACATTTGCCGGTGAAGCTGCAATATGACGTTCGGCGTGACGTCGATGAAGTCATGGCTCTCGTGTATGGTGGCCAGCACGTCGCGATAGCCGGCTATCTCCTCCTCGTCGCGGGAGCGCAAATCCGACTTCTCGGACATGATCTGTTGCAGGCGCCTGTCGCTGGTGCGTATGCCCTCGATGCGGTTTGAGGCTTCGGTTGACTGGACCTTCGCGACTTCCGTCAGGGCATCAAGGACATCCGCCTTGGCGTTGAGGTAGAGCGCCTGTCGACCCTTGTGTTCATGGACCGCCGTGAGCAGCCCTACGGTCTTCGGCGTTAGCAAGCCTTGCGGCATCTGCGCGTAGTCGAAATGCCTCATGTTCGTTTCCTATCTGCACCATCTATCGTTTATCTGCATCATATTGTATTCAATGATGCAGATATATTCCAGATGAGGTTGACTACGCCCCTTTTTTCCTTGTGATGAGCACTGCGTCGCTTTTGAAATCGCTCTTTTCGTAGGAGAAGGTACGGTACATGATGGGCATATGTCCATGTTCTTCAGGAGGATTGCCTTGGTCGCTGCTACGATGGCGTAGCCATCGATTCGGAAAGTTCTGCCTATCGCTCGCTGCGATTTGCGTCAAGTTCTCTTTGGCTATCTGCGCCGAGGGCTGTGGGGGCTTACGAAACCCGCTTGGGTTCCACCGCCATCGCCTCTTGCGGGTAGGCCGGGGCATGCAGACGAGGCGGCTCGATGGTGGCGACGAATACGCCGGCCATGATGAGCGCCGCACCCAGGAAGGCGATGGGGGTCAAGACCTCGCCGACCAGGAAAAACGAGAACACCGCGGAGCAGACCGGCTCGAGCGAGAAGGCGAACCCGGTGGTCTCGGCGGGAACATGCGGCTGCACGTAAGCCTGGGTGATGAAGCCGTAAGCCGAGCAGATGAGCGCGAGCGCGATGATGACCGTGAGCTCGGTCGGGGTGCTCGGAAGCGTGATGCCGCCGAGCGTGGCCGCGCCGATGCCCGAGAACAGGCCGGCGAAGGCCAGCTGCCAAACGCCCAAAGCCAGCGGGTCGACCTGTTCGACGAAGCGCTTGCTGATGATGATGTGGGCGGCGTAGACGAACGCCGAAAGCAGCATGACGAGCGCGCCGGGGTTGAGGCTGGTGAAGTCGGCGCCCGAGAGCAGCAGCATGCCGCCGGTTACGACGGCGGTGCCGAGGAGCACCTTGCGCTCGGGGGCGCGGCGCAGCAGCAGAGCGTTGGCGAACGGCACGATCACGACCGTTAAACTCTGCAAAAAGCCGGCAGTGGAAGCCGAGGTGAGGCTCGAGCCCAGGCACATGCAGGTGAGCTCGACCGCCATGATGGCGCCGATGACGGCGGCGCGGACGATGAGGTCGCGGTTGATGCGGAAGGTGCACTTGTGAAAAAGCAGCACGCAGACGATGAAGGCGATGGTGCAGCGCAGCGCGACGATGCTCGTGGCGTTCATGCCGTCCATGCCGATCTTCATCAAAGGGTACGAGAAGCCCCATGCGACGGGAACGGAAAACGAGAGCGCGATTGCCTTTTTGCGATCCATGGGACTCCTTTTGTTTCGAAATGGTTTCACGAAAAGGATTGTGCGCTGCTAAAACGATGTAGTAAAGCGAATGTATCTTCAGTATGATTAAGCAATGCTAATAGAAGATAAGCAGGCCGGGGCAAAACGTATCACGGTCTTTTTTGCCATAGGGGGGCGTTATGTCATCGCGGTATCAGGTCGTTTGCGCGGTGGTCGATCGCGGGAGCCTTAAGGCGGCGGCAGACGAGCTGGGCTACACGCAAAGCGCGGTCAGCCAGGCGGTCAAGGCGCTCGAACGCGAGCTGGGTACCACGATTTTGGAGCGGGGCAAGCAGGGCGTTTCGCTTACGCGCGATGGGAAACAGTACCTGCCCTACCTGCGTCAGATCGTGACGGCAGAGGCCGAGCTTGAGGGAAAGCGCCAAGAGCTGCTGGGCTTGTCTTCGACCGACATCCGCATAGCAACCTTCACCAACGTGAGCCGCACCGTGCTGCCGCGCGTGATCCGCGGCTTCAGCGCCTTGCATCCTGACGTTCACTTTACCCTTAAGCAGGGCGATTACACGCGCAACGCCCAGTGGGTGCACGACGGCGCGGTCGATTTCTGCTTTACCGCGCGGGGCTTCACGGCGGGTCTTGACGAGCGTATGGTCTATCACGACGAGATGGTGGCGCTGGTGCCCTTCGACCATCCGCTGGCCGCCAAAGCGCGGGTAACGCTTGAAGATCTGGCAGCTGAACCTTTCCTTTTGCTTGACGAGGGCGAGCAGAGCCTGGTGCTCGATGCGTTTGCCGCCCATGGGCTGCAACCGCGGTTGACGAGCAAGGTGACCGACGACTACACCATCATGGCGATGGTCGAGGAGGGCTTGGGCGTCAGCATGCTCTATCGCCGCACCGTGGAGTGCGTGCGCGCCGATATCGAGGTGCTTCCGATTGCGGCGGCTCCATCGCGCGACGTGGTGGCGGCATGGCGAAGCTGGGATACCATGCCCATCGCCACCAGGAAGTTCATCGATTACATGAGCTCGCATATCGAGGCTTAGCCGCTTGCGGTATCGCAAATGGGATTGCCGGCGGATTATGGGATGGTGCGCAGGTTGCCCAATCTGTCCCCAAACGCATAACTGCGCCGCCTGCTTGGAACGGGGCCGCGGTTAAGATGAGCTACGGGAATCGTGACGATTTGATACCGCCAGCAAGCCCCCTTCGGAATAGGCGTTGAGCAGCTCCTGGGCATGGGCGAACTTAGGGCCTCGTCTCCAGCCGAGCAGGCGGTTGACGGCTAGATTGCCCTGGACGTTGTGGACGAAGAGCAGGAAGGCGTCCTCGCGCGATAACCCTGTTTTCTCCATGATCCGGGGAACCATCTGCTCAGCCCCGCGCTCGACGACGCGCTGTGCCACGCGGGCGTACGCATCGTCATCCGAGTAGAGCAGGCAATAGTCATCGTTTGCCGGCGGGCGCTGGCAGAGGGCCCTCGCCTCCGTTCCTTCGAGCGGGGGCGCCGCCGCCAGGGCCTCGTCGATGAGCGCGTCTAGAAGCGCGAACTTGTCCTCGTAATGCAGATAGAACGTGCCGCGGTTGATATCGGCGCGGCGGCAGATATCCGCCACCGTCATCTTTGCGAAGCCGGCCTCGGATAGCAGCGCGAAGAACGCCTCCCGTATGACCGAGAGCGTATAGCGTCGGCGACGATCGATTTTCCCCGCTTCCATGGTTCCTCCAATTGCACCGCCCGACAATACCCAGCAGCCGTTCGTTTATCGACAGCGTCTCGAAGCTGTTCATTGCCCTCACGCAAATCGACATTGATACTGCTTATAGACACCTGTTCATTATAGCTGAAAGAGGGTATTGAGTGACTCCGTACGAGCAGCTCGTCATCGAGCTTACCAGCCGATCGTTTGCCTATCAGACCGCCTATCGGAACGGCGGCACGTCATACGACCTGAGCAATCGCGAGTCCGCTGCCTACAAGCAGGAAATCGAGACTTTTACCCGCATGATCGAGGAAGCCGACTGCGTGCTCGTAGGAGGGGCCTCCGGGCTCTCGGCGGCGGGCGGCGGCGACTTTTACTACGAGGACAACGCCAGCTTCCGCAAACACTTTGGCAAGTTCGCCGAGCGTTACGGTTTCAAGGGCGCCTTCGAGGGCTCGTTCTACCGCTGGCCCACCGCTGAGACGCGCTGGGGCTATCTTGCGACGTTCCTCAACACCACGCTCAACGCCCCTCTGCGCGAGCCCTACAAGGACCTCGACGCCGTTCTTCGCGATAAGGACTTTTTCGTGCTCACCACCAACCAGGACACGCAGTTTGTGAAGATCTACCCTTGGGAAAAGGTGGCCGAGATTCAAGGCGACCATCGTTTCTTCCAATGCTCCCGCTGCTGCACCGATAGCGTATGGGATGCAACCGAGCCTGTCTCCCGCATGGTCGAGGCCATGGGGGACGGCCTAGAGGTTCCGACAGAGCTCGTGCCGCGCTGCCAGCACTGCGGGGCCGAGGCGTTCCCCTGGGTTCGCGGCTACGGCAACTTCCTGCAGGGCGAGCTCTACGAGGAGCAGTACCGCAAGGTCTCCGACTGGCTCGGCGCGCACGCGCAGCAAAAGATCCCTTTCCTTGAACTGGGCGTTGGCCGCATCACGCCTGTGTTTATCCAGGAGCCG
>NZ_CAKTYH010000073.1 GCF_934632265.1 uncultured Senegalimassilia sp.
GCGGCGTGGGAGCGGAAGGCTTCGACGCCGGCATTGCCGCGGGAGATGTGGTGTACGCGGTGGATTACCTGACCGAGCAGACGCGCGCGTTGCTCGAGGGCCGCAAGCCCGCCATCAGCGCCGAGGGCAAGGACGTGGTGGTCATCGGCGGCGGCGACACCGGCAACGACTGCATGGGCACCGCGGTGCGCCAAGGCGCGCGCACGGTTCGCCAGCTGGAATACGGGCCGCGTGCGCCGAAGGAACGCGCTGCGTCGAACCTGTGGCCCGAATGGCCCAACGTCGCCAAGACCGACTACGGCCAGGAGGAAGCTATCGCGCTGCAGGGCGATGACCTGCGCGAATGGTGTGCCGACACGCAGAAGGTGTTGCTCGATGGTGCTGGGCATGTACACGGGCTGCAGGTGCGCTCGTTCGATTGGTCGGCCGGCAAGCCCGAGCCCGTGGCGGGATCGGAGCGCGAGGTCGATGCGCAGCTGGTGCTGGTGGCCTGCGGTTTCGCGGGTCCGGAGAGCGGCGTGTTCGACGCGTTCGGCGTGTCGTTGGCAACGCAGGGCCGCCCGCTTCCGGTGATGGCGGCGGGAGATTCGCATCGCGCTCTGCGCGCTGCTACGGGCAAGGACGATGCGGCCGTGTACGTTGCCGGCGATGCCCGCACGGGCAGCAGCCTGGTGGTCAACGCCATGGCCGACGCCCTCAAGTGCGCCGCCGAAGTTGCAAGCGACCTGGGGTTGTAGGGGCTGCCTGCGGTTTCCTCGTCTAGCGCGATGGATCGATTTCGTTTTGCATGGGTTTTCGGCGGCAACGAGCGCGTCGAGCCGATTCGCTTTCGAGCCAACCTCGTTTTGAAAGGCCCTTCGTTCTCGCTGAGGACGAGGGGCCTTCTCCGCTCAATGCCTAAGCTGTGGCAAAGTTAGCCGAATATCGGATGCATTATTGCGCTTCTCTGATTCGTGCAATAGCATATTCAGCTACTGCTAATCACAATCGAATCGGAGTCGCATGTCACGTCGTCAAGCCACCTCACGCATCCTCTTCATCTGCCACGGCAACATCTGCAGGTCGACCATGGCCCAGTTCGTGATGCAGGACCTGGTGAACAAGGCAGGGTTGGCCGATGTCCTGTTCGTCGATTCCGCCGCCACCACCAATGACGAGATCGGGCATCCGCCGCATCATGGCACGGTCGACAAGCTCAAGCAGGTGGGCGTGCCGGTGCTGCCGCATCGCGCTCGCAAGGTCCGTGCCGACGAGTACGACGAGTGGGACCTGTTCGTGTACATGGATGACGAGAACGAGCGCCACCTGAGCCGCATCTTCGGAAGCGATCCGGAGACGAAGTGCGTGCGCCTGCTCGCCTTTGCTGCGGGTGCGGGACTGGTGGGCGAGGACGGGAAGATCTTGCCCGACGCGCAGGACGCCCGCGCGATCGCGCAAGCCGGCGCGAATGCCGCCGACGTGGCTGACCCCTGGTTCACCGGCAACTTCGACGATACCTATCGCGATGTGCTGGCAGGCTGCAAAGGCCTCCTGACCTGGTGCCAAGCGCAATAACATACGCTCGTTAAACGGGGCCGCCGGCAAATATGCCAGCGGCCCCGCTTTCGTTCCTGTGAAATCGCTCGCTATGCTCGCTGTTTGCCGGTGAAGCGGTCGATGTCGATGCAGTAGATGTTCGCGCGGGCGAGCGCCTGGTCGGTGAAGTCGGTCGAGGCTTCGGGCGCCAGGTGCTGCATGATGCGCGTGAGGCCGTAGCGCTTCGCTTCGATCCCCTGGATGCGATGGATGGTGCCCGTGCCCATGATGGAACGGTATGCGTACGAATACGCGCAGGCGTATGTGCCCGCGATCACGCCTTCCTGTACGTCCATCTCGATCGCCACGCGCGGTTCCCGGTTGAAGGCGTCCACCTTGCGGCCGACTCCGGCCGAATGAACCCACAACGCCAGGCACGGCGCGTCGGCGTCGATCTCCTCGGGGTCGGCCCAGTCGTAGCCGAAGCTCATGGGCACGATGAACGGGCCTTCCTCGTCAACGCAGGCGATGCGCACCGTCTGGCAAGCCTCGACCACTGCATGCAGCTGCGTGGTGCTGCGAAGCTGGCGGCCCGCTTGCCGCATGGGGCGATACGAAACGGGCATGGCGGCTTGCGCTGCGGCAGCGGCTTGCTGCATGTGCGCGGCCTGCGGCTGCGCCGCCGCGCCCTCGGGGTAGATGGCGGGGATATTCTGCAAATCCATGAATGCTCCTGGGTCCGTGCGTTTTCGTTGCCCTTATGGTACGGCGTGCCGCTGTGTTCGGTTGCCGTAATCCGCTGCTGCGCCAACATCACACGAGTTACCTCGCTTCTGTTCTACTTGGTATAGAACAGAAGCGAGGTAACTGTTATAATGCAGCTATAACAGAGTTCCAAGGGACCTAACGGCGAATAGCAAGAAAAGCGCAAGGGAAAACTTGGGAAGGGGTGGGCCAGGGTCTGAGAACCGCAAAAGACAGAACAGAGGGCAGGAATAGCGCACGGGTAAAGGTCGTGGAGAAGGCCAGCTGAAAAGCGAAAGGCAAAAGCCGGGCAGAAGATGAAGGGACGGCCAACGGCGGTGGCCTGCGGCAAAGGCTAGTGAAGGGAGCAACTCGTGTTCGTGCGAATAGATCAAACGCTCGATGTGCCGTTGTATCAGCAGCTTCGTAACGAAATCGTTCGCGGTATAGCGCAAGAGGAGCTTTCGCCAGGCGATGCACTGCCGAGCGTGCGCAACCTGGCCTCCGACCTGGGCATCAACCTGCACACCGTCAACAAGGCGTACGCGTTGCTGCGCGATGAGGGCTATGTGGAAATGAAGGGCCGCAAAGGCGCGTTCGTGGCGCAGCCGGCAGCGGCCGCGGGCACGGCGGCGGCAAAGGAGCGGCTGTCCCGGGATATCCATCAACTCGCGTTGGCCTTCAAGGCTTCCGGGGGCACGCGCGAAGTGTTCGAACAGCAGGTAAAAGCCCAGTTAGATGAAGTGTTCTGCGAAAAGGAATAGGGAGGTCATGATATGGAATCCGCCGATATGCAGCTTGTTATGTTCGCATTGATCGCCACCATCCCGCTTGTCGGGGCGATGATGGCGATAACACCGCTTTTGCAGCCAAGCGGGCAAGCTTTCTCCGTTTCGGTGCCCGAGGCCGCGCAAGACGATCCGAGCATTCGCTCCCTGAAACATCGCTTCGTCGCGACCGTCGCGGCGTTTACGGCGATCCTTACCTTGGCGGCAATCGTCTTTTGCCTGATGGGGAACATGAAGGCGGTGATGGTGCTCGTCGTTGCCGGTTCGCTTGCCCCGCTTGCGCTGGGTTACGGGCTTATCGTTCGCTATCGCCGCCGCGTTCAGGCGCTTAAACGCGAACGCGGCTGGCAGGCTAGCGCTCAGCAGCGCGTCGCGGTGATTGGGGAGGGCGCCGAGGATGCGCCGAAGGCGATCTCGCTAGCATGGAATTGGCTGTACGCGCCGGTGATTCTGCTGACCATCGTCGTTGCCATCGCGGGCTATCCGGTCATGCCCGCCCAGATTCCCATGCATGTCGACCTGTCGGGTGCCGTTACCGATGTCGCGTCGAAAAGCCCGGCGGTCGCCGCGTTTCCCATTGCGCTCGAGTTGTTTTTGGTCGGCTGCTTCGTGTTCTCCCATTGGACGGTGCTGCGCTCGAAAAAGGGAACCGAACCGGGTAATCCGGCGAGCTCTGCTTGGGCGTACGGGATGTTCGCTCATGCGCAAACAGTGTTTCTGCTGGTAGGCGGGCTGGCGATCACGGCGGTTTGCGGGCTTCTCATCGAGCTTTCCATGATCGGCGCGCTGCCGATAACGGGGGCGGTGGCCGCCATCATTGTGGTTGCGATGCTGATAGCGGCGGGCAGCGTCATCCTCAATGTGGTGTACGGCCAGTCCGGTTCGCGGGTGTTCCGCATGCAGCGGTCTGCCACGCTTTTGGCCGACGATGATGCATACTGGAAGCTGGGCCTGTTCTATTACAACCCCGGCGATGCCAGCCTGTTTTTGCCGCAGCGTTCCGGCTTCGGCTGGACGGTGAACTGGGCGCGTCCGGCTGTATGGGCTGTGATGGCGGGCTTTGTCGTTGCGACCGCTCTGTTCGTGGTGCTGTGCGTGGCGATGGTCGATTGATCGCGATGCCGCGGATAGGAGCCCCTTCGGGGCTGGTTTCCCGTCGGCCGGTGTCGAGAGGCGAAGGATAAGGCGAAGGAGATGGCGAACATGGTGCTGCCTGAGAACGTAGAGGGCTCCCAAAACGGGGCAGGCGTCGGCGGTGCGGTCCAGGCGGGAGGTGCGGCGCCGGTGGCGAACATCCTGCAATCCGGTCGCGGTGCTGCCGTATCGCAGGCGGCGTCATCGGCTGGTTCGTCCGCTGGGCTGCGCGGCCTCCATGCGCATCCTGAGCCGCTTGACGGTTGCGCGGATGCGCCCTCTTCGCAGCAGCCGCCTGCGCTTTGCGCGCTGGTCACGGGCGCGACGGGCGGCATCGGTCGCGAGCTGTGCGCGCAGCTGGCCCGCGAATGCGGCACGTTGGCCCTGGTGGGGCGCGATCGGGGCAAGCTCGAGGAGCTGGCGAAGGACCTGGTCGAGCGCTTCGACGTCGACACGCACGTTTTCGTTGCCGACTTCGCGCAGCCGGGCGCCGTCGATGCGTTGGCGTCGCAGGTGCAGGCGGCGAACCTGCAGGTGGAGACGCTCGTGAACAACGCCGGCTTCGGCTACGACGCCCCCTTCGCGGAAAGCAGCTTGGAGCGCCAGCGCGCGCTCGTGCAAACCAACGACATGGCGCTCATGGAGCTTTGCCACGCGTTCGCGCCCGGCATGGCGGCGCGCGGGCACGGCGGCATCCTCAACGTGGCCAGCGTTGCCGGGTTCGTTCCCGGGCCGTACATGTCCACGTACTACGCCTCGAAGGCGTTCGTGCAATCATTCTCAAGCGCGCTGCATATGGAGCTGCGCCCGCACGGCGTGCACGTGACCGCGCTGTGCCCCGGGCCTGTTCGCACGCCGTTTTGGGACAACGCCGACGCGGGCGGCACGGCGCTGGCGCGCATGACCATCAGCGCACCGCGCGTGGCCCGCGCAGCCATCCGTGCGCTGGGCTGCAATCGTTTGCTGTGCTGCCCAGGCGTGCTGGCGAAGTTCATCGTGTTCGGCAGCCGCTTCGTTCCGCGCGCCTGGGCAGCCGTCGCGGCGTCCGCCCTGCAAAAACCGAAAAGGTAGCGTTTCGGCACCGTCGTGGTTGCGGGCGCTGCGTTAACAGTCGCGTAGATTCTTTGCGAGCTGCTTATCAAAGGTGCGGACGGGTTCCTGCTGTAAGACGTTGCGCGCCACTAGCGTGCAATCCACGAAATCGAGCGAGCTCATCGCGTACATTCGTAAGGCGGCGCGCATGATCTCCTCGTCGTAGACAAACACGTCATCAAGCAGGTTTTCAACAGCGGTATCGATCTCTGCCCGCGAGAGCTTGTATACGCCTTGCAACACATACACCACTTCGGCAACAGCTTCCATGTACATGCAAGCGCCTTCGATGATCCATTGCTTGGCTTGCTTCGCCTGCACTTCGTTGTCCCAAAGCAAGTAGCGCAAGGCGACATTTGCGTCGATGGTGCTAGCCATGGTGCTTCTCCGTAGCGGCGGCAGCCCATGCGTTTGCTTCTTGTGCACGCTTTTCGGGGTCAGCATATCGAGCAAGGTACCCTGCGCCATGCAACGTTGCCGCGCTTGGCTTCGGCTGAGCGGGTCGGGCGGAAGACTCGGCCATGTCGTCAAGCAGCGTGGCGCTATTAAGTTGAATGCTTTTCGCCAGAAAGCGCCTAACGGCTTCCGCCGGAGATGATCCGCGAGATTTGAACAGCACCTCTGCGCGCTGTTTCGTTTCTTCATCCATTCGCACTTGCAAGACGGCATCCATGGGCATAGCAAGCTCCTTTTGCAATACATCGTATTACATAGTAGTATACAACTTAAGGAAGGCACGCTGCAAGTTAGGTTGTTGAAGGATGGCTCTGATAGAATAGGAGGGAACGCCAATGGGCGAAAACGAAAAAGCCCGGCGGCACCGGGCTTAACCATCCATAGCGCAATCACGCCCGCCTCGGTTATCCTCTCGGGCTTGATGCGCGCCCGCAGCATAGCATGGAGCGGTCGGACTTGCTAAGCGTCCACCTGCTCGACAAGAAAGGCGACACGCATGGCAGAGTTCATCTACCAAATGTACAAGGCGCGCAAGGCGCACGGCGACAAGGTCATCCTCGACGATGTCACCCTGTCGTTCTACCCCGGCGCGAAGATCGGCGTGGTGGGCCCGAACGGCATGGGCAAGTCCACGCTGCTCAAGATCATGGCCGGCATCGAGGAGGTCAGCAACGGCGATGCGCGCCTGACCCCCGGCTATTCGGTGGGCATCCTACAGCAGGAGCCGCCGCTGGATGAGGACAAGACCGTCCTGGAGAACATCGAGATGGCGTTCGCCGACGTGAAGGCCAACATCGCCCGCTTCAACGAGATCGGCACGCTCATGGGCGAGCCCGACGCCGACTTCGACGCGCTCATGGAGGAGATGGGCAAGCTGCAGGACGCCATCGACGCGGCCAACGGTTGGGATCTGGACAGCCAGCTGTCCCAGGCCATGGACGCGCTGCAGTGCCCCGACCCCGACATGCCGGTGAACGTGCTCTCCGGCGGCGAGCGTCGTCGTGTGGCCCTGTGCCGCCTGCTGCTCGAGGCACCTGACCTGCTGCTTCTCGACGAGCCCACCAACCACCTGGACGCCGAGTCCGTGCTGTGGCTGGAGAAGTTCCTGCACAAGTATCCCGGCGCCGTGCTGGCCGTCACGCACGACCGCTACTTCCTGGACAACGTCGCCGAGTGGATCTGCGAGGTCGACCGCGGCAGCCTGTACCCGTACAAGGGCAACTACTCCACGTACCTGGAGACCAAGGCCGCGCGTATGGCGGGTCAGAAGCAGCGCGATGAGAAGCTGCAGAAGCGCCTGGCCAGCGAGCTCGAGTGGGTCCGCAGCTCCCCGAAGGCGCGTCAGGCGAAGAGCCGCGCCCGTCTGGAGCGTTACGACCAGATGGCCGCCGAGGCCGCGCAGTCCAAGAAGCTCGACTTCACCGAGATCCAAATCCCGGCCGGCCCGCGCCTGGGCGCCGAGGTCCTCAAGGTCGAGCACCTGCACAAGCAGTTCGGCGACCGTGTGCTCATGGACGACCTGTCCTTCGTGCTGCCGCGTAACGGCATCGTCGGCGTGATCGGCCCCAACGGCGTGGGCAAATCCACCCTGTTCAAGATGATCATGGGCATCGAGCAGCCCACCTCCGGCAGCCTGAAGCTCGGCGAGACCGTGAAGGTGTCCTACGTCGATCAGGGCCGTGCGGGCATCGACGGCGACAAGAACGTGTGGGAAGTCGTCTCCGGCGGCCTGGACTACATGATGGTCTGCGAAACCGAGGTGCCCAGCCGCGCATACGTGGCCAGCTTCGGCTTCAAGGGCTCCGACCAGCAGAAGCCTGCGGGCGTGCTCTCCGGCGGCGAGCGCAACCGCTTGAACCTGGCGCTGACGCTCAAGCAGGGCGGTAACCTGCTGCTGCTCGACGAGCCCACCAACGACTTGGACGTTGAGACGCTGTCCAGCCTGGAGGAGGCGCTGCTGCGCTTCCCGGGTTGCGCCGTGGTGACCAGCCATGACCGTATGTTCCTCGACCGCGTGGCCACGCACATCCTGGCGTGGGAGGGCACCGATGAGAACCCGGGCAACTGGCACTGGTTCGAGGGCAACTTCGAGAGCTACCAGAAGAACCGCATCGAGCGCCTGGGCGAGGAGGCCGCAAAGCCCCACCGCCTGCACCGCAAGCTGACCAGGGACTAAATCAAGCGCCCAAACGCAAACGAACGGCTCCCGCGGCCTTGAGGCCACGGGAGCCGTTTTTGCGTTGCGGCAAGGAATCGTTCGCCGTGAATGCGTGGAAGGTACGGTAGCGAGGCGTGCTCGACAGCCCTGGTTTTTCTCGGTGGAGACTCGGCTAGTATCCCGAGCTTTGCTTATTCCGGATCGTTATTCGCGCTTGGAGGGGCGTGAGGGTCATCTCGTCTCTGCGGCAAAAGAAAAGCGGGGATTCCGAGTGTTCGGAATCCCCGCTTGCATTCGGGTGGTGTTGCCTTGTTCGCTAGTTCTTCAGCGAGTTGATGGGGGCGGGCATGCGGCCGCCGCGGTGGGCGAACACGGTGCCGGCGTGGGTGTTCACGGGCATGACCGGCGCGTAGCCGAGCAGGCCGCCGAAGTCCAGCTTGTCGCCGACCTTCTTGCCGATGGCGGGGATGACGCGCACGGCGGTGGTCTTGTTGTTGATCATGCCGATGGCGCACTCGTCGGCGATGATGCCGAAGATGGCCTCGACCGGCGTGTCGCCGGGGATGGCGATCATGTCCAGGCCCACGCTGCACACGCAGGTCATGGCCTCGAGCTTCTCCAGGCACAGCGCGCCGGACTCGGCGGCGCGGATCATACCGGCGTCCTCGGACACGGGGATGAACGCGCCGGACAGGCCGCCGACGCTGGAGCTGGCCATGACGCCGCCCTTCTTCACGGCGTCGTTGAGCATGGCGAGCGCGGCCGTGGTGCCCGGGCCGCCGCACTGGCCCACGCCGATGGCTTCCAGGATCTCGGCCACGGAGTCGCCCTCGGCCGGGGTGGGGGCCAGCGACAGGTCAAGGATGCCCTTGGCCACGCCCATGCGGCGGCTGGCCTCGCGGGCCATCAGCTCGCCGGCGCGGGTGATCTTGAACGCGGTTGCCTTGATGGCCTCGGCGACCTCGGTCATGTCGGCGTCCTTGGGCATGTTCGCCAGCACCTGGCGCACCACACCCGGGCCGGAAACGCCCACATTGACCACGGCGTCGGCCTCGCCCGAGCCGTGGAAGGCGCCGGCCATGAAGGGGTTGTCCTCGACGGCGTTGCAGAACACCACCAGCTTGCCGGCGGCGATGCAGTCGCGGTCGGCGGTCAGCTCGGCGCACTGCTTGACGATGCCGGCCATCTTCAGCGCGGCGTCCATGTTGATGCCGGCGCGCGTGGAGCCGACGTTGACGCTCGAGCACACGCGCTCGGTGGCGGCCAGCGCGTTGGGGATGGAGTCCATCAGCTTGTTGTCGGCAGCCGACGCGCCCTTGTGCACGAGCGCGGAGAAGCCGCCCACGAAGTCGACGCCCACCTCGGCGCCGGCCTTGTCCATGGCCACGGCGATGCGCGACAGGTCGGTGTCGGGCACGGCGGCGCAGATCTCGGCGATGGGCGTGACGGAGATGCGCTTGTTCACGATCGGGATGCCGAACTCGCGCTCGAGCTGCTCGGCGGTGGGCACCAGCTGCTCGGCGGCCTTCGTCATCTTGTCGTACACCTTGCGCGCCATGGTGTTGATGTCCGAATCCGTGCAGGAGCGCAGGTTCAGACCCAACGTGATGGTGCGGATGTCCAGGTGCTGCTTGCTGACCATGGCAAGCGTTTCGGCGATTTCTTCCGGGGTGATTTGCATGATGCTGTCCTTTTAACGGGCGATGCTTTTGCAACAGGATAGCAAATTGCGGCCGTCGCCGGGCGCCGCGCCCAACGGTTCCACGAATGATTGACGCTCGGCGGCGCCATTTGCGGTCTTATCCGCGCGAGTGACAGCGCAAAGTGCGATACGTCTGCGTTTGAATCCGGGTGTCCCGAGTAAGCATAATTTGCCGAGCCTGTGACCTGGGGCTTTCTGGCGGGCATAAGCTAGCTACTCGCCAAGGCCCCATTTAAACGCAGACGTATCGCAATTAGGCTTGCATGGGGGGCGAGATGGGCGGCTGGGATGGCATTTGCCGGCGTGGATTCGGGTTGGGCTGGTGGGATTGGGGCAAGTGTGGTGAACAGGGGGTGGGTGAACAGACGATATGCCCATCGAGATGGCAGCAAGATAGGAAGCCTCGCTGTTGTTGATTCATATGCGCCTTCG
>NZ_CAKTYH010000074.1 GCF_934632265.1 uncultured Senegalimassilia sp.
CGATGGCTGACGACCATGTCTTTTTCATTCCTAGACGTATTCGGCTTTCAATTTGCGAAAGAAATAGTACGTTACCTCAATGGTTCGAGCCTACCAAGAACTCGGCGAACCGTCTAGGAAAAATGCCCACATGAGGAAAAGTTACCGGAGCTAGAAGAAGATGCGTCAGACGACTCGGAACGCTAGCGCACAGGACACGGAAGCCCGCTTATCTGGGGATTCACACATTCGCAAGACAAAGGAGACTGCAACCCGCCAACGATGCAAGGTATCACGGTCATTCCGACAACTCTCCAGCGGACACAATCTTCCCTAGCCCGCAAGGTTCGCCCGACAGCTTTCGGCGCAACGGACAAGGGTTCTGCAAGATGGCGGCGTCATACTCGTATCAGGCGATGAGGCGGCTGGATTTAAGCGGGCCGTGTCATGGGAGACGCTCCTGACCTGCTGCTTCACTCCCCATCGCCTCTCCTCCCTTTGGAACGGGCGGGCTCCTCGCAAACTCAGGGCCTGCCCGCCACAAGCGAGCCGGCCGTCACGAAGTGCAGAGCGACTCTGCACTTCCGCACATACAGACCGCTGCGAAACGCAGACTACTCCGTGCTCCCACGCACGCCGACACCCCCGATCCGCACCGCGCGATCGCCAAACCATCCCGCAAAGAACGCACCAGGAGGCGCAAATGCGAACACCAAGCCGAAGCGCTTCACCGCAGCAAACAGCGAACCGCCCCGAAGGACGGCTCGCTGCAATCATCTTATGGACCTGCTTATGCCTTCGATGCCTGGTAAGCCTCGACCAGCTTCTTCGTCACGTCGGCGGGCGCAGGGTCGTAGCCCTCCAGCTCGATGTAGTAGCTGCCGGAACCGCGCGTCATAGCGCGCAGGTCCTTGGTGTAGCTGATGACCTCGGCATACGGCACGCGCACCATGATGACCGTCTCGCCCTCGTCGGTGGAGTCGGTGCCCACGATACGTCCGCGGCGCGTGGCGATGTCGCCCATAACGGTGCCGGCATATTCCTCGGTCACCACGATATCCATGGTCGCCATGGGCTCGAGCAGAATGGCACCAGCCTGCTCGCACGCCGCCCGGAAGCCGATGCGCGCGGCGGTCTTGAACGCCATCTCGTTGGAGTCGACCGAATGGTACGAGCCGTCGAACACGGCGCACTTGATGTCGACCATGGGATACCCCGCCAAGAAGCCCTCGGCCATCGCCTCCTGAACGCCCTTGTCAACAGCAGGAATCAAACCGCCGGGGATGGCGCCGCCCTTGACCTCGTCAAAGAATTCATAGCCCTCGCCAGGGTTAGGGCTGATGCGCAGCCAGCAGTCGCCGAACTGGCCTGCGCCGCCGGTCTGCTTCTTATGACGTCCCTGCGCCTCGGCGGTCTTCGTGATGGTCTCGCGATACGGGATGCGCACGGGAACCAGACGCGCCTCCACCTTCGCCTGCTCCTTCATGCGCGCAAGCAGCGTTTCCACCTGAGCTTCGCCCATTGCCGTGACGATGGTCTGGTGCGTCTGCTCATTGCGGGCAACGCGCAGCGTGGGGTCGTTCTCAACCGCGCGCGCAAGGAAGGTGCCGACCTTGTCCTCTTCCTTCTTGTTGGCAGCCTCGATGGCGACAGGATATTGCGGTACGGGCAGCGGCAGCGGATCGATGGACATCGTGCCCGATTGCGACAGCGTGTCGCCGGCACGCGTGTCGGTGAGCTTGGGAACCACGATGATGTCGCCGGCCTTCGCCGACTTCACATCCGTGGCCTCCTTGCCCATCATCACATACAGATGGCCCAAGCGATCCTTCTTGCCCGTGCGCGCGTTGATGAGCTCCATGCTGGGCGTGAGCACACCGCTGATCAGCTTCAAGTAGCTCAAGCGTCCCACGAACGGGTCGGCAACGGTCTTGAAGACGAACGCCGCCGGCTCGCCATCCTCGTCCACGAACGTCTCCTCGCCGTTGGCAAGACGGAAGGCGCCGTGGTGGCGCGGGTGCGGGAAGTAGGTGCATATATCCTTCATCACGCAGCGGATGCCCTGCTCGATGATGGTGGAGCCCACGTACACGGGAATGAACAGCTCCTGCGCGATGGCCTTATCGAGCAGGCTCTCGAGCTCTTCCTGCGTCAGCTGCTCGGAGCCGTCCAGGTACTTCATCATCAGGTCGTCATCGGCCTCGGCCACCAGGTCGCACAGGCGGTCGCGCGCGACCTGCGCCGCCTCGGCGTACTCGGCCGGGATGTCCTCGATGCGGTCGTCGGTGGTACCGTCCTGGTCGAAGTAGCGGGCCTTCATGCGCAGCACATCGATAACGCCCTTGAAGTCCTCGGCAACGCCGATGGGAATGGTGACCGGGCCCAAGCGGCTTCCGAAGCGCGCGTGCAGCTGCGCCATGATGGTGTCGAAGTTCGCATGCTCGCGGTCGATGTGGTTGATGAACACGGCGCGCGACAGGCGCATGCCCTCGGCTTCACGCCACAGCTTCGTGGTCATGACCTGGGGACCTGCGACGGCATCGATGACGAACAGCGCCATTTCGGCAGCCTGCATGGTGGCAAGCGTGTCGCCGATGAAGTCGGGATGGCCCGAGGTGTCAAGCAGGTTGATCTTGTAATCATGGTACGGAATGGGCGCGACGGAAGTGCCCAGAGTGAACTTGCGGCGAATCTCTTCCTGGTCGTAGTCAAGGTAGGATTTGCCGTCGTGGGTGGTGCCCATGCGCGGCGTGCGGCCTGAAACGTGCAGCATAGCCTCGGCGAGCGAGGTTTTGCCGGCGCCGTCTTGGCCCACCAGCACGATGTTTCGGACATGTTCGGTAGCAGGAGCTGCCATACGATCACCTTCCCCTTATAAAGGCGTCGCGCCCGATTCGCCAACTCGATTCAAGCGCGGGACGCAGTCGAACCAAACGGTCGGAACACTATCGATAGTGTAGCGCAAAACCCAGCGTGAACCGGCAAAACGCCTGATGATGGATACGCCCCGGGGCGTTGCAGAGAGGCATCCATCGACGGGCAGAGGCGCCGCATGGGAAAACCGAGGCGCTTCGAGGGCATTATGGGAAAGGCGGGTCGGAGACGAGCGCGAGCGCTAAGGAGAAAGCGAACGGGAAACCAAGGCGCTACCGGAAGATCAAACCATAACTAGGCGAAATGAGACATGTGGCGAACTCGTTACGCGTTGGTGACAGCGTCGGCATGCGCGAGCCCGCGGCACCCGCGGCGCGATACCCTACGGATAGCGGAACGCGGCTGCTAGGCCCGTCCCGCACAAGGTTTACCACGCGCCGCCCATGCGGCGCTACGCATAAGGAGCAGCTCATGGCGTTCCCGAAACATCCCATCATCGACGTGAACCCGGTCGACGCGGCGCGCGGCGCTGCCGCTGCCGCCCAAACAGCAGCGGAATCCTTCACGCCGCCCTCGTTCGGCAAACGCGTCGGGAAGGTGGACAACCAGCCGCTGCATACCACGTTCGTCGACGGCCGCGGCAACCCCGTTCGCAATCAAGGAGATGCCGCCGCTGCCGCTTCGCGTCTAACGGGCGCAGCCCAAACCGTGGCAGGCGCCGCCGTCATGGCAGTCGGCGTTCCCATGCTCATACTGCCCGGACCTGGCGTGCTCACCATCGGCGCAGGCGCCGCCATAGCCGCCGGCGGCATCAAGAAGATCCGCAACGGGAAATAGCGCAAGGACAATGGCGGTTGTTCGCCGTTCTCGAGCCTTTCGCGCTCATCACCAGAATCCTCCGAGCCCAACAGCCCGCATATCGTCTCATGCGATGCGCGGGCTTTTCGCGTCGCACGATCCCCGCCCCGCAAGCCGCACGAACTCCGCTCAACGGCTTCGCAACGCGAAGGCAACGCTCGGGGTTTCCCCATTGCAAGCTGCTGCCGCAGGCGTACCATTCCTTTTCCGCAGGGGCAAAACGCCCCGAAGGAGCAAGCGCAGGCGCAAACCCACGCGCCAATGTTGAACGGAGGCACATATGTGCACGGCGATTCGATTCACCGACCCTGACGGAAACCTGTATTTCGGCCGCAACCTGGACTGGGCGTACGGCTATGGCGAGACCATCACGTTCACGCCGCGCAACCATCCTGCGAACACGGGGCATCGCGCGGTGCTGGGCATGGCCATCGCCTCGGAAGGGTATCCGCTGTACTTTGACTGCGCCAACGAGAACGGCCTGGCCATCGCCGGCCTGAACTTCCCCGGCTACGCATACTTCCCCGACGACGTCCGCCCGGGAACCACGGCCGTCGCTCCATACGAATTCCCCTTGTGGGTCACCTCGAACTTCGACAAGGTCGACGACGTCGAGGCGGCGCTGGCCAACATCACGCTGGTGAACAAGGGCTTCGGCGACTTCCCCATCAGCATGCTGCACTGGATCATCGCCGACGCCAGCGGCTGCATCGTGGTGGAGTCGACCGCCGAGGGCCTGCAGGTGATGCGCGACCCCGCCGACGTGCTGGCCAATCAGCCGGGCCTTGCGTGGCACCTGGAAAACCTGCGCAGCTACATGAACGTGACCCCTAGCGCGCCTAGCTCCGTGACGTGGGCGAACGCAACGCTGACGCCCTACGGCGCCGGCGCGGGCATGCGCGGGCTGCCTGGCGACGTGTACTCGCCCTCGCGTTTCGTGCGCGCCGCTTACCTGAACGCACATCATGCGCCGAAAGATACCGAGAGCGGCAACGTTGCGCGCGTCTTCCGCACGCTCGGCGGCGTGGCAATGGTGGAGGGAAGCGCGCAGATGAACGACGGCGCGAACGAATTCACTGTGTTCACCAGCGCCTATTCCGCTCGCGAGAGTCGCTACTACTTCAACACCTACGAGAACCCCGCCTACACCACCGCCGCATTCAAGGACTTCAACCTCGACGCCACCGAAGTCCAACAGCTGCAGTAGCCACGCCCACCCGCCCGAAGCACCTCAAAATGCATAAAGCGGGGTTTGCTTGACAATATGCCGCATATGTCACGTCGCAGGTGCTAATTGGCCGTTGCGTTGACGCGTTGTGCTATCATCCCTTCAGGACGAGTGGCGCTTCCAGACATCTGGGAGCACAATAAGAAAGAAGGAATCATGGCAGAAGAGTGCTCGCACGAGTGCGGCAGCTGCGGTGTTTCGGGATGCGGCGAGCGCACCGCCGCCGGCCCCACCAAGCTTGAGACGAACAAGCGCAGCAACGTCAAGCACGTCATCGGCGTTGTCTCCGGCAAGGGCGGCGTCGGCAAATCCCTGGTCACCAGCCTGCTTGCCAGCGAAATGAACAAGCGCGGCAACAAGGTGGGCATCTTGGACGCCGACATCACCGGCCCCTCCATCCCGAAGACCTTCGGCATCACCAACCCGCTGACCGCCGACGCCGACGGCATCCTGCCCGGCCAAACCAAAACGGGTATCAAGGTCATGTCCACCAACCTCATGCTTCCCAAGGGCGACCTGCCGGTGGCATGGCGCGGCCCGGTCGTGTCCAACGCCATCCGCCAATTCTGGAGCGAGACGAACTGGGGCGACATCGACTACCTGTTCGTCGACATGCCTCCGGGAACCTCCGACGTGCTGCTCACCGTGTTCCAGTCGCTGCCCGTCGACGGCATCGTCACCGTATCTGCGCCGCAGGAGCTGGTGGCCATGATCGTGGGCAAGGCGGTCAACCTTGCGCATGACATGGACGTCGAGGTGCTGGGCCTGGTGGAGAACATGGCCTACTTCAAGTGCGACGACTGCGGCAAGGAGCACCACATCTTCGGCGAGCCTCAGGGCGCCGAGGTTGCCGAGCGCTACAACATCCCCGCCTACACCACCCTGCCCATCGACCCGAAGTTCGCGCGCCTGTGCGACGAAGGCAAGGTCGAGGACTACGACGTGGAAGGCAAGCTGGACGTCATCATCGACAAAATCGTCGAAGCCGGCGAAAAGCAGGAAGAGGAAGCAGCCGAATAACGGCTACTCCGCCACAAGCCTTTAAATTGCGAAAGCCTGCGAACCCTTTGGGGTTCGCAGGCTTTCTTCATACATGAACAGGGGACGGAGGTGCGTTCACGCGCGACAAACGCATTGCTTGACTGCAAGGCAACTCTTCGCAAAACCATACACTGACCTGGGGATAAGCTTCCTGCATATCGTTCCATATTCGGTGCAGGCCGGTGACCGGTTTCAGTAACCAATACTCTTCCAGCAACCGGTCACATTCGGTGACCGCAAAATAATTTCCCGCCGTTTGCAAAATTCTATCTTGACGCTAGGCAAAAGTTGCGGCATTCTCACAACCAGTTTCAACAAACCGTTGAGGCGGAAGTCAAGGCAGTTGTGCACGCACAGAGAACCCGCGTTGCTGAGAGTCGGGTCGGACGCAGATTGCTAAATGGGCCGCTGAGGGCATGGTGAACGGCGGCGCGATTGCATCGCGCGCTCAGTATCCGTGACGTGAGGGCATACGTTAGTTGCCGGAAGCGTGAAGGCGCTTCGCAAAGTGCTCGGCCGCAAAGCCGGGAATCAAGGTGGCACCGCGGGCAAAAGTTGCAAGCCCGTCCTTGGTAGACGTTGTCGTTTGCCGGGACGGGCTTTTTCATTGCCCGATTCGGCACCGGTCGCCAGGCCGGACAAGCCTTCAAGGAGGTGCCCAATGTTCCCAACGCTTGAGGCGGTGCAAACTTATGCGCGAACCGGAGCGTATCGCCGCGTGCCCGTATGCAAGGAGCTATTAGCGGACCGGTTCACGCCGGTGGAGGCGCTGCGCACGCTGCGCTCGGCAAGCTGCCACTGCTTTTTGCTCGAAAGCGCCGAGCAGGGGCGCACCTGGGGGCGCTATTCGTTCCTTGGCTGCAACCCTACCATGGAGCTGACCTGCACAAATGGCTTGCTCAACATCCGCGAAGGAGCAGAGGACGAACCTATGCGCACCGTCGAGCGGCACGTCGAGCATCCCGGTGACGCCATCCGCGACGTGCTGGCCCGCTTCGCCAGCCCCGCCGTGCCGGGCATGCCGCCTTTCGCCGGCGGCCTTGTCGGATACTTCGCTTACGACTACATCAAGTACGCCGAGCCGCGCCTGCGCGAGAACCAGCTGGCCGACCGCGACTTCCGCGATGTCGACCTGATGCTGTTCGACCAGGTCATCGTGTTCGACAACCTTGAGCAGAAGCTCAAGATCATCGCCGGCGCGGACCTTTCCGACCCCGAAGGCGTCGAAGCCGCGTACGCAAAGGCGGAGAACGCCTGCGACCGGATAGTCGACCTGCTGACCAGCGGCTCACGTGCCTACTTCCCCGCCCTCTCGCTGCAAACCGAGCTTACGCCCCGCTTCTCGCAAGCGCAATTCACCGACATGGTCGAGCGCGCGAAGCACTATATCCACGAGGGAGACATCTTCCAGGTGGTGCTGTCGAACCCCTTGTCGGCACCCGCCCGCGGCAGCCTGCTCGACGTGTACCGCGTGCTGCGCGCAACGAACCCCTCCCCGTACATGTTCTTCTTCTCAAGCGACGACATCGAGCTTGCCGGCGCATCCCCCGAAACGCTGACGCGCCTGGAGAAGGGCTGCGTGAAAACGTTTCCCCTGGCCGGAACGCGGCCGCGCGGCGCAACCGCCCAAGAAGACGAAGCGCTCGAAGCGGGCCTTCTTGCCGACGAAAAAGAGCTCGCCGAGCACAATATGCTTGTTGACCTGGGAAGAAACGACCTGGGTCGCGTATGCGAACTGGGGAGCGTGCATGTCGAGCGGTACCTGCACGTGCATCGCTTCTCGCACGTCATGCACATCGGCTCGGAGGTTTCCGGCATGCTTGCGGAGGGCAAAGACGCCGTTGACGCCATCGATGCCATCCTGCCTGCCGGCACGCTTTCCGGCGCCCCGAAGCTTCGTGCGGCCGAGATCATCCAGGAGCTCGAAGGGACCAAGCGCGGCATCTACGGCGGCGCGATCGGGTACCTGGATTTCACCGGGAACATGGACACGTGCATCTCCATTCGCCTGGCGTACAAGAAAGACGGCCGCGTGTGCGTGCAATCGGGAGCCGGCATCGTGGCCGACAGCGTCCCCGAAACCGAGTATGCGGAATGCCGCAACAAGGCGCGCGCGGTGGTGCACGCCATCGAGCTTGCGCAAGGAGGCCTGCGATGATCCTGCTCATCGACAACTACGACAGCTTCGTATACAACCTCTATCAGCTTGTCGGCGGCATGCGACCCGATATCATCGTCATGCGAAACGACGCGCTCACCTGCGACGATATCGAAGCGCTTGCCCCTGATGCCATCATCTTGTCGCCGGGTCCGGGGCGTCCCTCCGATGCCGGCGTGTGCATCCCCGCCATCAAGCGCTTCGCCGGGCGCATCCCCATGCTGGGCGTATGCCTGGGCCATCAAGCTATCTGCGAAGCGTTCGGCGGCACCGTCGGATATGCAAAGGAGCTCATGCACGGAAAGGTGTCCACCGTCGAGTGCACGCGGGAAAGCGCCCTGTTCAGCGGCCTGCCCGACACTTTTCCCGTTGCCCGCTACCACTCGCTTGCAGCCAATGGGCGCACGCTGCCGAAGCACCTGCGCGTCACCGCCGAAACGGCCGATGGCGAAGTCATGGCGGTCGAAGACGCCGATCAACGCGTATTCGGCGTGCAATTCCATCCCGAAAGCATCATGACGCCCGATGGGGCCGCGATCGTGGCGAACTTCCTGTCCCTGGTGCCGAACGGGAAGGCGGGCGCCAACGAATGCCCGATTGGGAAAGCGAACGCAAGCTCGCACGCGAACGCGAGTGCGCCATGCTGACGCCAACCATGTCCACTCGACCTTCGGAGCGGGGAGTCAAACGATGGCGCAACGGCTCGCGTATTCACCATTTCCCCAGTTCACACCCTTATCCGAAAGGAACATCATGATCACCGAAGCCATTCAGAAGCTCGTCGACAAGCAAGACCTTTCCTACCAAGAAGCCTACGACACCATCTGCGAGATCATGTCCGGGCAGACCACGGCGGTCCAGACGGCGGCCTTCCTTGCCGCGCTGTCCACGAAGAGCACGAAAGCCGAGACCATCGACGAGATCGCCGGTTGCGCCACGGCCATGCGCACGTTCGCGACGCCGGCCGATTATCCAAACCCCGTGCTCGAGATCGTGGGAACGGGCGGCGACAAGGCGCACAGCTTCAACATCTCCACCACGGCTTCGATCATCATCGCAGCCAGCGGCGCAAAAGTGGCGAAGCACGGGAACCGCGCGGCATCGTCGAGCTCCGGCGCGGCCGACTGTCTGGAAGCGCTCGGCGTCAACATAGAGCAGGACCCCGAGCTGTGCTGCAAGCTGCTTGACGAGGTCGGCATCTGCTTCCTGTTCGCGCAAAAGTACCACGCGGCGATGAAGCACGTCGGCCCGATCCGCAAGGAGCTGGGCATTCGCACCGTGTTCAACATCCTAGGGCCGCTGACGAACCCCGCAAACCCCCGCTATATGGTGCTCGGCGTTTACGACGGCGCGCTGGTGGAGCCGCTGGCTCGCGTGCTCGTGAGCCTGGGCGTGCAGCACGGCATGGTGGTGTACGGGGAGTGCGTGCTCGACGAGCTGTCCTGCGCCGGACCCACCAAGGTATGCGAATTCGGCGGCGGCGACTTCCACGCGCCGGCCTTCCGCACCTACGAGCTGACGCCGGAGCAGTTCGACATGCCCCGCTGCACACGCGACGACCTGCGCGGCGGCTCTCGCGAGGGAAACGCCCAGATCACGCGCGATATCCTAAACGGGAAGGAGCACGGATGCCGGCGCGATACCGTGGTGCTCAACGCTGCTGCCGGTATGTACGTGGCGGGCACGGCTCCTTCGCTGCGCGATGGCGTCGAGCTTGCGAACGAGCTGATCGACTCCGGAGCCGCCGCCGCAACGCTCGAGGCATACGCGAAGGCCAGCA
>NZ_CAKTYH010000075.1 GCF_934632265.1 uncultured Senegalimassilia sp.
TATACCTCACCAGATACCTCTACCTTTGCACCGCTGCTCTCCTGCAGGACAGACTGTAAGCCTGTCAGTTCCTCATTATTATTAGCTACGATCTCCTTAAGCTGCTTTTCCTGCTGCACCATTTCAGCCCTTGACATGCCGAGATCCGCTGCCTCCGCAGAGGTTATCAGCCCAAAATCGTCGACGGCTTCGTATATGTAATCGATTTTTGCCATGTCAAAAGTATAGCGTATCTACTATACTTTTGACATGGCAATTATTACGAAAACTCCTACTGAAGCTAGTTTAGCTCCTATCATTCCAGAAACTGAACTTCGCCGGTGTCGGTTTGGTAGAGGGCGCCTATCACCCGTAGGCCGTGTTCGGCTTCGTCGGTTCGGACTTTGCGGCTTTCCTCGATGCGGCGGACGCTGTGCGCCACGTTCGCCAAGCAGGCCGCGGCTTCGTCGGTTTCGTCGCCGATGGCGTCGGCTATCTCATCGGTGATGAACTTCACCGTACCGTAGGGCTCGTGGTGCATGGCCGCGTCGACGGCGCCGCAACACGTGTGGCCCAAAACCACCACTAAGTTGCAGCCCAGGTGGTCCTCGGCGTACTCGATGCTGCCAAGCTGGTGCTTGTCCACCACGTTGCCGGCCACGCGGATGACGAACAGGTCGCCGATGCCCGCCGAGAAGATTGCCTCGGGAATCACGCGCGAATCCGAGCACGCCAGCACGATGGCGTACGGGTGCTGGCCCTCGCGGAACGTCGTCTGGCGCAGCTCCGGCGACACGTCGCCCTGCGCTTGGTTCGCGCTCAGGTAGCGAGCGTTTCCCTCGCGCAGGCGCTCGAGTGCCTCATCTGCCGTAAGATTGCAAGATTCGTGACTCATGGCGGGCTCCCCTTCCGTTGTGTTCACGCTCAGCTTACCGCGTTGCGCAAACCTGAACGCATTTCTGCCGACAAGCTGCAAAATGTTAGCGGTTACAATAGGGCAAACCGAGGGGGAAAGGAACTGCCATGTCGAAACAGGCGATTTTGGAACTTGACCACGATGCGTGCAAAACACAGGCGATGGCGTATCTCGAGCAGGGCTTCAATTGCGCGCAAGCGGTCGCTTGCACGCTGGCGCCGGCGATCGGGCTTGATGTCGACCAAACGTTTCGCCTGATGGAGGGCTTCGGCGGCGGCATGGGCGGCTATTCCGAGACCTGCGGTGCGGTATCAGGCGCCGTCATGGCTACCGGATGGGTCAAAAGCGCCGGAAGCGAAAACCCCGTCAGCAAGACGGACACGTACCAGCTGGCCGATCAAATGTGCGCGCGATTCAAGGCGCAAAACGGCACCACCATCTGCGCCGAGCTCAAGGGCATCGGCAACCCCGCGGGGCCGATCCGCTCCTGCCCCGGCTGCATCCAAGACGCCGTGGACATCGCCATCGATGTTCTTCAGGCGGACGCGCGCACTGGCGAATAAGCGCTGCGATACCTAGTTTTTTGCAAAGCCGCAGGCCAATGTGCCTGCGGCTTTTTTCGAGATTGCGCTGCGGCATTCCGAATGGCCGAAAGAACTGAACCCTTAAAGCGCATCTTCACGAAGTGCTTGCTCGTTTCGCGCGATTCGGCCTCAGCCGCTCATGCCGCTCAAACGTTGCGCTATAGTTGACCGCGTCATACAGCGCATGTTCAGAAGGTAGCCCATGTCCCGCATCAGAACCCTTGCGCCCGGCATTGCCGTAAGCGCCCTTATCGCCGTCGTCTGCTGGTTTCTCGGCCAGGCGGTGCCGTTGGTGGGCGGCGCCGTGTTCGCCATTTTGCTGGGCATGGTCATTGGCACGTTCTGGAAGGACAAAGGGGCTGCGGGGCCGGGCATCAAGTTCGCATCGAAGAAGATCCTGCAAACCGCTGTGGTGCTGCTGGGCTTCGGGCTGCCGCTGACGCAATTGGCCCAGGTGGGGGCCATGTCGCTGCCCGTCATCCTGTCCACCATCTCCGCATCGCTGATCACCGCGGCCGTGCTGTGCCGCGTGATACACGTGCCTGGGCGCACCGCCACGCTCATCGGCGTGGGGTCCTCGATCTGCGGCGGCTCGGCCATCGCGGCCACCGCGCCGGTCATCAAGGCCGACGACCAGGAAGTGGCGCACGCCATATCGGTGGTGTTTTTGTTCAACGTGCTGGCGGCGCTCATCTTCCCCACCCTGGGCGACGTTATAGGTTTGAGCAATAACGGCTTCGGCCTGTTCGCGGGCACCGCGGTCAACGACACGTCGTCGGTTACCGCCGCCGCGGCCGTGTGGGACGACATGCACCCCGGCGCGAACGCGCTCGATTACGCCACCATCGTCAAGCTCACGCGTACGCTGGCCATCATCCCCATCACATTCGCGCTGGCGCTGTGGGTTTCCGCACGTGAGCGCAAGCAGGCCGCGCAAAACGGTACGGATACGGCTTCCACCAGCGGTTTCAGTCTGAAACGCGCGCTACCCACGTTCATCGTGCTGTTCGTGTGCGCCTCCCTGGTGGCCACGACCGCCAGCGCCGCGGGCATCGACCCGGCCGTTTTCGCGCCGCTCAAAACGCTCAGCAAGTTCTTCATCGTGGTGGCCATGGCGGCTATCGGCCTGAACACCGATGTGGTGGGCCTGGTGAAGTCTGGCGCAAAACCCATCGTGCTGGGCGCCGCATGTTGGGTGGCCATCGCGTGCACGAGCTTGGCGGCGCAGCACGCGCTGGGGCTCTGGTAGCGTTTGGCGTGCTGGCGGCGAACACGCAAGCGCCGGCTCCGGGCCCGCTGAGCCCTACCCGCTCCCGGGCCTTCCGAATCCCTTAACCCCCGGACCCGGGACTTCCAGGCCTCTAACACCAACATCAAGAACTTCAGTTCACGCAAGCTTTATAGCGAAGAAAGGGTCGATATGCTGACCATCGGATGCCATCTGTCAACGTCGAAGGGCTTTTTGGCCATGGGCGAAACCGCGCTTTCCATCGGCGCGAACACGTTCGCGTTCTTCACGCGTAATCCGCGCGGCGGCAAGGCGAAAGCCATCGACCCCGCCGATGCCGCGGCGCTTCGCGCGCTGATGGCCGAGCACAACTTCGGCCCGCTGGTGGCGCATGCCCCCTACACGCTCAACCCCTGCTCGGACAAGCCGCACGCCCGCGAGTTCGCGCTGGAATGCATGGCCGACGACCTGGTGCGCATGGAATCCGTGCCCGGCAACTACTACAACTTCCACCCGGGAAGCCACGTGAAGCAAGGCGCGGAAGCGGGCATCGAACTGATATCGGGCCTGCTCAACAAGGTGTTGCGTCCCGAACAGACCACCACGGTGCTGCTTGAGGCCATGGCGGGCAAGGGCACGGAAGTTGGCCGCACGTTCGAGGAGCTTGCCGCCATCATCGACCGCGTGGAGCTTTCCGACCACATGGGCGTATGCCTGGACACGTGCCACGTCCACGACGGCGGCTACGACATCGTGGGCGGCCTGGACGGCGTGCTCGACGAGTTCGACCGCGTGATCGGCCTTGACCGCCTGCGCGCCGTGCACATCAACGACTCGAAGAACCCCTGCGGGGCGCACAAGGACCGCCACGAATGCATCGGCCAGGGCTTCATCGGCGTCGACGCGTTCCAACGCATCGTCACGCACCCCGCGCTTCGCGACCTGCCCTTCATCCTGGAAACCCCCAACGAGCTGCCCGGTTACGCAGCCGAGATCAAGCTTTTGCGCGAACTGGCGGAAGGCTAAACGCGCCCGCCGTTGAGCGTGCAAACCGGTAGATAACCACAACAAACACCGCACATCTTTTCGCCAGCCTTCCTCTTCCCACCCCCTCCTTCGCCATATATTCCCAGGTCAGCTAGGTTATCGTTTTGACCGATAGCAATCCATCGATAAATATCCTAGTAACCTGCGTTGAATACCGGGCGATACAGTGTTTCAATACGAACAGCAAAACCACGGCAGGCAAGGCGCCCGCCGGCACTACGCGATCCAAGGAGCACCGCATCATGGCAAAGAAGAACATCCCGTACGACCAGAAGTACTACGATCCGGAAATCGAGTGCATGCCGCGCCCCGAGCTTGAGCAGCTGCAGCTCGAGCGCCTGCAGACCATGGTGCAGTACGCCTACGACAACACCGTCTACTACAAGCGCAGCTTCGACGCCGCCGGCGTGAAGCCCTCCGACATCAAAACGCTCGACGACCTTGCGAAGTTCCCCTTCATCAACAAGCAGACCGAGCGCGACACCCAGCACGTGGGCAGCTTCTTCGGCGAGCTGTGCAGCGTGCCCGAGGAGGACGTCGTGTTCATGGCCACCTCTTCCGGCTCCACCGGCGTGCCTACGGTCAGCCCCTTCACGCAGGAGGACTTCGACCTGTGGCAGGACACCGAGGCCCGACTGTTCTGGCAGGCCGGCATGCGCCCCAACGACCGCTACGTCCACGGCCTGAACTTCGCCCTGTACGTCGGCGGCCCCGACGTCATCGGCGCGCAGCGCCTGGGCGCGCTTGCCATCTGGGCCGGCGCCATCCCCTCCGACCGCCTGATCTTCGTGCTGAAGCAGTACCAGCCCACCATCATCTGGACCAGCCCCTCCTACGCCTGGACCCTGGGTCAGAAGATCAAGGAGAAGGGCCTCGACCCGCGCAACGACTTCAGCATCCGCACCATCATCGTCGCAGGTGAGCCGGGCGGTTCGATCGAATCCACGCGCGAGAGCATCGAGGAGCTGTGGGGCGCGAACGTAGTCGACTTCTTCGGCCTGTCCGACATCTACGGCGCCTGCGCGGCCATGTGCGAGGCGAAGGACGGCCTGCATATCGTGGAGGACCAGATCCTCGTTGAGACCGTCGACCCGGTCACCGGCGAGGTGCTCGAGCCCGGCAGCACCGGCGAGCTGACCTACACCACGCTTATGAAGAAGGCCCGCCCGATGATCCGCTTCCGCACCGGCGACATCGGCTACGTTTCCACGGAGAAGTGCAGCTGCGGCCGCACCCATGCCCGCATCCACGTGACCGGCCGCAAGGACGAGATGTTCATCGTGGGCGCCGTGAACGTGTTCCCCTCCGACGTCGAGTACGTCGTGCGCAAGGAGCCGGGCCTGACCGGCGAGTACTCCATCCGCGTGTACGACCAGAACTTCACCACCCGCTACGAGGTGTCCGTCGAGCGCGCCCTGGGCAGCGACGAGCCTTACGACCAGGTGTCCAAGCGCGTCGAGGCGGCGCTGAAGGCCCATACGGGCGTGCGTCCGGCCAAGGTCATCGTGTTCGACGCCGACAAGCTGGGCACCTCCAGCGAGCACAAGGCCAAGCGCTTCATCGACGAGCGCGAAAGCGCCAAGTAAGCGGCGGCGCAAAACCCCCTGGTTTACATCGGCCGCTTCCCGCGGCGGGTTTTGCGGGAAGCGGCATTAAGCGAAAGGATCTTCCCATGGCATACGATTTCTCCGTTTCCGGGCAGCATTACCTGTTCAATGTCCAGACGTTTGCGCACACGGTGTTGGCGCTGGGCGGCGACTCCTATAACTACGCGTTCCGCGACCGCACCACGCAGGGCGTCATCGACGACGTAGCGTCGGGCGAAAGCGAGCTGGGCGTGGTGTTCGAGACCTCCGCGACCGCCGCGGACCTTGACACCGCCTTCGACGCCGCCGGCCTTGAGTTCGTGCAGCTGGTCGAGTCTGCCCCGCGCGTTGCGCTGCCGGCCAGCCACCCGCTGGTCAACGCGTCCAGCCTGACGCTCGAGCAGTTGTCCGATTACCCCTACATCTACTTTGACCAGGGCAAAGACGCTCCGGCCGCCTTCTTCGAGGAGGCGCTGGGCGACCAGCCGCGCGCCAAGTCCATCGCCACCACCGACCGCGCCAGCCTTTCCGAGCTGATCGTGGCGCTCAACGGCTACACGGTCACCTCCGGCATCCTGGTGGGCATCTCCGACGGCGCGCAGCTGCGCACGGTGCCGCTTGACGCGGACGTCACGCTGCGCCTGGGCTACCTGAAGAGGAAGGGCGCGCAGCTCGACGGCACCGCGGCGCGCTTCGTGGCGACGCTCGAGAAGAACCTGGAGCGCTACGCCAAGTTCTAGGAAACGCGGTTTTGCGACCTTTGAGGGGACGAGCACGCTCGTCCCCTTTTCGGCGTTTTGCGGGCAGACGCCGGGCCCGCCTGCTGCCGGGCAAAAGCCTGGCGTATGATGGAACGGCGTATCCAAGACGGGAAAAGGTTTCACATGATAGAAGTGCTTTGGCATGGCCGCGGCGGGCAGGGGGCCTTCACCGCCGCTCGGCTTCTGGGCGCGGCGGCGTCGCTTGACGGCAAGCGGCACGCGCTGGCGTTCCCCTCGTTCGGCCCCGAGCGACGCGGCGCCCCCATGCGCGCGTTCACCAAAATCGATACGGTGCAAATCGGTGACCGAAGCGCCGTTTCGAAGGCTGATTTCGTGATCTACCTGGACGGAACGCTGTTGGCGCCCGGCTGGGAGCGTGAGCTGAAGCCGGGCGGCATCTGCCTGGTGAACACGGCCGATGCGCTGGACGACCCGCGCCTGCTGGCCATCGACGCGGACGGCCTGGCCACCGAGCTTCTGGGCCGGCCCATCCCCAACACGGTGTTTTTGGGCGCGCTGGCGCAGCTTGCCGATTGCGTGGACCGCGAGAGCGTGGAGGAGGCCATCCGCCAATACATGCCCGCGAAGCTGCACGAGGGCAACATCAAGGTGGTCGAGCGCGCCATCGCGCTGGTGCAGCAGGCTGATGTTGCCGGGCATACGGAAGCTGCTAGCGGCGAATCCGCAGGTCAGCCTGGCGAAGGGGTGGAGACGGTAACCGCCTTGCACCGGTCGGCGCATTCTTCGGCAGCGCATATGCCGCAGCTGTTCGCCGCCGTTCCCGAGCCTTCCGCCTACGCCGACACCACCTGCTATGCCGCGGGGTACCTGACGCAGGTCAACGCGGGTTGGCGCAACATGCGCCCGGTGCTCGACGCGGGCGCGTGCACGGGCTGCCTGCAGTGCTACCTGTACTGCCCGGACGGTGCCATCTTCAAGGTTGCCGGTCAGAGCAAGGCGGGCGTTTCGGTGGATATCGACCTTGATTTCTGCAAAGGCTGCGGGGTTTGCGCCGCCGCCTGCAAGTTCGATGCGCTTTCCATGGCGCCCGAAGCGAACGCGAAGGAGGCGTGATGCTCATGAAGCGTTTTCTATCCGGTGACGAGGCGTTCGCCGAGGGCGTGCGCCTGGCGCGGCCGCAGGTGATCTCGGCCTACCCCATCACGCCGCAGACCGTAGTGGTCGAGCGCCTTTCCGAAATGGTGGAGGAAGGCCAGCTGGCAGCCGAGTACGTGCACGTCGAAAGCGAGCATTCGGCCCTATCGTGCGCCATCGGCGCCTCGGCCACGGGCGCGCGCACGTTCACGGCGACGTCGAGCCAGGGCCTGCTGTACATGGCCGAGTGCCTGACCTATGCCGCGGGCGGCCGCTTCCCCATCGTCATGATGAACGCGAACCGCGCCACCGCGCTGCCATGGAACATCTACGGCGACCAGCGCGACAGCCTGGCGCTTCTGGACCACGGCTGGGTGCAGGCATACGCGCAGGACAACCAGGAGGCGCTCGACCTGGCGCTTATGGCTTACGCCGTGGCCGAGGACCCCGAGGTCCGCACGCCGTTCATGGTGAACTTGGACGGTTTTGCACTCACGCACACCTACGAAAGCGTGGACATCCCCTCCCAGGAGCAGGCCGATGCGTTCCTGCCGCCCTATGACGGCGCGGGCAACCGCTTCGACTTCGCAAACCCCGTCAACATCGGCTACTCGGCCGGCCCGGAGTTCAACCGCTACTTCAAGCACTCCGCGCACGAGGGCATGCTAGCGGCCGCCAACGCCGTCGAGCGCGTTGAGGCGCGTTTCGCCGAGGTGTTAGGCAGGAGCTATCCGGGACTGATCGAGGCCGTGGACTGCGACGATGCCGATATCGTGCTGGTGACGTTGGGCTCCATCGCCGGCCTGGCGCGCGAGCGCGTGGCGCAGCTGCGCGCGCAGGGCGTGAAGGCGGGCCTGGTGCGCATCCGCTACATGCGCCCGTTCCCCGCGCAGCAGATCGTCGCGGCCCTGGCGGGCGCGGCGGCGGTGGGCGTGCTGGAGAAGGACGTCAGCTTCGGCGCGGAAGGCACGGTCATGACCAACGTGTGCTCCGCGCTGCAGCAGGCGGGCAACGCCGTGCCGGTGGTGAACTTCGTGGGCGGCCTGGGCGGCGACGACATCACGCAGGACCAGATGAGGGGCATGTTCGAGGTGCTTTCCCAAATCGCCGCGGGACGCATCGCGCCCGATGACTGCCCGCGCGTGGGCTTTTTGGGCGTCGACTCCGTGGCCGACGAGTTCGGGAACCCCTGCTGCGAAGGCTGCGGCGACGACGCCGTTGCCGGCAGCGACCCTGAAGGCGCGCGCAGCGGCGCGTGCGCAACCGATGCGGAAGGAGGCCGCTAGCCATGGCTTTGAACGCGAAGACCTTGACCGATGACGAGTTCTTCTTCGGGCACAAGGCATGCGCCGGATGCGGCGGCTCGCTTGCCGTGCGCGCAGCGCTCAAGGTGCTCGGCCCGAACGCAGTGGCAGCGCTGCCGGCAGGATGCATGAGCGCCGTGGGCTTCAACTTCCCGCAGCTTTCGTTCGCCAACAACGCGATAATCACGCCTTTTGCGGCGACGGCGAGCGTGCTTACGGGCATTGAGGCCGGTTTGCGGGCGCAGGGCATCAAGCCCGACGACTGCACCGTGGTGGGTTTCGCCGGCGACGGCGGCACCGCCGACATCGGCCTGCAGGCGCTTTCCGGCGCCATCGACCGCAACGACGACGTGCTCTACATCTGCTACGACAACGAGGCGTACATGAACACGGGCATCCAGAAGAGCTCGCTGACGCCCTTCGGCGCGAAGACCACCACCACGCCGGCCGGGCGCAACACGCACGGGTGCCTGACGCAGAAGAAGAACGTGTTCGAGATCGTGGCGGCGCACGGCATCCCCTATGCGGCCACGGCAAGCGTGGGGTATCTGCCCGACTTCCTGCGCAAGCTCGAGCGCGCCCGCGACATCCGCGGCACGCGCTTCATCCACGTGATCGCGCCGTGTCCCACCGGCTGGGGCTGCCCCGAGGCCGACATGGTGGACGTGGCACGCGACATCGTGGATTGCGGCCTGTGGTATCTGGCCGAATACGAAGGACCGCAGCTCAGCGGCGTGCCGGGCGGGCAGTTCAAGCTCAGCAAAAACCCGCGCGAGTTCGCCAGCGTGGAGGCGTACCTGCGCCGCCAAGGCAGGTTCCGCGCGCTCACCGACGACGAGATCGCCCAGGTAGAAGCCGGCCGAGACGCAAAATGGGAGCAAATCCGCCGCGACTGGACGGTGTAGGGCAAGCGCCCCGGCGGCGGCAACTTGCGAATATGTTACCGCCGCGGAGACATTCTCCTGGCGACAGCATGGCACCATGGGACCGTCCGCCGCCGGATGGGATGGCGCGGCGGCGGGCCAGCCAGACGTCGCGCACTTTGGCGACGGCGATTCGTTCGCCCGCAAAACCCTATAGATACGGAAACCGGCGCTCGAGAGCGCCGGTTTCCGTATGGCGAGGGATGCCGCCAAGGGGAGATGCGACATCGGATATGTTGCGGAGCGCTTATGCCTGAGGGACGATGAGGGTCGGCACCTTCAGGTTCAAAAGCACGCTGTGCGTGACGCTGCCCGCGGACAAGGATGCGCTGGGACGCAGTCTGGGACGCACCAGCGTGGCCATGTGCGCCGTCACGGATATCGGCTTTGCCGAATCGCTGGTGAAGAAGCTGGCGGCGCTGGAC
>NZ_CAKTYH010000076.1 GCF_934632265.1 uncultured Senegalimassilia sp.
GGGCATCCGGGGTTTCCTCGGTGGATTCGTCGTTCGCCCGCGCGCAGCAGATCGCTGGCGGCACCTCGGAGACGTCGGGGTCTGCTTCCCCGTCGGGATCTGCGTCCTCGGGCGGCTCGTCGCAGGCGGGCGCGGGGTCTGCGGGAGGCGGTTCCACGTCCGGTTCCGGCTCGGGCTCCGGCAGCTCCGGCGGTTCGAGCGACGCGTCGGGCGATGCGAGCGGCTCGGGTTCGGAAAGCGCCGGCGGCTCCGACTCCGGTTCCGCTTCCACACCTGCCGCGCCCACGGCCGAGCAGGAGGCGGCGGCGTATGCCGTGCTGGTGGACCACCAGGCGCGTGTGAACGCGTATGTTACGCGCTTGAACAACGCCGTGGCCGCGTTCAACAACGACTGCATGAGCACGTCGCGGCCTCTTCGCCAAAGCGATTACAACGAGTGCGCGGCCATCGACAGCCAAACGCTCACCGACTTCCTGCTGCTGCGCAATTCGGACGCGTTCGCCGAGGGCTCGCGTTGGCAGGAGCAGAAGAGCAACCTTCAGCGCGCGTATATCGCGTTGGACCGGTACCTCTCCGTCATTTACGACGCATGGGGTCTGAACTTGGAATACGATAACCCGGCGGAAGGGGTCGATCGCTGGATGGAACCTGTTCGCGCTGATCAGGACGCCTCTGGCAACAGCATCAGGGCAGCGCAATTGAACGAAACGTTAGCGAGCATCAGCTTATGAGCGGGCTAGGGGATAAGGGCGGCGCGCTTGCCTCGTCGGGCGCCGTTCAGGGCATGCGCCTGGTGCGCGTGGCCGATTTCAGCGCGCCGCTTTCGCTTTCCGATGCCGATCGGCCGGCGTACGTTCGTCGTTTCGTCACGTTGTTCGTGTCGCAGGGGCAGGGGCATCGCGGCGGCACGGGCCGTGTTGAGCACGCGCGCAACGCGCAGGGCGAGCACCTGGCGCTCAAGCTGCTCTCGCTTCCGCATCGCCGTGATGGCGAAACCGAGGAGGATCACGAGCGTCGCGTGCGCGCCTCGCGTGCCGCGTTCGAGCGCGAATACGAATGCCATATCCTGCTGTCGGGGCTGAAGGGCTTTCCCCGCCTGTACGGGCGGGGCACCGTTGACGGGGTGCCGTGCATCGTCATGGAATGGGTCGAGGGCATCACGTTGGACCGCGCGCGCCGGCAGCTTGCCGTCGACGGCTGCGGCCGCGTGAGCCCGCTGGTGGCGGCGCGCCTGGGCCGTGACCTGTTCGACCTGGTGGCGCGTATGGGGTATGTGGAAGGCGGGTTCGTGCACCGCGACATCAGCCCGCGCAACGTCATGGTGCGCACCTCGCGGCTGACCTTGGAACAGCAGGTGGACGAGGGCGTGTTCGACCTGTATCTCATCGACTTCGGCTCGTCGGCCGAGTCGGAGCCGCGTTCCACGTCGTTCACCAGCGAGAACGCGGTGTTCCGCGGCGCCACGGCTGATTTCGCGCCGCCTGAGATGCTCAGCGACGATATCCCGGGGCTGGCCGAGCTGCGCAAATCGCCGGCGATCGATGTGTACGCCGCGGCAAGCGTGGTGTATCAGCTGGCGTGCGGGTGCGCGCCTTACGATCTGCATGCGGTTGGGGAAGATGGGGCTCCCGTTTCGCCGTACCGCGCGAAGATGGCCGCTCCTGCGCCAGCTGCGGTGATGGCGCATGCCCGGGCCGATGAGCTGCTCGAGGCGCTTGCCCACGAACCCGAGGTGGCGGTTGCGGTGCAGCATGCGCAGGATAAGCTGTCCGCGCCGATGGGCGTGTCGGAGGCGGCGGAGGCGCTGTCTTTCGTGGACGAGCAGCTGGGTATCGTGTTGGGCGATTGCCTGGCTCGCGGGCAATCCGATCGCCCGGACGCCGCGGCGGTTCGCGATGCGTTGTCGTCGTTTTCCATCCACTACGCCGACAACGTGGAGCGGTCGTTTTGCGGCCGTCCGCTGGTGCCGTGCGTGCCCGGCGGGTTCGCCGCGTCAGCGCTTGATGTGGCCGATTCCACGCTGGCTCATGTGCGCATGGCGTGCAAGGGCGTCGCGGCGGCGGCGTTGGCGGGGGTTGCGGTCTCGGCGGCTGTGCTTGCCAACGGGGCGCAGGCGTCGCTTGATGCGGCGGGTTTTGCCTGGTCGGGCGGCGTTCCCGGGGTTGCTGTGGCTGCGGCGGCGCTGTTCCCCGCGCTGGTGGGGCTGTCGCTTCGCTTCGGCGGCTCGCGCACCACAGCGGGCTTTTTGCGCGGCACGGCGGGCCTTGCGGTCACGTTCGCCGCGCTATGGCAGGTGCTTTCCGACATGTGTTTCGAGGCAGCGGCCCAGCAGCATCTGCTTTACATGGCGTTGGTGGCTGCTGCTGCGGCTGGCTGGTGCATCATAGTGGCCGATTTCGCGTTGAACGTGGCGTTGCCCCAGATGATCCGTCGTAAGGCGTTACCGTCGGGGGATTCCGACGAGGCCGTGGCGCTTCCGAGTGCAATGGCGCCGGCGCTTGAGAGCGAAGTCGGTAAGGGTGAAATGCGGCAGGTTTGCGCCACCGACTCGCAGCCCGAGTACGAGGTTGACGACCTTGCAGGCGAGGCTTCGGGCGCCGAAGGCCGTTTCGCCGGCAAGCGCGATGTGTTGGACGACGATATGAGCGAAGGAGCGTGAGGCTGATGGCGACGGAGTTGACGCCGTGCGGCGCGCTGTTCGAGACTATGAAGCGCTATGGCGGTATCAGCCATAAGGACCTGGCGCGCCTGGTGTTGTCCGGCCGCCCGCTTGCCGATGGCAAAAGCCCGCTGTCGCGCTGCGACGACCGCACGTGGGTCTCGCGCTTCATCGTGCATGCCCCGGTGGGTTCGCTGCAGGACCGCTACTTTTGCGACTGGGGCGTGGCGGCGCTTCGCGTCTCGGCACGCCTGCGTTCCCGCGACGGGAAGGGCCTGTCGGCCGAAGAGGCGTTGTCGCTGGTTACGGACCAGGGCGGCGCGCTTATGGAGCAGGCGCTGCGCGAATGCCACCAGGACCTGGCGCTGTACCGCAACGTGCTGGAGCGCCTGGCGCGCGGCGCGGGCTATAGCGTGGAGGAGCGCTCCGAGCTGGCCATGGTGCTGTTCGTGGCGGCGGGATGCAGCGCGAACGTGAAGCGCGCGTGCGCCTACGTGCTCGATTACGTGAAGACGGTGCACGGCGGAAGGTTGGAAACCGTCCCCGCCGCCGTGATGGATCAGGGCGAGCAGCCCGGTGCAGCGTCCGCGGACCCGCGCGAGCAGGCGCAGGCGCTAGGCCTTTTGCGCATGGTGGGAGGCCTGGTTTCCGGGGGTTTGCACTGGGTGCAGCCGCTTTCCGACGGCGTGGAGATCGGCGCGCTGGCCTTGGGGCCCGACGACATCAACGACGTGGAGCCTGATGTGTCGGGCCATCACCTGCGTATTTGGTGCAACGAGGCGGGCCGGTGGTGCGTTCAGGGCCTGGGAAGCTCGAACGGCACCGTGCTGATCAGCGGCGAAGACGGCTCCGAGACCGTGGTGGAGCCGGCGCGCGCGGGCGCTTCCGCATGTGCGGAGCCCGTCGAGGTGCACGCCGGCGACGAGCTGGTTTTGGCCGGATCGACCAGGTTCATGCTGATCGAAGGCATGCCGGAAAGCTGGGAATAGCAACACGCCGGCTGGAGAGCCGGCGTGTCGATGATGAAGCGGGGACGATACGGGTATCGTCCCCGCTTTTGGGTTTTGAGGGAACGAATTGCGCGATGTGGACGGCGAAGGATGCGCGCTCGCGGGCGACTGCTTCCTTACGCTTCCAGTTCGTGGGGGAGCAGCGGGGCTAGGAAGCCCTTGTCGGCGAGCGCCCGGCCGATGGCTTCGAGCGCCTCGTCGCTTGGCGCCGACACCAGGTGATAGTGGTATCCCGAGGTGGCGGTGCTCAGCGGCGAGGATTTCCCGCGTTCGATATCGTTGATGAAGCGCTCGATATCGGCCTGGTTTGCAATCTCCAAAGGAGCGGTGATGCGGCCGTAGGCGCGATGGCTGATGGATACGTTATGCACGTGCCCGCCAAGCTCGATGATGGTCTGCAGCTCTTCCCTGGTTTGCTCCACCTCATGGTGCAACTTGAATGTGCGCGCGGGCTCGTCAAGGTGCGCGGCGGGTTGCTCCGTGCTGTTTTGAGCTATGGTTTGAGCCATAGTTTGCGATGCGTTTTGCGCTGTGGTTTGCGCGGCATCTGCCAGCACATAGCCTTTCGTGGTTGCCACGATATTCGCGCCGGCCTCGCGCAGCAGTGCGATGTCCTGCACGATGACTTGTCGGCTGACGTTGAGGGCGCTCGCAAGTTGGCCGCCGCACACCGGCGCATCGGCTGATCTGAGCACATCGAGTAGCGACGCGCGTCTGGCCTCGGCTTTCGTCGTCATCGCTAGTGCTCGCTTTCCCGGTCTATATCGGTTACCGACGCGTTGCCGTCGTCGGCGGCAGTTTCGCCAGCAGCATTATCATCCAGCATGCGCAGGTGCTTCATGGACACGTCCAGGATGGGCGCCGAGTGGGTGAGTGCGCCGCTGGACACGAAGTCGATGCCCAGGTCGGCGATGACCTGCACGTTGTGCGCGTCGATGTTGCCGGAGCACTCGGTCTTCGCGCGCCCGTTGATGAACGCGACGGCTTTCGCCATGGCGTCATGGTCCATGTTATCGAGCATGATGATGTCGGCTCTGGCGGCAATGGCCTCCTCGACCTGCGCAAATGTCTCGCACTCCACCTCGATTTCGCGCACGAACGGGGCGTAGGCGCGGGCGGCCTCGATGGCTTCGCGCACGCCGCCCGCGGCGGCGATGTGGTTGTCCTTCAGCAGCACCCCGTCGGAAAGGTTGTAGCGGTGGTTGCGGCCGCCGCCGCATCTGACGGCCTCCTTCTCGAATACGCGCATGTTCGGCGTGGTTTTGCGCGTGTCCACCAGCTGGGTGGCGCTGCCCTCGAGCAGCGCGGCCACGCGGTGCGTGTAGGTGGCGATACCGCTCATGCGCTGCAGGTAGTTTAGGGCCACGCGCTCGCCCGACAGCAGCACGCGCACGTCGCCGGTTACCGTTGCAAGCGTCTGGCCTGCGCAAACGCTATCTCCGTCCGCGGCGAAGCGCTGGACGCGCGTTTCGGGGTCCAAGATGGCGAACGTGCGCTCGAAAACGTCGATGCCGCACAGCACGCCGTCGGCCTTCGCGATAAGGTCCACGGCGGCGGGGCGCGCGTCGGGCATGATGGCGGCGGTGGACACGTCTTCGTTGGTGATGTCCTCGGCCAGCGCCTGGCGGATAAGCGGCTCGGCCACGGTTGTCAGCGTGATGGGGTTCATGCGCAAACGACCTCCTTGGAGCTTGCGGTGCGATCGGTATCGGACGGGGAAGGGTTTTGTAGGCGGGTTTTGCGCTCGGCCTCGGCGCAGAGGCGCTTGTATGCCTGCGCGTCGGCGTCGCAGGGCTGCTCGGGGTAGGTTTGCGCGACGGGCGCCTTCACGCCCAGCCTGCGGCACATATCCCACGCGGCGCGCTGGGCGAACACGAGCGCCTCGAGCAGCGAGTTGCTGGCCAGGCGGTTCTTCCCGTGCACGCCGTTGCAGCTGGTCTCGCCGGCCGCGTAGAGGCCCGGCATGTCCGTGGCGCTGTTGCGGTCCACCCGCACGCCGCCCATGAAGTAGTGCTGCGCGGGCACGACGGGGATGGGCTCGCGCGTGATGTCGAACCCTTCCTCCAGGCAACGCTTGTAGATATTCCCGAAGTGCCCCGTGATCTCGTCTTTCGGCACGTTGGCGAAAGAGAGGCGCACGTGATCCGAGCCTTCTGCGGCCATCTGCCGGTATATGGCCGCGCTCACCACGTCGCGCGGTTGCAGCTCGTCGGTGAAGCGCTTCCCGTCGGCGTCGAGCAGCACCGCCCCTTCGCCGCGGCACGATTCCGAGATTAGAAACGCCCGGCCCGGCCGCGTCGAGTACAGGGAGGTGGGGTGGATCTGCACGTAGTCCATGTGCTCAAGGGCGATGCCGTGGCGCGCCGCAATGGCGCACGCGTCGCCGGTAAGGCTGGGGAAGTTGGTGGAACGCGGGTACGTGCCGCCGATGCCGCCGCAAGCCCAAAGCGTCTGACCTGCGAAGATGCGCAGCTGCGCCCCGTCGGCGGTGTGCGCAACGACGCCGCAGCAGCGCGCCTGCGGCTGAAGGGAATCGCCATCGTCCTTCGCAACCAGGATATCGTCCATGCAGGTGTGCTCGAGGATGCGGACGTTGGGCAGCTCGCGCACGCGGGCCAGCAGCGTGGAGGTTATCTCGTCGCCGGTGATGTCGCTGTGGAAGCAGATGCGCGGGCGGCTGTGCGCGCCTTCGCGGGTGTAGCGCAGGTTGCCCGCCTGGTCGCGCTCGAAGTCCACGCCGCGTTTCACCAGGTCGGAGATGATGCTGCGGCTTGCGCGGATCATCAAGTCCACGCTCTCGCAGCGGTTCTCGTAATGGCCGGCGCGCAGGGTGTCCTCGAAAAACGGCGCGTAGTCGGCGTCATCGTGCTGCACGCAGATGCCGCCTTGCGCCAGCATGGAATCGCATTCGTCCACGGTCGTCTTCGCCAGCATCACCACGGAAAGCGTGGAGGGAAGGTTGAGCGCGCAGTATAAGCCCGCCACGCCGCAGCCGACGATAACCACGTCGCAAGCGATGTCGCGCACCTCTGCCGCGCCGCCGTATGCCGGTTGCAATCGGTCACCGTCGGGGTCGCATGCGTTCGTATTCGACGTGCAAGCTACAGCAGAAGCCGCTTTTTCCGCAGATGTATCGGCATATGCGGAAACGACGCTCGCTACCGCCGCCTGCTCAGGGGCGACAGCATGCGCGCGAGCCGCATCTGCTATCGCCGTTTCCGCAGCTACAGCACCCACTTCGCCAGCCAATTCGTTCTCTTCGCTCATCTTCGCCGCCTACTTCGCCGCGTACTCCAGCATGCGCTCAAGCGTCAGGCGCGCCGCGGGGGCGAGCTCTTCGCCGACGTGCACCTCGTACGGGGCGGGGTTGCGCAGGCATGCGGCCAGTTTCGGCAGCGTGACCAGGTCCATGTTCTCACAGCGCGGCGTGGTGGCGGGGAAGTGGAAGCGCTTGCCCGTGCCCTGCGTGCGCAGCTCGAGCTCGCGGATGATGCCGACCACGGTGCACACGATGAACTCCTGCGCCTCCGACGCGGCTGCGTGCTCGATCATGCCCTTCGTCGACCCGATGAAATCGGCCTCGGCAAGTACGTCGGCCGGGCACTCGGGGTGCGCCATGACCACGGCGTCGGGGTGGGCTTCCTCCAGGTCGATGATCTGCTCCGCGCTGATGGTCATGTGGCGCGGGCAGTAGCCTTTGTTCAGGATGACGTGCTTGTCGGGCAGCTGGCTGGCCACGTAGCGGCCCAGGTTCATGTCGGGGATGAACAGGATGTTGCGCTGCGGCAGGTTGCTGCAGATCATCACGGCGTTCGAGGAGGTCACGCACACATCGGACCAGGTCTTCGCCTCGGCGGTGGAGTTGACGTAGCACACCACGGCCAGGTCGTCGCCGTATTCGGCGCGCACGCGGTCGATGTCGGGCTTGCTGATCATGTGCGCCATGGGACAGTCGGCGGCGGGCTCGGGCAGAAGCACCGTTTTGTCCGGATTGAGCAGCTTCGCCGATTCGCCCATGAACTCCACGCCGCACAGCACGATGGTCTGTTGCGGCAGGTCGACGGCCAGTTTCGCCAGGGCGAAGCTGTCGCCGACGTAGTCTGCTGCGGCCTGCACCTCGGGCGGCACATAGTAGTGCGCCAAGATCACGGCGTCGCGCTGCTCCTTCAGCTGCGCGATTTCCTGGGTGAGCGCCGCGATGGAGTCGGCTGCGCTTGCCGGCTGCGCGCCTGCGCCGGTTTGCCCTGCGTTGTTTTCGATGACCTGCTCGCTCATGTTCGCTCCATGCTTCCGTGCGGTTATTTGACGCTGCAGTATGCCGCAAAACTTTACAGCTGACTTGACAGCTGTAAAGTTCCCATCGTTTCTCCATCCGCCGCAGGGGCCGCCGCACCCGCGTTCGCGTCTGCTGCGTGCTGCGGCTCCGCCCAGCGCATTCGCCGGCCTTCCCGCGCCCCATCCGCCGGCTTTCGCCACCTGCCGCACCCGATGCCGAACCCGTTCCCGCGTCCGCCGCCCGCGGAGCGCCTTCGCCGTTTGCCCTTAAATCCCGTATCGCCGGTAGGTTCAACATGCGAAAGGCCCATACTAGACCGGTGCGGAACGCGTTTGCGCCCCGCTTTCGGCGCTAACCCGCGTGTTGCGGGCGCGCTGCATCCATTCGTCAACCCAAGGAGGTTCAGCATGGCTCGCGTGTACAATTTCTCGGCCGGTCCGGCAGTGCTCCCCGAGGAGGTGCTGTCCTCCGCCGCCGCGGAAATGCTCGATTATCAGGGCACCGGCATGTCCGTGATGGAAATGTCGCATCGCTCCGCCGCGTTCAAGGGCATCATCGAGACCGCTGAGCAGGACATCCGCGACCTCATGAACATCCCTGACAACTACCGCGTGCTGTTCCTGCAGGGCGGCGCCACGCAGCAGTTCGCGGCCATTCCCATGAACCTCATGCAGAACAAGGTTGCCGACTACATCGTGTCGGGCAACTGGTCGAAGAAGGCCTTCAAAGAGGCAAAGCTCTACGGCGACGCCCGCTGCATCGCCAGCTCCGAGGACGAGAACTTCACCTACGTGCCCGACGTCGATGGCCTCACGTTCAGCCCCGACGCCGATTACGTCTACATCTGCCAGAACGAGACCGTCTACGGCAACCGCTACACCAAGCTGCCCGAGACCGGCGACATCCCGCTGGTCTCCGACGTTTCCAGCATGTTCCTCTCCGAGCCCATGGACGTGTCGAAGTACGGCCTGATCTACGGCGGCGTGCAGAAGAACGTCGGCCCGGCCGGCGTGGTCATCGTCATCGTGCGCGACGACCTGATCCGCGAGGACGTGCTGCCCTTCACGCCCACCATCATGCGCTACAAGACGCAGGCCGACGCCGGCAGCCTGTCCAACACCCCGCCGTGCTACGGCATCTACATGTGCGGCAAGGTGTTCCAGTGGCTCAAGGGCCTGGGCGGCCTTGAGGCCATGCAGAAGCTCAACGAGGAGAAAGCCGCCATTCTCTACGACTACCTGGATCAGTCCAAGCTGTTCAGCGGCACGGCGAAGAAGGAGTTCCGCTCGCTCATGAACGTGCCGTTCGTCACGGGCAACCCCGAGCTGGACGCGAAGTTCATCGCCGAGGCCAAGGCCGCGGGCATCGAGAACATCAAGGGCCACCGCAGCGTCGGGGGCATGCGCGCCAGCATCTACAACGCCATGCCCAAGGCCGGCGTCGAGGCGCTGGTCCAGTTCATGGACAAGTTCGAGCGCGAGAACGCGTAAGTTCGCGATAGGCGAGCGCCCGCCGCTCGGCGCTTGACGTGCGATGTCGCTTTCCAGCGGGCGGACGGCCACCAAGGTCGTCCGCCCGTTTTGCGTTCGCCCGGTGAACGCGTGTTGCGCGCGTTGCGCTTGTGTGCGAGTTGCAGGGTTGCGCGTTGGTGGCGTGTTGCTGGGGTTGCCGAAACGCCGAGGCCGACTTCTGGGCGGTTTTGCAGCTAATGGCGCTCGAAAATGACACCTTCCTCGGAGTTCTGGATGGTTTTTCGGCCGTTTGTTCGAAAAACCTCCGAAAAAACCGTCCAGAACTCCGGAACCATGTCAAATTTAGGGGT
>NZ_CAKTYH010000077.1 GCF_934632265.1 uncultured Senegalimassilia sp.
GTCAAGGTGGGCGACGAGGTCATGGCCGGCGCCACCCTGTGCATCGTCGAGGCCATGAAGCTCATGAACGAGATCACCGCCGAGGAGATGGGCACCGTCCGCGAGGTGTGCGTCAAGGACGCCGACCCGGTCGAGTTCGGCACCGTGCTGTTCTACATCGAGCCCCATTCCGTCCAGCCCGTCTCGGAGCAGTAGCATGTTCAAGAAAGTACTCATCGCAAACCGCGGCGAGGTCGCCCTGCGCGTCATGCGCGCCTGCAAGGAGCTGGGCGTCAAGACCGTGGCGGTGTACTCCACCGAGGACGAGAACACCTATCCCGTGCAGTATGCCGACGAGAAGGTGTGCATCGGCCCCGCCCAGGCAACGAAAAGCTACCTGGTCATGTCCAACATCATCGCGGCGGCCACCATCACCGGCGCCGACGCCATCCATCCCGGCTACGGCTTCTTGGCCGAAAACGCCGACTTCGCCCGCGCATGCGCCGACAACGACCTGGTGTTCATCGGCCCCTCCGCCGAGTGCATCGAGCGCATGGGCGACAAGTCCTCCGCCCGCGAGACCATGAAGGCCTGCGGCGTGCCCACCGTCCCCGGTTCCGATGGCTGCATCGATACCGTGGAGGAGGCGCGTCAGTTCGCCGAGAGCGTTGGCTATCCCGTGCTCATCAAGGCTACCGCCGGCGGCGGCGGCAAGGGCATGCGCGAGGTCCACGACCCCGCCGACCTGGAATCGCACTACAAGGCCGCCCGCGCCGAGGCCGGCGCCGCGTTCGGCAACGATGGGGTGTACCTGGAGAAGCTCGTGCTGCGTCCGCGCCACGTCGAGGTGCAGGTGCTCGCCGACGACTTCGGCAACAACGTCGCCCTGTGCGAGCGCGACTGCTCCGTGCAGCGCCGTCATCAGAAGCTCATCGAGGAGGCGCCCTCGCCGGCGCTGACCGACGAGCTGCGCCGCGCCATGGGCGTCGCGGCCATCAAGGCCGTGCGCGCCGTGGATTACCGCAATGCCGGCACCATCGAGTTTTTGCTGGACACCACGGGCAAGTTCTACTTCATGGAGATGAACACGCGCGTGCAGGTGGAGCATCCGGTATCCGAGCAGATCACGGGCACCGATATCATCAAAGAGCAGCTGCGCATCGCCTCCGGCGAGCCTATGAGCTGCGCCGATAGGGCCCCGTTCACGCCGTTCGGGCATGCTATGGAGTTCCGTATCAACGCCGAGGACCCCGAGCACGGCTTCCGCCCGTGCCCCGGCACCATCACGCGCTTCGAGCCCCCGGCGGGCCCGGGCGTGCGCGTCGAGGCCTACGTGCATTCCGGCTCGAAGATCAGCCCGTTCTACGATTCCATGGTGGCCAAGCTCATCGTGTACGGACAGGATCGCGAGGAGTGCCTGGCGCGCGGTCGCCGCGCCCTTGACGAGTTCGTCATCGAGGGCATTCCCACCACGCTGCCGTTCCATCGCCGCGTTCTGGACAACCAGGTGTTCTGCGCCGGCGAAGCCACTACGGACTTCATCGAAACCCAGATGGGAGATGTGTTATGAGCGATTTGACCGTTGACGGCATGGCACTTGCGCCGGGCGTCGTCGAGACCATCGTCTCCATCGCCGTAGCCGATGTGGACGGCGTTGCCAGCGTTGGCAACGCCCCCGTGGCAAGCCGCGGCATCCGCGGCGTGCTCGGCGGCAAGCCCTCCACGTCCGGCATCGAGATCGCAGCGGATGAGAACGACAAGCTGCAGATCTCGGTGCGCATCGACGTTTATTATGGACACGTGCTGCCTGATGTGGCGGCTGCGGTTCGCCAGTCCGTGGCGGATGCCGTGGCAAGCCAGGTAGGCGCGCAGGTTGGGTCGGTCGACGTCTACATCGACGGCGTCCAGTTCAACCGTTAGGAACAAGAAGAAGCACAGGGGATTATTTGCACATGGCATCGAAAAGACACGAGCGCACGACGGCACGTCGCGTCGCGCTGCAGGTTCTGTACACCGCCGAGATTAAGGGCGCATCCGCAGCCCAGATCGTGGCTGAAGGCGTCTTCCCGTCGGAAGAGGGCCCGCTTTCGGAGTATGCTCAGGACCTGGTGCGCGGCGTCGAGCAGAACCGTATCGTCATCGACGGCAGCCTGAAGGCCGCTGCGGAGAACTGGTCGTTGGGCCGCATGCCCATCGTCGACCGCTCCATCCTGCGCTTGGCCGCCTACGAGATCATGTTCGTGGAGGACGTGCCCACCAGCGTTGCCATCAACGAGGCAGTCGAGCTGGCGAAGGATTTCGGCGGCGAGGATGATTCCCCGCGTTTCGTCAACGGCGTGCTGGGCCGTATCGCCAAGGACGTCGACGGCGCTGCGGCGGCTCCCGCCGGAGATGACCCGGCGCAGCCCCTCGTGCTGTAAGGGCGCGATTCGGTGGCGTTGGAATCGTACGGGTCCTTCGAGGAGCTCAAAGGCCGCCTCGATGAGATCGTCGAGGCGGTAAACGACAAGGATTTGCCCTTGGATCAGGCGCTTTCCCTATATGAGGAAGCGGTTGGCCTGGGGCTTCGCGCAAGCGACCTGCTTGAGCAGGGCATCGACGAGGCCAGCGTCCAAGAGGCGCTGGCCTCCGATGCCCCGGCAGAGCTTGCCGATGGCACGGCGCGATCCGCGGCATCCGCGGCGGATGCGCATAAGGAAGGTCAAGCGGACGGCGGCACGGCGCAGCAAGGCCAGGCCCCCGTTTCCGCCTAGGTCGCGCAAGGCGATCGGATGGCATGACAAAAGGAAAGGCGCAGCAGGAGCGATAAGCGCATTCTGGACATAATCGCATCCCCTGCCGACCTGAAGCTCCTCAGCAATGAGGAGCTATCTATACTTGCGGGCGAGATCCGCCAGGAGATCGTGACCACCACCTCGAAAACCGGTGGTCACGTCGCCTCGTCGTTGGGCGCGGTGGAGATCATCTTGGCGCTTCATAGCCTGCTCGATTGCCCCAAGGACAAGATCGTGTTCGACGTGGGGCATCAGGCGTATGCGCACAAGCTGGTCACCGGGCGTTTGAAGGATTTCGGCACGCTTCGCACCTATGGCGGCCTTTCCGGCTTCCCCAAACCCAGCGAAAGCCCCTACGACGTACATTATTCCGGGCATGCGTCCGACTCGCTTTCGGTGGCGCTCGGCTTGGCGGAGGCCCGCGATCTGGCGGGTGGCGACCAGAGGGTCGTCGCCCTTATCGGCGACGCGGCGCTTTCCGGCGGCATGGCCTTTGAGGCGCTGAACAACATCGGCCAGGCGCAAACGCCCATGGTCATCATCTTGAACGACAACGAGATGTCCATCTCGCACAACGTGGGCGCGCTCATGAAGCACCTGGGTTATATGCGCGCATCTTCGCAGTACCGTCAGGCGCGCGACAACGTGCAGGAGCATCTGGAAAGCAGCGGCCCGGTGGGCAAGGCCATCACCAATTTCGGCCGCAGCATGAAGGAATCGATGAAGCAGTTCGTCATTCCTCATTCCATGATCTTCGAGCAGCTGGGCATCGTGTGCACGGCGCCCATCGACGGGCATAACATCGCCCAGCTGCGGGAAACGCTGCGAGCCGTTCTGAACGCCGATGGCCCGGTGCTCATGCATGTGGTCACGCGTAAGGGCCAAGGCTACATGCCCGCGGTGCGCAACCCCGAGAAGTTCCACGGCATCGCGCCCTACAACATCGCAACCGGTGAGGTCATCAAATCGGGCAAGCCTTCTGCGCCGAAATACACGAACGTGTTCGGCAAGGCATTGGTGGCAGAGGCCGAGAAGAACCCCGACATCGTGGCCATCACCGCCGCCATGAAGGGCGGCACCGGTCTTGACGAGTTTGCCGAGAAGTTCCCGAAGCGCTTTGTGGACACGGGCATTTGCGAGGAGCATGCCGTCGGCTTCGCCGGCGGTTTGGCGGCGAACGGGAAAAAGCCCGTGGTGGCGCTGTACTCCACCTTTATGCAGCGCGCCGTCGATCAGATGATCATCAACGTGGCGCTGCCGAAGCTGGATGTCGTCTTCGCCATCGATCGCGCCGGCATCGTGGGCGCCGACGGCCCCACGCATCACGGCGTGTTCGATCTGGTGTATGCCCGCATGGTGCCTAACATGCGCGTGCTGGCGCCCTCGAACGAGGCCGAGCTTGTGCATGCGCTGCATACGGCGCTTGCCTTGGGCGGCCCGTTCGCCATCCGCTATCCGCGCGGCGAAGGCGAGGGCGTGCCGTTGCCCGAGGCCCCTGAGGTGCTGCCGGAGGGGAAGGCGAGCACGGTGCGCGAAGGCGAGGATGTTGCCATCTTGGCGTTCGGCCGCATGGTCGGCCAGGCTTTGGCCGCCGCCGATACGCTTGCCGAGCAGGGGATTTCCGCACGTGTGGTGGACATGCGCTGGGTCAAGCCGCTTGATGCGCAGGCCATTCGAGCAGCTGCCGAAACGAAGCTGGTCGTCACGGTGGAGGAAGGCGTCATCGCCGGCGGCGCCGGTGAAGGCGTGCTCGGCGAAATGGCGCTTATGGGCTTGCATATCCCGGCGTTGAACCTGGGCATCAAAGATGCGTTCGTCACCCAAGGCGGGGTTGGTCAGCTGCTCCATGAACAGGGTCTCGACGCCGAAGGTATCGCCGCCAGCGTGGAAGAGCGTTACCGGGCGCTGTAGTCCGCGGCATCGTAAGCTGCACGAACAGCAAAAGGCCCCGTGCCGTTCGGAATCCGTTTCATGCAAGCTGTATGCGCTTGCACTGCCGATCAGGTCGGCGAACGGAACCGAGGGCACGGGGCCTTTCTTGCGTCATAAAGCCGTCGAAGGCTTCGAGGCGTACGGGTCGCACGGGTAAAAGCGCTTACGCTTCCTTCTCCATCACGTAATCATCCATGGCAAACCCGTTGCCGATATCGTTCTTGACGGACTCGATGGTGACGAACCCCTTGCCATAATAGGCTCGAATGCCCAGGTCGTTCTGCTTGTTCACGGTCAGATACATGCTATGCAGGTCGCGAGCGCGGCATATATCGGTATAGAAAGCGATGATCTGCGACGCATAGTGCTTGCCGCGCTCCTCGGCCAGAAGGTAGATCTTCGAGATGAAATAGCGGCTTGTCTGCGGCTCCTCGCGGCCGCCGGTGTAGCCGACGGTTTTGCCGGCTTCGTCGACCACGAACCAGTATTCATAGGCATGCTCGGCCATATCGCGCTTGATGGCTTCTAGGCTTTGGAACTTCTCGACCATGTAGTCGGTTTGCGCATCGCCGATGATCGCGGGCCAGTATTCGTGCCAAATCTCATCGGCCAGCTTCGCCAGCTTTTCTTGATCCTCGTCCGTTTCAACGGCAACGAATCGCACGCCCATAAGCTCGTTCCTTTCAAATAAGTTTGCCTGTTTCCACATTGTAACACCCGCGTCTCGTGCTCGTTACAAAGCGTTTCCCGACTCGTTAACAATGACGCATCACGCAAAAGGCCAGGTCAATCAGTGGCACTATCGAATGCGTAAGAAATGGTGCTCAGAGGGAATGGGTATCGGGAAACGAAGGAGGTAGCACGATGTTTGACACGGGTTCAACGGCATTCATGCTGGTGTGCGCCATGCTCGTCTTGCTCATGACACCGGGTTTGGCGTTTTTCTACGGAGGCCTGTCGCGTCGAAAGAACGTCGTGAACACGATGGTCATGGTATTCTCAGCCATCGGCATCGTGGCGATCACGTGGACGATCTGCGGTTGGTCGCTGGCGTACGGCGGGGACGGCTCTAGCCCGTTCTTCGGAGGTTTCGATCAGCTCGGCTTCCTGGGCGGCGTGACCGACATGCTCGCCGAGGCGGATGCGGTTCCTGAGGATGCGACGTATCCGGCGATCATCGACTTCATCTTCCAGATGGCGTTCTGCATGATCACCACCGCCATCATCACGGGCTCCCTTGCCGGCCGTATGAAGTTCGGCGCGGTGTGCGCGTTCGTGGCGTTGTGGACCATCGTGGTGTATCCGCCGCTTGCCCACATGGTTTGGGGCGGCGACGGCAGCCTTATCGGCGACACCATCGGGGCGCTCGACTTCGCCGGCGGCGACGTCGTGCATATCTCCTCCGGTCTTACCGGCCTGATCTTGTGCCTCATGCTCGGCAAGCGCAAGGGTTTCGGCATGATGAGCTACCGTCCGCATAACGTGCCGTTCGTGGCCTTGGGCGCAACCCTTCTGTGGTTCGGCTGGTTCGGCTTCAACGCCGGTTCCGAGTTCGCGGCTGACGGCGTCGCCGGCCTGGCCCTGATCAACACCGTGGTCGCCTCCGGTGCGGCGCTCATCTCTTGGATGATCGTCGAGCGCGTGAAGGTGGGCAAGCCCACGCTCGTCGGCGCCGCAACCGGCCTTGTCGCCGGCCTGGTCGTCATCACTCCGGCTGCCGGCTTCGTCGAGCCCTGGGCCGCCATCATCATGGGCCTGATCGTGTCTCCCATCTGCTACTTCGCCATTTCGTTCTGCAAGACGAAGATCGGTTACGACGATGCGCTCGACGCCTTCGGCTGCCACGCGGTCGGCGGTATCGTGGGCGGCATCTGCACCGGCATCTTCTGCGTGCCCGAGCTGTCCTGGACCGACTTCGGCGGACTTCTTTACACCGGCGACGTGAGCCTGCTGGGCAGCCAGATCGCAGGCATCGCCATCACGATCGTGTTCGTCGGCGTCCTTGACGTGGTGCTCGCCTACATCGTGAAGGCATGCTTCAAGGGAAGCCTGCGCGTCACCGAGGAAGAGGAAGCGCAGGGCCTCGACATTGCGGCACACGGCGAATCCGCTTACCCTGCATACATCGGCCTGGACTAAGTTGCGGCTAGCGTTTGAAAGGAGTTGAACCATGAAGAAGATCACCGCTATCGTTCGTCCCGAGAAGCTTGAGCCGCTCAAAGACGCCCTGTTCGCGGCGAAGGTTTCGGGCATGACCATCTCGCAGGTGCAAGGGTGCGGGTCCCAGCATGGCTGGAAGGAGTACTACCGCGGCACCGAGGTGCTGTTGAACATGGTGCCGAAGGTGAAGTTCGAGATCATCTGCGACGATGCCGAGGTCGACTCGCTCATCGACGTGATTTGCGCGACCGCCCGCACCGGCGGGGTGGGAGACGGCAAGATCTTCGTCTTCCCGGTTGACGAAGTCGTGCGCATCCGCACCGGCGAGCGCGGAGACGAGGCAATCTAGCCTTTGGCGAGCTGGTTGTGACCGTAAACCCGTTCGGAGTTTGAGGAGCTTCCCTGTTCCCGGAAACGGAAGCGGGGAGGCTCCTTTGTTGCGCAAAACCCGATGGAATGGTTGTGAGAGAATTGCACAAGGTTTACTAGCGATATAAAATCCTAATAAGAGTGAACCCGATGATAAGAATAGGAGCAACGCGATGACTGCGAGCGATCAGGTCCCATGCCCGCGCGGCTCGCGCAACACCAAACAGCGTGCGGTGGTGCTCGATGCGGTGCGCTCGCTGCATAACCATCCGACGTCGGCGGACATCTACGACGTGGTTCACCGCGACCACCCCAACGTGTCCCGCGCCACCGTGTACCGCAACCTGGGCGTGCTCTCCGAGCGCGGCGAGGTTTTGCGCATCCCCGTGCCCAACGCGGCGGACCGTTACGATTTCCGCTGTGATGATCATTTCCATGCGAAGTGCACCTGCTGCGGAGGCGTTTTCGATATCGAGACCGAAGGGGTGGACCCCTTTGCGCGCATCGTGAACGACTACGGGTTCCAGGTAACGGGCTTCGACCTGGCGTTTTCCGGCGTTTGCCCTGACTGCCGCCGCAGCGGCGGGGAATAGCTCGGCTTGCCGTTCCGCGTAGAAATCGTGCAGGGCGGAAAGCCGTTGAAAAATCGTGGTTTGGATGGCGCATTGCGCGTGGTATACTCGATTGGCTTGTGGGAAGGTCCCGTAAGCATTGGTAATGTAGGCCCCCGAGACATGTTTGTTGCACTGCTAAAAGGGAGCATCTCCTGCAAGCGAACATGGTTTATGTAGCAATCATTCATGACGAAGGGTCCCCGGCAAAGTATGGAAGGGGTCCGTTTTGACCGACATCAAGAACACGTCCGTCATCGACTTCGAGGACATCTCCGACGATCAGATGAATCAGATGATCGACGGCACGCTGACCGAGTTCGACGAGGGCGACCTGGTCAACGGCACGGTTGTTAAGATCGAGCATGACGAGGTGCTGGTGGACATCGGATTCAAGTCCGAGGGCGTTGTGCCCGTCCGCGAGCTGTCCATCCGCAAGGACGCCGATCCGTCCGAGATCGTCAATCTCGGCGACGAGATCGAGGCTCTGGTCCTGCAGAAGGAGGACAAGGACGGCCGTCTGATCCTGTCCAAGAAGCGTGCCGAGTACGAGCGCGCCTGGATCAGCGTCGAGGAGAAGTTCAAGGCTGGCGAGACCGTCACCGGCGAGGTTATCGAGGTTGTCAAGGGCGGCCTGATCCTGGACATCGGCCTGCGCGGCTTCCTGCCTGCGTCTTTGGTCGACCTGCGTCGCGTCAAGGACCTGGACATGTACCTGCACACCGAGATCGAGGCCCGCGTCATCGAGATGGACCGCAACCGCAACAACGTTGTCCTGTCCCGCCGCGTGCTGCTTGAGGAAGGCCGCAAGAACGAGCGCGCCGAGATCCTCTCCAAGCTGTCCAAGGGCATGCGCCTCAAGGGCACGGTTTCCAGCATCGTCGACTTCGGCGCCTTCGTTGACCTGGGCGGCATCGACGGTCTGGTCCACATCTCCGAGCTGTCCTGGAACCACGTCAACCATCCTTCCGAGGTTGTTAAGGTTGGCCAGGAAGTCGAAGTCGAGGTTCTGGACGTTGACCTGTCCCGCGAGCGCATCTCTTTGGGCCTGAAGCAGACCACCGAGGATCCGTGGGTGAAGCTCGTCGAGCAGTTCCCCGTTGGCTCCATCGCTGATGGCACGGTTACCAAGATCGTTCCGTTCGGTGCTTTCATCGCCTTGGGCGCTGGCATCGAGGGTTTGGTGCACATCTCCGAGATGGCTGGCCGTCACATTGAAACCCCTGCTCAAGTTTGCAAAGTGGGCGACACCGTTAAGGTGAAGATCATGGAAGTCAATCCCGAGCGTCGTCGCATCTCCCTGTCCATGAAGGCTGCTGCCGAGGAACTGGGCATCGAGATCGCCATCGATGAGACCGTTCAGGCTGAAGAGCGTCCGGCTCGCAAGCCGAAGCGCGACAAGAAGGAGGCTGAAGCCGAGGCCGTCGAGGCTGAAGAGGCTGCTGAAGAAGCTCCTGCTGCTGAAGCCGAGGAAGTTGCTGCTGAATAAGCGCTGCTTTACTGCTGCTTTTAGCGTTACATTCAAGGGGAATCGCTCGTTATCGGGCGGTTCCCTTTTTCGTTTTCGGTATCTTCCGGTGTTAAAAAGTGACGGGGTCTTTTTCACCTTTTTCGACCTGAAGCGCCGGATGTTAAAAAGTCCCCGTCCCTTTTTCACGTTTTTGCGGTTGCTCGTGTAGCGTGCGTTGCGGTGTGTAGGGAATGGGGTAAAATTGCAATTTGGAACACATGCAGAGCGACACAGATA
>NZ_CAKTYH010000078.1 GCF_934632265.1 uncultured Senegalimassilia sp.
ACGGTGAACAGGTTGCGCTCCGTCGGCAGCGGGATGGGACCGGACACCTTGGCACCCGTCTTCTGAGCGGTATCGACGATGAGCTTCGTGGACTGGTCCACGATCTCATGATCGTATCCCTTGAGGCGGATGCGAATCTTCTGATTAGCCACTTTCATTTCCTCCGTTAAGCTTTCGGACGTTCAACGCTTAAGCGTTGCCGCCGGCCTTGCTGATAATCTCTGCAGCGACGTTCTTGGGAACCGGCTCGTAAGAGTCGAACTGCATGGTGTAGGTTGCGCGACCCTGCGTACCGGAACGCAGATCGGTTGCGTAGCCGAACATCATGCCCAGCGGCACCTTCGCGGAGATGGCGACGGAACCGGTGCGCTGCTCCTGGCCCTGGATCATGCCACGGCGAGACGGGATGTCGCCCATGACGAAGCCCGTGTACTCCTCCGGGGTCTCGACCTCGACGGCCATGACGGGCTCGAGGATGACCGGATCGGACTTGCGCAGAGCTTCCTTGATGGCCATGGAACCGGCAACCTTGAAGGCAGCTTCCGAAGAGTCGACGTCGTGATAAGAACCGTCGATGAGCTCGACGCGCACGTCCTCGACGGGGTAACCGGCCAGAACGCCCTTGTCGATGGAAGGAATGTATTCCTTCGGCACGACGCCGCCGACGATCTTGTTCTCGAACTCGTAGCCCTTGCCGGCCTCCTGCGGGTACATGTTGATGACCGCATGGCCGTACTGGCCGCGACCGCCGGACTGGCGGACGAACTTGCCCTCGGCGGAGAGGACCTCGTGGCCCGGACGCTCGCGGTAGGCAACCTGCGGCTTGCCCACGTTAGCCTCGACCTTGAACTCGCGCATCAGGCGGTCGACGATGATCTCCAGGTGCAGCTCGCCCATGCCGGCGATGATGGTCTGGCCGGTCTCATGGTTGGTGGACACGCGGAACGTCGGGTCCTCCTCGGCCAGCTTCTGCAGGGCGATCTCCATCTTGGTCTGGTCGGCCTTGGTCTTCGGCTCGACGGCGATGTCGATAACCGGGTCGGCGAACTCCATGGACTCCAGGATGATCGGAGCGTTGTCGTCGCACAGGGTATCACCGGTGGTGGTGTTCTTCAGGCCGACGACGGCGACGATGTCGCCAGCGGAGCAGGAGTCGATGTCGACGCGCTGGTTGGAGTGCATCTGCAGCAGACGGCCGACGCGCTCCTTCTTGTCCTTCGTGGCGTTGGTCACGTAGGAACCGGCGTCCAGGGAGCCCGAGTACACGCGCAGGTAGGTCAGCTTACCCACGAACGGGTCGGTCATGATCTTGAACGCCAGGGCGCTGAACGGGGCCTTCGGGTCGGAAGGACGCTCGTCCTCCTCGCCGGTGCCGGGCGTGGTGCCCTTGATGGCGGGAACGTCGACGGGGGCCGGCAGGTAATCGACGACGGCGTCGAGCAGCTCCTGAACGCCCTTGTTCTTGTAGGCGGAGCCCACGAACACGGGGTTGATCTTGCAGGTGATGACGCCCTTGCGCAGAGCGGCCTTCAGCTCCTCGACGGAGATCTCCTCCTCCATGAGGACCTTCTCCATGAGCTCGTCGTCGCAGTCGGCGGCAGCCTCGACCAGCTCCTGGTGAGCCAGCTCGGCCTCATCGGCGAACTCTGCGGGGATGGCATCCATGGGCTCAGGGTAGGTCATGCCCTTGTCGTCGGCCTTGAAGTCCCAAGCGGTCATGGTGACCAGGTCGATGACGCCCCAGAAGTTGTCCTCGGCGCCCATGGGCAGCTGAGCGGCGACGGCGTTGGCATGCAGGCGATCCTTCATGGTCTGGATAGCATGCTCGAAGTCTGCGCCGACGCGGTCGTACTTGTTGATGAACGCGATGCGCGGCACGCCGTAGTTCTCGGCCTGACGCCACACGGTCTCGGACTGCGGCTGCACGCCTGCAACGGCGTCGAAGACGGCGACGGTGCCGTCGAGGACGCGCAGGGAGCGCTCGACCTCGGCGGTGAAGTCCACGTGGCCGGGGGTGTCGATGATCTGGAAGCGGTACGTCTCGTCGTCCTTCTTCCAGAAGCACGTGGTGGCGGCAGCGGTGATGGTCACGCCGCGCTCCTGCTCCTGGACCATCCAGTCCATGGTAGCGGCGCCATCGTGCACCTCGCCGATCTTGTGCGTCTTGCCCGTGTAGTACAGGATACGCTCGGTAGTGGTGGTCTTACCGGCATCGATGTGGGCCATGATGCCGAAGTTACGCGTGAGTTTCAGATCATTAGCTTTAGCCATGTTAGGTCACGCCCTAGAAGCGGTAGTGCGAGAACGCACGGTTGGACTCGGCCATCTTGTACAGGTCCTCGCGCTTCTTCACGGAGGCGCCGGTGTTCTCGGCGGCGTCCATGATCTCGGCGGCCAGGCGCTGCTTCATCGTGTGCTCCTTGCGCTTACGGGAGAAGTCCACGATCCAGCGGATGGCCAGCGTGGTGGCGCGACGGGAGTTGACCTCCATGGGCACCTGGTAGGTGGCGCCGCCGACACGCTTCGGCTTGACCTCGAGGGTGGGGCGGACGTTGTCCATGGCCTTCTTGAAGATAGCCAGCGGATCCTCGCCCGTCTTGGCCTGGACCAGCTCGAAAGCACCGTAGACGATGCCCTCGGCGGTGGACTTCTTGCCGTCCAGCAGGATCTTGTTGATCAACTGGGTGACAAGGCGGTTGTTGTAGACGGCGTCCGGCTGAACTTCACGACGGACTGCTGCTGCACGACGCGGCATGTAAAACTCCTTCTGATTCCTGCGCGCTTCGGGGAAGCTTTCTCCTTCCCATTAGGTTGCCGCCTTCCCGACCCTTTCGGGAGAGGCGCTTTCATGCAACCCGCGCGGCTTAGCGGTTACTTATTTCGGGCGCTTGGCACCGTAGCGGCTGCGGGCCTGCTTGCGGTTGTCCACAGCGGCGCAGTCCAGCGCGGCGCGGATGACCTTGTAGCGGACACCGGGGAGGTCCTTAACACGACCACCGCGGATGAGCACCATGGAGTGCTCCTGCAGGTTGTGGCCGATGCCGGGGATGTAGGCCGTGACCTCCATGCCGTTGACCAGGCGCACACGGCAGACCTTACGCAGAGCCGAGTTCGGCTTCTTGGGGGTGGTGGTGTACACGCGGGTGCACACGCCACGCTTCTGCGGGTTGCCCTTCAGAGCCGGCGTCTTCTTCTTGTCGACCGACTTCTTGCGGCCCTTGCGGACCAGCTGGTTGATGGTAGGCAAAATCTTCTCCTTCTATATTTGCCTCCGGCGGTGTACGAGACCACCGCCGCATTACTCGCGGGTTTCCAAGTGCGTTCAGCTGATACGCACGCGAAAACCCTGCCCCTTTCGGAGCGCGAGTTGGAACTTTATCACCGGGTATAGGGGCTGTCAAACGCCACGCATCCGGGTGTGTCTATTGCTATTCTACCCTGTTTTGGCTGGTCATGCAACGTTTTATGATTCCGCGATGCACGTTTTGCACACAATTTCGCGAAAAGTTGTTGCAAAAGTTGCGAAACGGTGCGGGGGCTGGTTTTGCCGATAGCGCTGAACGAGTCCTAAGCCCTTCCCTGCTGCCGAAATGACCGGTTTTGCGTGCCGATGCGCTATTTTCGGGCCTCGAGCACGAGCTGCTCGACCAGGCGCGCGCAACCGTTGAGGTTGTCCACGGTGATGTATTCCTCGCAGGAATGGTAGTTCGCCATGCCCGTGGCAAGCGTGATCGCCGACACGCCGCGTCCCGCAAGGATGTTGGCGTCGGCGCCGCCGCCGGATGCGGCTAGGTTGGGATGCAGGCCGGCCGCGCGCGCTGCGCGCAGGGCGCCTTCGACCACCGGGTGATCGGCAGCGTAGGAGATGGGCAGGTAGTCGGTGCGCCACTCGATGTCCACGCTGCCGCCGGCCTGTGCCGCGGCGGCGCGCATGGCCTCGTCCATGGCGGCACGCTCTGCGCGGGCGCGCTCGAGCGAGGTGGAGCGGCATTCGCCCGACAGCCAGCAGGTGCCGGGCACCACGTTCGTGGCGCCGTCGCACTCGATGACGCCGACATTGGACGTGGTATGCGCGGAGATGCGCCCTAAGGGCATATGGCAGACCGCCTGGGCCGCCATGGCAAGCGCCGAGATGCCGCGCTCGGGCTCCACGCCGGCATGCGCCGACTTTCCGCGGAAGGTTGCAGTGAACGTGCAGTGGCACGGCGCCTGGTTGATGATGGTGCCCGGATCGCCGTCGGCATCCAGGACGTAGCAGGGCGTGCCTTCCGGAAGGAACGCCGTATCAAGCGCGCCGGCGCCCAGCAGGTGCATCTCCTCGCACGTGGTCAAGATGACGTGCACGTCGGGAAGCACCTCCCCCGCTTCGATGAGGCTGCGCAGCCCTTCGAAGATGGCCGCCACGCCCGCCTTATCGTCGGCCGACAGGATGGTGTCACCCGCGCTTCGGATCACGCCCTCGGCCACCACGGGTTCGATGCCGCTGCAGGGACGCACGGTGTCCATATGCCCGCACAGCGCAACGGCGCCAGGAACGCTGCCGGCGCGGAAAGCGATGAGATTGCCCGTGTCGGAACCGGTCTGCTCGGCGGAGTCATCGAAGCGGACGGTGAACCCCAGCCCCTCCAGCTCAGCTTCGCACCGTTTCGCCATAGGTGCCTCATGGCGCGACGGGCTTTCGATGCGCGCAAGTTCGCAGAACAGGTCGAGCAGACGGTCGGGCTTCACGGGTTCCCCTTTCGGTCGGGATGTCGGTTCGCCGGGATACGCGGAAAGCCGCGCTCAGGCGGCTTTCCGAAACGGTTCATATATACAGATATAGGCCAGCACCCGCGACAACGCAAGGAATGCTCGAAACGACCACGCGGCGCGGGCCTGCGTCGTTATCGCGCGGCTCGCGCTTGCGCCATGGCGTCCTGCGCGTCCTCTTCTTTGCGCAGCCGATCGCGCTCGCGGTCGATGGCGCAGTTGCGGAAGTACACAACCCAGTTGGCGGCGATGCAGACGACGTTGATGAAGTACACGGCGAGCACCCAGTTGATGGTGCCGGAGACGAACTTCGCCGCGATGCCGGCAACGTAGCCGAGCGTGATCAGCAGGATAAACTGCCAGCTGGTTCCCGCCGCCGTGCGGGCTTTGAAGTTCTTGTAAGCGTTCATAGGCCACGAAAGCCCGAAGCAAATGAGCATGGCCGCCTCAAGCGCCTCCGCCATTTTCGTCATCTCCCTTGGTGGTATTCTGCAGGTTCGCCGCGGGCGCACGCCCCCGGCGAGTCGTTATGGTAAAACTGTCAACGTTATAGGTTAAGCGTTTTCGATAATCTGCGCGTTATCGTCACATTGAAGGCGAAGGAGGTGCGCATGGAGCTGTTGCAGCTGCGCTATTTTCACGAGGTGGCGCAAACCCAGCATATGACGAACTCGGCCAAGCGCCTTGGCGTGGCGCAGCCGGCGCTGACGCAAGCCATCCGGCGCCTTGAAGGCGAGCTGGATGCGAAGCTGTTCGAGCGCGTTGGGCGCAACATACGGCTGACCCCCTGCGGAGAGGCGCTCGAAGGCAAGGTGGCCCCGCTGCTCGCCGCGTTCGACGAGATTCCCCAGGCCATCGCACAGGCGAAGGGCCAGGAGCGCAACACCGTGCGCATCGACGTCGAGGCCGCCACATCTATGACCGTCGACGCCATCGCGGCGTTTCGCGCGACGGTGCCGCAGGCCGCGTTCGTCATCAACCAGGCCAACAGCGAAGCCCGCTGGGACGTGCGGGTACGCACGGTGGCCTCCGGGGGCGCCGGTAAGCCGGATGCGCGCACGTCCGAGGTGTTCCGCGAGCGCATATGCCTGGCCATCCCCAAGGAACAGGCGAAGGGCGAGTCGGTTCGCCTGGCCGATTTCGCTGATGCGCCGTTCGTGTGCCTGGCGGGAACGCGCGGGTTCCGCGGCGTATGCGACGACCTGTGCCTGAAGGCGGGGTTCGCGCCGAACGTGGTGTTCGAGTCGGACAGCCCCGATGTGGTGCGCAAGTTCATCGCGCTGGGGCTGGGCGTGGGGTATTGGCCCGAACGCAGCTGGGGCGCGTTGGAAGGGTCGGATGTGGTGCTGGCGCCGATCGCGGATGCGGGGTTCGAACGCGACATCGTGGTAGAGACGGCAAAGCATCCGCTCGGCCAGAAAGCCGCCGAGTTCCACGCGTTTCTGCTGGAGTTCATAAGGAGGCAGATGGGAGAAACGGGCGCGTAAGGCGCCCTGAAACGAGAAGAAGCCCTCGCACAGCTCATTGCGCGGGGGCTTCCTTGTGCGATGACGTTCGCTGACGCGGGGTTACAGCGCCAGGATGGGCGCGGCCACCTGCTTCTTGCGGGAGAGCACGCCGGGCATCCAGACGGACTTGCCGGTGCAGTCGATATCGAAGGCGCGGTTGACGAAGTCGGTGTCGCCTTCGCAAATGAACTGGCTGCCCTCGGCCAGGATGTCGGTGGCGAAGAACAGCACGAACTGGTAGCCCTTGTCCGCGACCAGGCCCTTGATGGCCTCGCGGATCTCGGCCTCGCGGCCGAGCACGGCCTGCAGGTCGACCGTTTCGTACTGGCCGATGTAAACCTTGTTGCCGTTGGACAGCTCGAACTCCTTAGCGTCGGCGTTGACCAGCTTGTCGACGGGCAGCTCGGCGGGGTTGGAACGGCGCTTGAAGATGGACATGCCATACTCGACCGGGTCGACGCCCACGGCAGCGGCCGTGCGGGCGATGATGTCGCGGTCGAAGTCGGTGGTGGTGGGCGACTTCATGATGACGGTGTCGGTGAGCATGGCGCCGAGCAGCAGCGCGGCGATGCCCTTCGGCAGCTCAACGCCCTCGATCTCGAACTCGCGTGCCACGATGGCGGCAGTGGAGCCGACGGGCTTGGCGTTGAAACGCAGCGGCTGCGCGGTGACCAGACCGCCCAGGCGATGGTGATCGACGATCTCGACGATCTCGGCGGCGTCAAGGCCGTCGGCGGACTGCAGGGCCTCGTTGTGGTCGACGAGGATGACCTGCTGGCGCTCGGAAAGGGACTCGATCAGACGCGGCGCCTCAATGCCGTTTTCGCCTAGGATCCACTCGGTCTCCGGCGGAAGGCCGCCCAAACGGCACGCCTCGTAGACGGCGTCGGAACCGGCGCGCTTGGCCAGCTCGTTTTTCAGGTACGCATAGCCAACAGCTGCGCTGATGGCATCGTTGTCGGGGTTCTTGTGACCGAACACCAGGATGGGTGCCGCCATGTGATCGCTCCTTCGCTAGCCGGGTTACGCCCGGCCCTTCATCGTCCTACCCTTTTCGGTGCAGCTTTCGCAAAAGACGCTACGCCGACCAACTATTATAACCTCGCTTGGCGAACATGCCCAAAACCCTAGCGAACAGCCACGAACCGAGCGCAAACGGGGGCGGTGGCTGCAGCGCTACGGAGCGAAGGCCGCCGCCATGCGGCGCGAAAAGGAGCCGGAAAGCGAAACCAGGCGCATCCGCCGCCCCGTTTCGCCGACACGGCCCCGACGGCAACAACCGACGCCATGCGGAGGTCACGGCTCCAAACACGGTTTCCTCCACGTGTTGGAACCGTTAACCGTGCGTAAACCGCTACGCGCGCCGGCGGCAAGCCGGTATAGTGTACGGAAACGGAAACGCCGGCTGAAACGGCGGCGATGCGCGAAGGAGCGAACATGGAGACGATTGGGTTGACCGATATCATCGGGCCGGTGATGGTGGGGCCTTCGAGCAGCCATACCGCCGGCGCGCTGCGCATCGCGTACATGGCGCGCAAACTTGCCGGCGAGCTGCCGGCGCACGTGGAGTTCCGCCTGCTCGGCAGCTTCGCGCATACGCTGACCGGCCACGGCACCGACAAGGCGCTAGTCGCCGGCATGCTCGGCTTCGCGCCCGACGATCTGCGCATCCGCAACTCCTTCGCACATGCCCGCGAGGCGGGGCTGGACTTCACGTTCACCCCCCTGCCCGACTGCGACGACTTCGAGCACCCCAACACCATCGACATCGTCATCGACACCGCCGAGGGCGGGCGCATGGAAGTGCGAGGCGAAAGCATTGGCGGCGGCGCGGCCGTCATCCGCAAGATCGACGGGGTGGACGTCTACATCACCGGCGAGAACCACTCGATCGTGGTGCAGCAACGCGACCTGCCGGGCGTGCTCGCACATATCGCCACCAGCCTTTCGGCGCACGGCGTCAACATCGCCACGGCCCGCCTATACCGCGAGCAGCGCGGCGACACGGCATGGACCGTGCTGGAAACCGACCAGCGCATCGACGACGATGCGCAGGCGACCATCCTGGAAAACCCCCTGATCCGCGGCGTGCGCGTCATCCCCGCAGCCGCGCTCGGCCAGTCCCAGGCAACCGTCGGGGAAACCGAGCAAGCAGCGGCGCTCGAGCGCCTGCGCGCGCTCGATTTCACGAACGGAACCCAGCTGCTTGCGCTTTGCGCCGCGCAGAAGGCCGCCATCTCAGAGGTGTTCCTGCGCCGCGAGGCAGCTGTGCAGCAGGCCGGCGGGCACGTCGACGGCACGGGCGCATACCTTGCCTACGCGTTGCGCGTCATGAAAGATGCCGCGTTCCTGCCGCTCGACGCGCCCGCCGTATCCATGGGCGGGCTTTTGGGCGGAGAGGCGCAGCGCATCGCGAAGGTGCGCGACTCGGGCGCCGACGTGCTCGGCGAGCCCATCGCCAGCGCCTGCGCCTATGCCATGGCCGTGCTGGAGACCAACGCCTCCATGGGCCGCATCGTGGCGGCCCCCACCGCCGGCTCGGCCGGCGTGATCCCCGGCGTGCTGCTGGCGCTTCAGAAGGCGAAGGGGTATTCCGACGAGCAGCTGCAACGTGCGCTGGCATGCGCGGCCGCCGTGGGCTACCTGATCACCCGCAACGCCACGGTCTCCGGCGCCGAGGGCGGCTGCCAGGCTGAGATCGGGTCGGCCGCCGCGATGGCCGCTGCCGCATGCGTGGAGCTTGAGGGCGGCACGCCCGAGCAGTGCCTCAACGCCGCCGGCAACGCGCTCACCAACATGATGGGCCTGGTATGCGACCCGGTTGCGGGCCTGGTGGAGGTGCCCTGTCAGAAGCGCAACGCCTCAGGCGCGGCAACGGCGCTGGTGAGCGCCCAAACCTCGCTTGCCGGCATCGGCAACCTGGTTGGCTTCGACCAAACGGTTGAGGCCATGTACAAGGTGGGCCGCAGCCTTCCCTTCGAGCTGCGCGAATCGGCCCTGGGCGGCCTGGCTGCAACCCCCGACGCATGCGCCTGGTGCGAATCGCACATGTGCGGGAAATAGCGAGCTGCGGCGCCGGCTTTCCGTACCCAAGCGTGAACACACCTCCGTCCCCTCATATGCCCATCGAGATGTCAAGAGACAATAGTCGGCCTTCCCTGAGTAGCTTG
>NZ_CAKTYH010000079.1 GCF_934632265.1 uncultured Senegalimassilia sp.
AGAGGCCCGCAGGGGGCTAAACCCTGCGGGCCTCTCTGCGTTTTGGGGGATGCTAATGTATGGCAAGATGTGAAATCTTATCTGGATTTGGGGTCGGTATTGAACTAGCTTTGGATGTCGTGCTTGCTGTTACCGAATTGTGTATGAACTGTGGAGGGTAAGTCGACTATACTTCAGGTTAGGGATTGGAGTGATTGCTCGCGATTTTGCGGTCTGCTGATTCGGACTGCAAGGGAGGAGATTCATTATGGCTGTGGATAAGATGCTTGTTGCATTTGATGAGTCTGAGGGCTCGAAAAAGGCGTTGGCGACTGCATCGGAATTGGCTGTCGCTAATCCGAACGCCCATATCAACCTTGTGTATGTGGTGCCGATTCCCATGTTGAACTCTGATCAAATGGCTAGCTTCCAAAGCATTTTGGACTTGATGATCTCTGATGGCGAGGATTTGTTGGCCGCTGCCGCCAATGATATGGGCGATGATGTTGCATCTCGTACGGATTCGCTCCTGCTGACCGGCACCAACCCTGCTAGCGAAATCCTTCGACTTGCCGATCAGCGTGACTATGACATGATCGTTATCGGCAACAGGGGTCTGTCCGGTTTGAAGGAATACACGGGCAGCGTTAGCCACAAGGTGCTTGCTGGGGCAAAGGTTCCTGTACTGGTCGTTAAATAATTCCAAGGCAATTCGAGGATGGTTCAATTGGCCGCTTGCGCGTATTCGTTGGCGGCCATTTTTGACGCTCTCAAATTAAAATAGGACATGGTTCGTCGAACTCTTATTGACGGTGCGCAACAGGGCGTATCGATTTGTGGTGCTTCTTCCAGGCGCGTGGCCGCGCTCCTGCGTGAGGACTGGGGGATTTGCTACTTTGCGCGCAGTTCCCAGAATGCTACGGCGCTTGCTGCTGCTACGTTGAGGCTGTCAACTCCGTGGGCCATGGGGATGCGCACGGTGTAGTCGCACTTTGCGATGGTGCTGGATGCCAAGCCGTCGCCTTCGGTGCCTAGCACCAGGGCCAAGCGTTCCTCGCTGGCCAGTTGAGGGTTGTCGAGGGAAACCGAATCGTCGGACAGCGCCAGCGCGGCGGTCTTGAATCCCAGGCTGTGCAGCAGCGGGATACCGTCGTGGGCCCAAGAGCCAGCTCCTGTAGCGCCGGAATCTGCGCCGATGCGGGCCCAAGGCACCTGGAACACGGTTCCCATGGATACGCGGACTGCTCGGCGATAGAGCGGGTCGTAGCAAGCTTGCGTGACGAGCACAGCGTCGATGCCGAGCGCTGCCGCACTGCGGAAGATGGCTCCGACATTGGTGTGGTTCGTGATGTCCTCGAGCACGGCTATTCTTCGGGCATTGCGGCAAACTTCCTCAACGCTTGAGGCGATGGGGCGTCGGAATGCTCCGAGTGCGCCACGAGTGAGCTCGAAACCGGTCAGCTGTTTGAGCTGACCATGGGGAAGGATAAACACCGGTAAATCGAAATCTGGATAGCGTTGCTCGATTTGCTCGATGATAGGTTGCATACCGGGAAGGAATTTCTCCTCCATCAACAGCGACAGCGGTTGCATGCCGCCTGCGACGGCGCGCTCGATGACCTTCGACGATTCGGCGATGAACATGCCTTTCTCGGGTTCGAGCTTGTTTCGCAGCTGCACCTCCGTTAGACGCGCGTATGCGTCAAGGCGGGGATCGTCTATGGTGCTGACGTTGATGATCATGAGCCGTTCTTCCTGTTCGGTGTTGCCTAGGGTCAATAATACCCGATAGCCGCATCAATGTGGGCTATGTGCGCGGAACCTGCAGCTTGGCGTGTCGTCAAGGCGCGGCGGGTTGGTAGAGAGCGATGGAGGAACAAAGCTCTTAGTTAAGTCAGTGGGTGGAAAGGCGAGTGCGGTCCTTCGGGGGTTTGGCTGCGGGGCATCGTGGGGAAACGGGTCAAATTCCTTGGGTGCTATGGGACGTCTTGCCGTAAATACGGGCGCGACGCTCGAGGTTAGGCGGCTTCGTCGCGTTGGAGGGTATACTCTTCAGCAAACGAAACTCGATAAAGGAGCATGGTATGTCGGCATCGCAACATGAGAATGCGCTTGAGCGGGCGGCGCATCCTGAGCAGCATCCCGCATTCGACCAGTTCGTGGCCACGATATCGGCGTTGCGAGCCCCAGATGGCTGCCCATGGGATCGCGAGCAGACGCATTCGTCCATTGCCCATAACATGATCGAGGAAGCCTACGAAGCGGTCGATGCCATAGAGACGGGCGACGTTGCCCATATGCGCGAGGAGCTGGGTGACGTGCTGTTGCAGGTGGTGCTGCAAAGTCAGATTGCAGCCGATGCGGGCGAGTTCGATATCGAGGATGTTGCGGCGGACGTGGATGCCAAGATGGTCAGGCGCCATCCGCACGTGTTCGGGAATGAGGCGGCAGCTGGCGCATCCGAGGTATTGAACCTGTGGGATAAGGTGAAGCTTCGGGAAAAACAGGCGGCCGACCAGGCTGGTGAGGAAAGCGGAGACGAACCGCCGGCCGGGTTGCTGGATGGCGTGCCGGTGAGCTTTCCGGCTCTGATGCAGGCGCAGAAGATATCGCGCAAGGCGGCTGCGGCCGGATTCGAATGGGAAACGCTCGAAGATGTTTGGGGCCAGGTGCGAAGCGAGATCGATGAGCTGAACGAGGCATACGACCAGGCGCCGAAGGCGGCCAACGGCAAGGTCGAAGGCGACCCTGAGGCAATTGCCCATGTGGAGGAGGAGCTGGGCGATGTGCTGTTCAGCCTGGTCAACGTCGCTCGTCGTATGGGCGTGAACTCCGAGAACGCGCTGCGGGCAAGCTGCCGCAAGTTCCGTACGCGCTGGTCTGCCATGGAGCGGTCTGCGTTTGAGCAGGGCGTACGCCTTGAGGATATGACCTGCGAGGAGCAAAACCGCTTGTGGGAGCAGGCGAAGGCCGATTTGCGCAAGTAGGCGCGATCGCCTGAACGGGAGACAGACTGTGGTAACGGAACGGTAAGAAAGCCCTTGCCGCTCTGTAAACCTGGCTATCCCTGCGGTACCATAACTTCAATCAATAGCACGCGCCGTAAGCCGTTAGGCCTACGGCGCGTATTTTCAATGCGCGAACTGCGTGAATCGCGATTACGTCGCATCGGCAAGATGCGGAGAAGGAGCAAGCTGATGAGTACGACCGGTGAACCCTCGACCGAAGCCGCGGAAAGGCTGCAGGGGCGTACAGTGGAGGACAACGCTGCAAAGCAACTGCCCGTTCCGAATGTGCCCGACCTTTCGGCGTTCGATATGAACGGGAATCTGCATATGACCTCCGAGAGCATGGAGAAGCTGCATCAGGCTAGCGTGGAGACCCAGTCGATTATGCAGAAGTATCGGGCCGCTATGAGGGAGATGCAGGTGCGCCTGGAGATTTTGGACCAGGATCTGAACCTGAAGAAGCATCGCAATCCCATCCACCATATCGAAAGCCGCTTGAAGACCCCTGCGAGCATCTATGAGAAGATCGGGCGCTACGGGTATGAGGCAACGCTTGAGAACATGGAGCGTTACATTCTCGATATCGCCGGCATTCGCGTGATCTGCCCTTATATCCAGGACGTGTACAGCCTGTTCGAGCTGCTCAATCGCCAGGATGACCTTGAGATCGTGAAGGTGAAGGATTATATTGCCGCGCCGAAGCCGAACGGGTATCGAAGCCTTCATGTTATCGCGCGCATCCCCGTGTTCTTCATGGATAAGAAGGAGTCCATTCCCGTGGAAATCCAGCTGAGAACGCTGGCCATGGACTTCTGGGCAAGCTTGGAGCACGATTTGAAGTACAAAGCCGTCAGCGAGGTGCAGGGCATCGATGCCAGCAGCGAGCTGAAGGATTGCAGCCGGATCATCGAGGAAGTCGAGGCCCGCATGCAGGTGCTGGCGGGCGCCTTGGAGCCTGAAGGGTAGTTGCCATGAAGCGTTACGTTACGGACGCGCATAACACGCTGTCCCAAGATGAGCTGGGCTTCGTGCGCAATCCCAATGCCGAACTCAACTTGATCACCTGTCGTCCCGATGTGGCGTATCAGCGCATCTCGGGGTTCGGCGGGGCGTTCACGGAGGCGGCGGCCAACGTGTTCGCCTTGATGCCTCCCGAGCTGCAGGACCGTTTTCTGCTGCTGTGCTTCGGGGGAGCGAAGGATGGCGATCCGGCAGCCGGCGGAAATGCGTACAGCTTGTGCCGCACGCACATCCAGAGCTGCGATTTCGCGTTGAGTAACTATTCGTATGTGCGGCCTTTCGATTCCGGCTTGCGGTCGTTCACCATAAGCCGCGACAGGCAGCTGCTGCTTCCGTTCATCAAGTGCGGGCTTGCGGTGAACCCGCAGCTGCAGTTGTTCGCAAGCCCTTGGAGCCCGCCGGCGTTCATGAAGACCAACCGCCGCATGAACGGCGGAGGGAAGCTGCGTCGTTCGCAGTATGAGGCATGGGCTGAGGTGCTGGCGAAATATGTGGACGCGTATGCTCGTGAGGGCGTGCGCATAAGCCGCATGAGCGTGCAAAACGAGCCTATGGCAAGCCAAGCGTGGGATTCGTGCCTGTTCAGCGCGGAGGAGGAGGCTCAATTTGCGGCGGCGTATCTGCGTCCGGCGCTGGATGCTTCGGGCCACGGTGACGTGAAGCTGTTCGCCTGGGATCACAACACCGACAAGATATTGTCGCGCGTTCAGTCCACCTTCGGGGCGTCGGTGAGCCAGGCGGGGAAGCTGCCTCTTGCCGCCGCCGGCTGGCGAGCCGAGGGCACGGTCGCCTCTGATGCTTTTGCGGGCGTGGCGTTCCATTGGTATGCAGGCGATCATTTCGAGCAGGTGGACGAAGTGGCGCGACGCTGGCCTGACAAGGAGCTGCTGTTCACCGAAGGCTGCGTGGAATACACGCGCGGTGAGGATCGCAAGGCCACGCAGGAACGCAAGGCCGAGCAGTATGCGCATGCCGTCATAGGCAGCCTGAACGCAGGCGCTGCCGGATTCATCGATTGGAACCTGCTGCTCAACGAGAAGGGCGGGCCGAACCATGCCCGCAACTTCTGCGAGGCGCCGTTGATGTACGATCGCGACAAGCGCGAGCTGGTGGCAAACCGGTCGTTCTTCTATATGGCGCACTTCTCCCGTTTTGCGCCGGTGGGATCGCGTCGTTTCCTGACGTCCCGGTATACCGACGACCTGGAGACCGTGGGCTTCCTGCGTCCCGACGGGTCGCGCGCGTTGGTCGTGCTGAACCGTCATGCCAGGCCGCGAAAGTTCCTGGTGTCGGAAGGGGAGTTCACGGCGGAGTGCAAGGCGGCGGGGCATAGCATAACCACGTTGGTGTGGAATGAGGACGAGGTACGCGATAAGTAGGTTTTCGCCATCGTTTCAAGCTGCCCTTGACCTGAAGTGCGCTCTAGCCTTTACCATCGAATGCAACGAGAGGAGCATTTGATGACTGCAAGCAACACTACCGTGCCGAAGCTCGGCTTCGGCTGCATGCGCTTTCCGCTGACCGACCCCAAGGACGTCACCGCCATCGACATCGACCAGGTTAAGGAGATGGTCGACCTGTTCATGGACGCCGGCGGCACGTACTTCGATACGGCGTTCGTCTATCATGACGGGCATTCCGAGGTGGCGTTGCGCGAGGCGCTGGTGGGGCGCTATCCGCGTGAGAGCTTCACCATCGCCACGAAGTGCCTTGCTTGGGCGCTGCCCGATGCCGAAACCGCCAAGGCTTGCCTGAATACCTCCCTTGAGCGCTTGGGCACCGACTATGTGGACTATTATCTGCTGCACAACGTGGGCGGCGAGCGCACGAAAAAGTTCGACGACTTCGGTTTGTGGGAATGGGCGCAGGAGATGAAGGCCGCTGGCAAGATCCGCAACGTGGGCTTCAGCATGCACGACGGCGCGGAGACGCTCGACCAGCTGCTCAACGAGCATCCCGAAGTGGACTTCATCCAGCTGCAGGTGAACTATCTGGATTGGGAGAGCCCTGTGGTGCAATCGCGCCGCAACATGGAGGTTGCCCGCAAGCATGGTAAGCCGGTGGTGATCATGGAACCCGCGCGCGGCGGCCGTTTGGCCGATCTGCCGGCGGCCGTTGCGGCGCCGCTGCTTAAAGCGCGCCCGGATCTGAGCCAGGCGTCGTGGGCGTATCGCTTCTGCTACAACCAGCTCGGCGTCCTCACCGTGCTTTCCGGCATGTCCACGCCCGACCAGGTAAGGCAAAACGTCGCCGAATGGCACGAGCACGGCGGAGCGTTCTCCCCGGAGGAGCAGAAGGCGCTCGATGCGGCGTGCGAGGTGCTGGCTTCCGTGCCAACGGTGCCGTGCACCAATTGCCGTTACTGTGTGAAGGACTGCCCGCAGCAGGTTGCCATTCCCGAGATCATGAACCTGCTGAACCTGGAGGTTCAAACGGAGAACACCGAGTTCGCCAAGCAGCAATATAGCTGGCAGGCGGCGCCGGGCCGTGCGAGCGACTGCATCCAATGCGGCGCGTGCGAGGCCATGTGCCCGCAGAGCATCGACATCATCGAGCAGCTGGAGAAGGCTGCCGAGCATTTCGAGTAGGGGTTTGTGGAACGGGCCCGAAGGCGTGCATCGCCTTCGGGCCCGTTCGCTTTCGCCGCCAGCGTTGCAGGCGGCGCTTTCGCTATTCGCTTACCGGCGCTTCGTTAGGCCAGCTTGCCCTGCAGCTCCTTTGCGGCAGCGGCCTTGTCGAAGTTGCCGCCGGTGCGCTTGGTGAGCTCGCCCATGACGCGCCCCATCTCCTTCTTCGTGGTCGCGCCTGTTTCGGACAGCACGACGTCGATGAGCGCGGAAAGCTGCTCGCCGGCAAGCTGCTGGGGCAGCAGCTCCTCGAGCATCTTGACCTGGGCGGTGAGCATGTCGGTGCGCTCCTGGTCGTTGCCGGCCTTGATGGAGCCTTCCAGCGTTTCCTTGGTTTGCTTGATGACGCGCTTGGTCATATCGTCGACGTCTTGCTCGGTGATCTCGCGGCGCTCGTTCACCTCGATGTCCTTGATCTCGCCGTGAACTTGGCGAAGGATGGAAAGGCGTACCTTGTCGTGTGCCTTCATGGCTTGCTTGATGTGCTCTTTCAGCTCGTCGTACTGCATGTGCGCTCCTTGGTATCGAGGTCCTGCGGCGCGTGGCGCCAGGTGTTCCGTTTCCAAGTATAACGCCGCTTGCAAGACGCTGGCTTCCGTTGCGCAGCCGCTTCGCTACGGGCGCGCAGCATACGGGAGCCGTTATACTGCGTGTGTGGTATAACTGGTGCCTATGGATACTGAAACGACATACCCCGCATCGCCGGATATGCCTTCCGGCGCATCTGAAACCCCTGCTGGGGCCGCGTCTTCCCATGCCTGGACGCCGTCGCAGTTCAAGCCGCGCGACCTGCGCGAGGCTCGAGCGCATCGCAACGAGACTGCGCAAACCTCTGCGAACGAGGCGAACAGGAAGCACAACGTGCGCGAATATACGCTAGGCGAGGAGATAGCGAACTCCATCTCGCACGGCATCGGTGCGCTTCTGGCGATCGCAGCCATCCCCATCCTTGTGGTGAAGGCGGTTGGCCATGGCGGCGGCATCCTGCTGTTCGCCGCGCTGGTGTACACGCTCACCATGCTGCTGGAATACACCATGTCCACGCTGTATCACGCGTTGGCCGTCGACAAGGCCAAGCGCGTGTTCAAGGTGCTGGACCATAGCTGCATCTACCTGTTCATCGCCGGCTCGTACACGCCGTTCTGCTTGATCTCCCTTGCCGATTCGAACGGTATCGTGCTGTGCGCGTTCGTTTGGGTGCTTGCCGTGATAGGCGTTGCCTGCGAGGCGTTCTGGGTTTTCCGCCCGCGTTGGATCTCTGCGGTGCTCTATCTTGCACTGGGCTGGTCTATCGTGGGGTTCCTGCCGGCGCTTATCCAAGCCATCCCCGCTGCGGGCCTGTGGCTGCTGGTCGCAGGCGGTCTTTGCTACTCGGTCGGCTGCATCTTCTACGTGCTGAAGAAAATCCCGTACATGCACTCCATATTCCATTTGTGGGTTGTGGCGGGAAGCGTGCTGCAATTCCTGGCGATTGCGCTGTATGTCATGTAGGCTAGCTCAAAAGGAAATTATCACTAGGAGCGGTTTTAGCGCATGAACGGGAAAAACGAAGACGGCGACGGCAAAAAGGGATTGAAGGGCATTTTCGGCTTCTTGGGCGCACCGAAGCGCCAAGCCCTGTCGGCTGAGGACGAGATCAAGGATTTCGTGGCGGACAGCGACGATCTACTCGATGACGAGAAGCGCATGATCCACGAGATCTTGGATCTGGGCGATATGGACGCAGGCGAGATCATGACGCCGCGCGTCGACATGATCTTGGTGGAGGATACCGAAACCGTGCGTCAGGCGGTGGACCGCATGATGGGAACGGGATATTCGCGCCTTCCGGTGTTCCAAGGGGATATCGACCGCATCGTCGGCGTGGTCCACTACAAGGACCTGGTGCCCCCCGTGCTCGACGGCCGTGGCGACGACCTGGCGGTCGAATACGCCTTCGAGCCGTTGTTCGTGCCCGAATCCAAGGACGTGTTCCCGCTTCTGGCCGAAATGCAAACGAAACGGCAACAGATGGCCATCGTGGTGGACGAGTACGGTGGGACCGATGGTTTAATTACCGTCGAGGACATCGTCGAGGAGATCGTGGGCGAGATCGTGGACGAAACCGATCGCGAACGCCCCATTCTGAAGCAGGAAGGTCCCGGCGTGTGGCTTGCCGACGGTCGTTTCCCTGTTGAGGACGCCGTGGAAATGGGCTGGCCGCTTGCCGAGTCCGAGGACTACGAGACCATAGCCGGCTGGGTGCTCAGCATGCTGGACACCGTTCCGCAAATGGGCTACTCCTTCGAAAAGGACGGCTACCGCTTCACCATCCACTCCATGCGACGCCGGCGCATCCTTGCGGTGCGCGTGGAGCGCATATCCGACGACGCCTCGCAGGCATCCGATGGCAAGGCAGGTCAGGAGGAGCGGTGAGTCGAACGCGCCAGCTATACCGGTCGCGCAATGCGCTGGTAGGGGGCGTGTGCGCCGGAATCGCCGAGCGCTTCGATGTCGACCCGTTGGTGGTGCGCATCCTGTTCCTGACGTTCGCAGTGTTGTCGCTCGGCCTTGCGGGCCTTGCGTATCTGGTGCTCTGGGCAGTGCTTCCTAAAAGACCCATGCAGGTGAAACCCGTGAAGGTGGAGCCTGATTCAGTTCATTCCGATACGTTCGGCGCGGTGGACTGCCGTCGCGCTCGAGGTGCCGCAATGGGGC